>CAJFVQ010000019.1 GCA_904420535.1 Candidatus Cryptoclostridium obscurum
AAAATCGCCCAGGGCGTGATGCCCCAATGGAAATATGTGTACGCCATGGACCACTCACGTGCGGACTGAGAAAAGGGCTCGATACCAAAAGGAGGTTCGGAAAGATAACTGATAGGCTCTACACATGCCCAATAAATTGCTCCCGCGCCAATACCGGCACAAAAAAACATTGCAATCCAGGTAAAAGTGGAAAACTCCGGTTTGTCTTCTTTGGCGCCAAGTTTCACATTACCGTAACGACCGAAGATCAACCAGGCAGAGAAAAGAAGACAGACAAAGGCAATACCTTCAAACATCCAGTCGCAGCCATAACTGACCAGATCCATCAGCCAATCGACTGCTCCTTGGGCTTTGTCCTGAAAAATGATCAAAGGTCCATAAAAAAGCAAACAAAAAACGACTGATAAAATAAAGATTGGTTTATGCACTTGGGCGAGCTGTTCTGTTGCCATATTTTTTCCATTCTTTTTCATCTGTTTACCCCTTTCAGATAGGAAAGATACATCAATTGATGATGTATCTTTCTACGCTGACGACTTAAAAACTAGTTACAGATATTCTGTTTATTTCTCTTCCACAATTTCCGCGGCAGGTTCCGCACTTTTTTCGCTCACTTCCGGAATGTCCAGCTGAACATATTCTTCTTTTCTCTGATAACCTTCAAAGGATTCCACTTCTCCTTTATCATTTCGAATCATCCAACCTTTGCGCACTTCTTTGATAAAAGCAGCCACCATCAAGGTAATAACAATGACGGCAGGGATTGAACCGACAATGGTAACGGATTGCGCAGCGGAGATACCGCCAATCAATAACAGAGAAATTGCAATTGCACCGACTCCGAGAGACCAGAACACACGGTTCCAACGAGGCGGTTCATCGTTGGGGCCAAGAGATTTGGACGTAACCATTGCCATACCATAAACATTACCGTTTAAAAGTGTTTGCATGGACATAAAACCATAAATCATCAAAATAGGATAGAGAAATTTAATGAAGGGAATATGATCCCAAAGGGATACGATGGCTTCCCCTTGACCAGCAGTGGCAATAATATTGGCGAGGTCCACAGCTTCGGTTTGCTGGATATAAATGGAATAATTCATGAAGATACCGAAAAAAAGCCAAGATCCGATCGTTTGAGCCAAAAGCGCGCCGATTACCAACTGGCGAACGGTACGGCCTCTGGAGATTTTCGCGAAGAAGAGCCCTGTCTGGAATGCCAGAGCCAAATACCAGCACCAGTAGAAAACAGTCCAAGCTTGCGGCGTACCGGAACCGGCAAAAGTATCGGTATTTAAGGTAAGACGGAGAACATTATTGAGATAGACGCCGACATTATCTACGAAAGCATTCAAAAGATAGGATGTAGGTCCTACAAACAAGAGGAAAATCAATAAACCAAAACCAATGACCACGCGGACATCGCTAAATATTTTTAATCCCTTCCCCACACCTGAAGCAAGAAGAATTGCCATGACCACCGACCAGAGGATGATAACAAAAGCTTGAGCAGCAAAGGAAGGTTGCGTACCAAAGACACGGGAAATAATTCCGAACAACGTTGGTACGTTTACGC
Organism: Candidatus Cryptoclostridium obscurum; assembly: GCA_904420535.1. GTDB lineage: Bacteria > Bacillota > Dehalobacteriia > UBA7702 > UBA7702 > Cryptoclostridium > Cryptoclostridium obscurum. The sequence goes on from CAJFVQ010000019.1 coordinate 1,580, forward strand.
CGATGGCTGTAACAATGCCAGCAAGAATGCTGATGGCAAGCAAAGCGTCAATAATTTTACCGAGGGCGCCTTTGGCATGCTTTTCTCCCAGTACGGCAACGCAGGCCGTAGAGGGACGAACATCGCTTACTTTTTTACAATAGATCTGATAGGCAAAAAGCACCGCTACAAGAGTAGCTGCGGAAAAGATGATGAACCCCCAATGATGAAGCGGATAAGCCGTCGCCTGATAAAGAGCTTCCATCGAGTAAGGCTCTACACCTTCTGTCGGCGCTTGATAGTAATAGAACCATTCAATGGAAGTCCATGTCAAAACACCGAAACCGGCAACGCCGGTAAAAATCATTCCAAGCCAGGAAAAGGTGGAGTATTCCGGCTTTTCACTGCCAAATCTTTTTTTCCCTACTGGATGAATACATAATACCACACAAATGATAACGATTGCAAAAACATACCATTCAAAAAACCAACCGAAATCACCACAGATCGTTCCAAATGCGAGGTTGCTCAATGCTGCCCCGGCACCTTCTGGGTTGCTCACAACCCATGCCACCAAAGCAATCACTGCAATTAATGGCGGAATAAAGACCCAAGGTTCCACAGAGAATTTTCTCTTCTTTGTTTGAGTTTTAGCCATTCTCTTTCTCCCTTCTGATAATAAATAAGGTTACTACACAGTTTCAGCAAGTTATTTATGCAAGAGTCGTTCCAAACTGCTTCATTACAAGAGAAAGAAATAAATTTTTATAAACATCTGTTTAACAGGTATTTCATAATGAGACATTTTTAAATGCGGTCTTTCAAGATGAAAAGAGGTTATAAATATAAATTTTTTGAATCATTTTGACTCATTCAATGCCGTTTCAAGTCATTACGTTGAGACAATGTTGACTTATTTGGGCTCCAATCGATTTCATCAAACGCTATTCTCAAAGAAGTGACAAAGTGCAATCTTGGTTCTCTGAAAAATGACGAAATATTTTTCGTCTAATTTTCCGTTGTTTCCATAGGCTTTACACAGGAGGGGGTTTGGTGAAAGAAAGTATTATTTTCGGTGCAGTCATATTAATGATAACCAATTTCTTTGTTAAAATTTTAAGTCTCGTTTACCGTGGCGTTTTGATTCGTTTGATCGGCGGTGAGGGACTTGGCTTATGGGAAATGATCTCGCCGATCTTTTCTTTAATTTTAGTCGTGGCTTCCTGGGGAATTCCCCTTGCCATTTCAAATCTCGTAAGCCGTGATATTGAACGAAAATACACCATGTCCATTGTAAAAACCGGTATGATACTGCTGGTAATTACCGGTTTTGCCGTATCTTTTATTGTAATTGCGGTTTTTCCTTTTGTTAGAGAGTTCATTTTTTCTGATCGCCGCATAGATTTCGGATTTCTTGCAACGATTCCCACTGTATTAATTATTTCATTTTTTTCCGTTTACCGCGGCTATTTTCAGGGAAGTCATATGACCTCGCTCCTGGGAAAAAGCCAAGCAGTGGAACAAATTGTTCGAGTTGTAGCAGGCATCGGCATCATTATTTTTTTGATTGATCGCGGATATACCATCACAATACTGTTGGTGGGGCTTTCTGCCGCAACTTTCCTGGCAGAGTGGAGCGGCGGCCTTTACCTTTGGAAAAAGTTTCGAAAAGAAAAAAAATCCGCAAAAACAAAAGGTATTTTTCAGCAAAATATTGCCAGCCGAATGGTACGCATGGGAACCCCCATTACCATGAGCCGACTTGCGGTGTCCTTTGCCATGAGTTGTCAAGCAGTTCTGATTCCTCGCGCTTTGATGGCAGGTGGTTGTACTGCGTCAACAGCGGCAACGTTATTCGGATATTTTAGCGGGGTTGCTATGACCATACTTCATCTTCCGGCCATTATTACCAACGCTCTGACGACACCGCTTATTCCGGCCATTGCCGAAGCGGCAGCAGAAAACGCCCAAGAAAAAATGAAAAGTCGCATTGAAGATAGCTTGCTTTTTACTGCTTATACTGCCATTCCTTTATTGGCGTTAATTTTCTATTTTGCGGAACCTTTATGTCGCATTCTTTTCGCAGCGGAAGAAGCTGCCCCCATGCTGACCCTCTTGGCCATGGGAGGGATTTTCTTTTATTTACAACAGCCTTTGATTGCTGTGATGCAAGGGTTGAATTACTTTAAATCCATTTTGGCAATTCTTTGCATTGGCGACGGCCTCTATATCTTATTACTGGCTCTGGGATGCTATCATGGTAACTTTACTATGGAACAAGGAATCATTTATTTTATTTTTAGTGATATCATTCTTTGGGCCACAGCCATGATTTATCTAAAAAGAAAAATCAGGATCAGATTTCGATTATTCAAAACCATGATCCTGCCATTATTCGTCTCATTGTTTGGGTTATTTGTTCTGGAAGCACTCAGTCAACGGTTGCCTTCGTCCATACCGGAATTACTGGCCGTCACTATGCTGGGAATTGCATTTTGCGCTGTTTATTTACTGCTGCTTTATTGGATGGGTGGCATTGACAAAGAGCTTATTGCCCGTCTTTCCAGTCGCGGAAAACGTTATCGTAGTCGTACATAGTTTCGAAGGCGTCGCGATCCAAGTAATCGACACGCAGAGGAGTAATGGAAATATAGCCATTTTTAGTGGCATAGCCATCACTTCCTTCTTCTTTGCATAAATCATACTCCGTATCTAGATCATAAGCGTGCCAATAATAAGGACGGCCATAGGGGCTAACCCGTTGTTCCAAATGGTTTACCATTCGCCCTTGGGATATGGTCGCTTTACAAATTCCTTTGATCTCATTAACAGGAACATCCGGGAAATTGATATTGTAAAAGAAATGGTTTCCCTTTTCTTTCTCCATAAATTTCGGCAACAGATCCGCAAAAAGCGACGCCGCATCATCAAACCATGCGTAACTGTGATTGGCTGACAATGCAAAGGTAGGAATCCCTTTCATAGCGCCTTGAAGAGCGGCGGCTACCGTTCCGGAATAAATAACGCCATCAGCAATATTGTAGCCGTTATTAATACCGGATATAACGACGTCGGGAGGTTCCTCACAAAGTTGGTCCAATGCCATCACTGCACAGTCTGCCGGGGTACCATCCACGGTCCATACATCGAAATCTAGGGAGTTCAGATGAATTTTTTCAACGGTGAGAGGCGTTAAAAACGTAATACAGTTGCTGTTACCACTCCTTTCCCGAGAGGGCACAGCCACAGTCAATTCGTGGTCCTTTCTTAAAGCGCGAATCAACGCGTGGGTTCCGATGCCACGATAGCCGTCATCATTCACGATCAAGATTTTCATAGTTCATCGTTCCCTTTCTTTATCCATACTTTATGATTCTTTACTGCTTAATCGGTCAAAAGCTCCATTTCATTGAAAGGATAATACTGACAAATCGCTTTGGCCTGAATATCATCGAGAGAAATAAAAGGATAACTCCACACGTGGGCATCGGCGCTGCGATTGCGGTTATCCCCCAAAACGAAGTATTCTCCTTCTGGTACGGTTACGGGACCAAACTCGTAAGTGGGTTCTTCCGCAATGTAATCTTCTTCATAAGGTTCGCCATTGATATAGATCATACCGTTACTCACTTCGATGGTATCTCCGGGAAGACCAATAATACGCTTGATATATTCAACACCTTGATCCACTTCGTCCGGAGGATCAAAAATAATAATATCACCACGTTGCGGCTCTCCAAAAACGTAAGCCAGTTTAAAAACAAGGATACGGTCATCCTTTACCAGGGTAGGTTCCATGGAACCTGAAAGAATTTTGCAAGAATCAATAATAAAAAATTTTAAAACCATAGCGATCAGAACTGCAATGATAAGCGTAATTAACAGTTCTTTGATTGCACCGAAAATTTTTGACATATAACACCTCTTAGAAAAAAGCGTGACCTGAACATTACATCATTTGCAATGGCTTAAAGTCACGCTCTCCTATCATAATTATCCTTACAGCCATACAAAAGACTTTGTATTAAGGACAAATCATAGTCTTACCATTTATCACGAATCAAAGAGAACCCTTCAGAACGGGTTGCGGCATTTTTCTTAAATACACCGCGCACTGCCGACGTTAACGTCTTGGAACCCGGTTTTTTAACGCCACGCATGGTCATGCACATATGTTCCGCCTCAATGACAACGAGTACACCGGTGGGTTTCAATTTATCCATAATGCCATCGGCAATCTGAGAGGTCAGCCGCTCCTGAAGTTGAGGGCGTTTGGCATAACCTTCCACAGTACGGGCAATCTTGGAAAGCCCGGTAATGGCGCCATTTCGATCCGGTATATAAGCAACATGAGCGACACCGTAAAAGGGCATTAAATGATGTTCGCACATGGAATAAAACGGAATATCCTTGACGATAACCATTTCATCGTGTTTATCAGCAGAAAACTGTTTTAAAAGATGCTCGCTGGGATCCATATGGAGACCGGCAAAAATTTCTTCATACATTCTGGCAACTCGGGCAGGAGTTTCCAAAAGTCCTTCCCGTTCCACATCCTCACCAATGGCAATCAATATCTCTTTCACAGCTGCTTCAATTCTCTGTTTATCAATTTTCGTATCCATTTATATCCCCTTCTAATTATGTTGTAAAATCATGAATTCAGATAGCTATATTCTAGTGTTTTTCAAACCAAACGTCAAGATATTTCGAGAAAAAGCAAAAAATTACCTTAAGATTTCACAAAAAATAAGGAGGTTTATCTATGACCGGACACATTTCGCTCAAAATACTTTTGAAAGGTTCCCTATTTACCCTAGTATCCATGACAGTCACCGTCATCATTTTTAGCGGGGTTTTCTACCTGTTCCCCATCCAAACGAATACGCTGACCATTTTTGGCAATATTGCAATCGCTCTTTCCCTGTTTTGCGGTGGTCTTATGACCGCCCGCTCTTGCAAGAAAAACACATTGCTCCACGGCATCGCATTGGCAATGGTATTTTTTATAGTCCTTTTAACCTTGACATTTATCTGGGGAGAACCCAGACTTTGGATCCTAACGCAAAAAACTGTATTGATTTTTGTGGGAAGTCTTTTAGGTACCATTGTAGGAGTTGAATAAGGCAAAGACAACAAAGCAACATTGAAAAAAACACCGTTTTTGTGCTATAATATTAATTATAATAAGGACAAAATCAAATAGTGACAAAGCGGAAAGGAGCGATCAGCATGGGTAAAGTTATCACATTGGGCCGGCAATTTGGCAGCGGCGGAAGAGAAATCGGTAAAATTCTCGCGGATGAATTGGGATTTGCATTTTACGATAAAGAATTGATCAATAAAGCAGCGGAAGCTAGCGGGATCCATCGGGATTTTTTTGAAAACAATGAAGAATCCGTTACGGGGAATTTTTTCCATGCCCTCACTTTGGGAATCTATCGCAACAACAATCGCCTGGCAGAAATGAACGATATTTCCATCAATGATAAGGTATTTTTAATTCAGTCTGATGTCATCAAAAAAGCTGCCGAAGAAGGTGATGCTGTTATTGTTGGACGATGCGCCGACTATGTACTTAGAAACCATAAGGACTGCCACAATGTTTTTATTCACAGCGATATCGAAGAACGAGTGCGCAGAGCTACGGAAGAATACGGTCTTGACCCCGATGGACTGAAAGAAACAATCATTAAAATTGATAGAAAACGATCCTCTTATTATAACTATTATTCCGGTAAAAAGTGGGGAAAAGCCGTCAGCTACCATATGACGTTAGACAGCGGTGTCCTCGGTATTCGCAAGTGTGTTGACTTAATCAAAGAACTGGTTAAATAAAAAAGCTCTCCAAAAATCAAACGCCTCAAGACATTGAGGCGTTTTTATCATTTGCGATGGTTTAAATCAGAACTATGAATTTTTAAGCAATAATAATAAAAATTTGATGCGCTTTCCCATTGATTGATTGTGCAGTGATTGGGCTTTCCTTTTCAAAACATTCATAGAGAATTCGTCTGAATTCAATAGATAGAAATACTCAAAAGGAGAAAAAGGTTTGGCTCTTTTCTCCTTTGGTTTACAAATAAAATTTTAAGATTTTTCCTTTGCGTCCCGCAAAAACAGCTTTCTTAACTTCGCGGGTAAACGAAAATAAAATATTTTCATAGTATCACTCCCCTTTTGTTCCTAATTTATTTTATGAACACCGGGCGGAAATATGATACCCTTTTCCAGATTCTTACAATTTTTTTTCAATGATCCCGGCGATTTCTTCTACCGTCAAAGGATAAAGTTTCTTTACAGGCAAAGAATTGATGAACTGAGAACCATATCGCTTTTCGTAAATGCGGCGGTCCAAAACACAAATCACACCGCGATCATCCTCTTTTCGTATAAGACGACCGAACCCCTGCTTGAAACGGATTACTGCTTGGGGAAGGCTTAATTCCATAAAAGAATTGCGCCGTTCCGCCTCCATTTGTTCCAATTTCGCAGCGATGGTAGGCATATCAGGGGGCCAAAAAGGAAGCTTTACAATGATGAGCAGACTCAAATTATCTCCTGCGATATCAATACCTTCCCAAAAACTGTTGGCTCCCAAAATCACAGTCTTGCTGTTTTCTCTGATGGCTTCTAAAAGAGATGTGCGGTTGCCGCTGATCTCATGGGCCAAAGCAGTGATCCCCTTTTCTGACAAAGGTTTTTCAATACGGCGAAAAACCTCGCGCAGTTGTACATGGGAGGTAAACAGCACCAATGACCTACCGTTACTAGCTGTAGTCAAACGGATGACAGCGTCGGCAATTTTATCAAGATATTCATACTCACTGACCGATGTAACCAAAGGAAGGTCTTTGGCGGCAACCAACAAAGCGCGATGCTCGTAGTCAAAAGGCGACGGTAAAAGCAAGTCAGTGCATGGTTTGTCGATTAAATCGAGTCCGCAATTATTTTTAAAATATTGAAATTTACGATTCACGCTTAAAGTAGCGGAAACAAATATAATGCTTTCTTTGGAAGCGAAAAGATTTTCCGCCAGAATTTCATTCACTTTAATGGGAGCCAAGCGCAAAATTGGATAAAGCATCCGTTCGTTTCCTTCCTCCAACCAAGCCACCATATTTTCCGATTCGCCGCGGAGGAAATAATAAATTGCATTGAGCCCCTCATCCAATTTACATAACAAATAGGAAATCTGATATTTCTCTCTTTCATTTCCATCGTCATTGAGTTCATTTTCAAACTCCATGGCCATGCGACGCAATCCCTTTGATAATTCCGACAAGCTGAGATGATAATTTTCCAAAAGAGTCTCTGTTTCCTGCCAAAGATGATTTTCACGCACGCGGCGGTCAACGCGCCACGTTTTTGAAACAGGATTCTTGCTCTGATGAAACTGGTAATAACTATTCTTCAAGGCAATAAACATTTCATCGCCTTTGGCTACTCGTTCATCAAAATCATTGAGCAAGCTTTTCAGCTCATCTTCTCGTTCTTTGAGGGCTTCCATCTCTTCATCCTTTGAGAATAGACCGGGAAAGGCAGCCATCTTCAACAGTTTTTGCAAAGTACGGCGGAGGTCGTTGTGAAGAGAGAGATGGTCAAAATAGGAAAAGGTGTATCCCAAATTTTCCTCAGCGACTTTATCCAGCTGATGGGCTTCATCGATGACAAGATAGTCCGAAGGAGGCAAGGTTCCCCCAGCCGTCATGGAATCGGTCAACAAAAGCGAATGGTTAATCACAACCAGATGAGACTGTTCCGCCTTGCGACGAGTACGATAAACAAAACACTTATTGCGATAATAGGGGCAGTGCCCCCGCAAACAAGTATCTCCCGTTGCGGAAAACTTTTGCCATTCCCTGCGTTCCCGAGCATTCAAATTGAGAAAATCACCGTCACCATCCTCAGTCTCCACCACCCAGGGAAGAATATGAGCCATAAATGCGGCGTTATCCTTTTCCGAGTCGGTGAAGGCGGCAGCCCAACGACGATAACAAAGATAGTGACTGCGCCCTTTCACCAAGGTCGACTTTAAACGTCCTCCAAAAAGGCGGTTGATATCGGGGATATCTTTATTGATGATCTGATCCTGTAAGTGAATGGTATGGGTACTGAGGACGACCCGGAAACCGCCCTCCAAACTCATCATGGCGGAGGGGATCAGATATGCAATGGTCTTTCCCGTGCCGGTTCCAGCTTCGGCAAGTAAGAAGGAACCATCATTGAACGCTTCCCCCACCTTTTCCGCCATTTCTATCTGGGATTCTCTGGGCTGATAATCCTCGATAAATTTCCCCAATCCCAAGGATGCCCCAAAATAATTTCGCAATTTTCCAAGGTCAATCTCATAAGGTTCCTCTTCGGGGATCACGTCGTCGATTTTTTCCGGCTTAGTGTAAGGAGGTAAAAAACGCTGAGCCAAAGTGTCAGGCTCAAATCGCTGAAAATATTCGCTGTAGATCGGATAAGAAGGCGCTAAGATTTCAATAAGCGCCGCCACCACGCCGCGGTCCATGGACGCAAACACTTTTTCCGCAGCCTGAAACAGTAAAACCGTTGCTTTGGCATCGGCCAGGGCACGGTGTGGCGCGTCATTGGTCAATTCCAACGCAGTAACAAGATTGGCCAGAGAATAGCTACCTAAGGTGGGAAAAGCGATTTTCGCCAAAATAATGGTATCGAGCCATTCCTCATTTTCCAAACCAAGGTAACGCCGAAGGAACCCAGCTTCAAAGGAAGCATTATGGGCAATGGGGATTGCATCCCCCATAAAGTCAAGCAAATCGGGGATCACATCATCAATAGAAGGCTGTCCTTCTAGCATCTCATCAGTAATCCCCGTGAGTTCCGTAATCACATAAGGGAGGGATATGCCGGGATTCACAAGTGTTTGAAATTCTTCGGTTCGCCCCTTTTCATTGATAAGAACGGCACCTATCTCGATGATTTGATCATTACGATGATCTACACCGGTGGTCTCTAAATCAATGATAACCCATTCCATCCCAAAATCCCTCCTTCTACTGTCCGAATTGATCATTCGGGTTATATTATATCATAGGTCATAAAAAAAAGAAATGCTCCGTAAAAACGGAGCAAATAGCATGCATTGATCTATTTTTTATTTTTCATAGCATTTTGCAAAGCAATGGCCAAAGGATTCATTTCCTCGGCTTTTGCTTTTTTATTTTGATCTCTCAGATAATTCTGGACCTCCCGTTTGGAACCGCCAGAGGATTCTTTTTTTCTTTTATGGAAAGACTCTGCCTTTTCACGAAATCCACAAGAACATACATAGGTTTTTTTCTCCCCTTCGCCGAACAGCTCCATAGTTTTATGACAGTTCGGGCAACGGGCGTTGGTTTTTAGGGAAACATTGCGTCGATAACCGCATTCCCGATCCTGGCAAACCAACATTTTTCCCCGTTTGCCGTGGACTTCCAGCATCATTTTTCCGCACTGAGGACAGGGCGTTCTGGTAAGGTTGTCGGGAGTGTATTGAGCGGTACTGTTTTTCACCATTTTCACCAAATCCGTCGTATAATGACGGATATTACCGATAAATTTCTTGCCGTCATTCTCCCCTTTGGCAATGGACTCCAGTTCCTTTTCCCATTTCGCCGTCAACAGTGGTTCTTTCAGATCCGACGGCACCAGTTCCATCAGCTGCATAGCTTTGGTTGTGGGAATGATCACATTGTCCTTTTTCTCCATATAAAAAGCATTGTAGAGTTTGTCAATAATATCGCCGCGGGTAGCAGGGGTTCCAAGGCCGCCACCGATATATTCTTTCATTGACTTATCTTGAATGAATTTTGAGGGATTCTCCATGGCGCTCAACAGGCTGGCTTCTGTATAACGGGAGGGAGCTTTGGTAAACTCTGTTTTTAATAATGTGTTTTCGCAAATAAAGACATCCCCTTTTTGCAGAGAAGGAAGATTTTGGTTTTCCTCTCCTTCCTCATCGGTCCAGTCATAAACCCGTTTCCAGCCTTTATCCGAAACCACTTTTCCCTGGGCGGTAAAGGTTTCACCTTCACAGGACAAAGTCACGCGGATATTTTCGTATTCCCAGTGGGGATAAAAAGCGGCAATGAAACGTTTCATCACCAAAAAGTAGATCTTTTTTTCTTCCGCTGACATATTGAGAAAATTCGGCGGCTCCTCCGTGGGAATAATGGCATGATGATCACTGACTCTTGCATCGTTTACACAAGTTTTAGCGATAGAACGACGATTTTTTAAAATATCACCGATGGGAGCAGACAATTCCCCGACGGCTGAAACTTTGAGACGTTCTTGCAACGTCGGAACAATATCCTCAGTTAGATAAGGAGAATCGGTGCGGGGATAAGTCAGTACCTTATGAGTCTCGTAAAGCCGCTGCATATAGCTAAGGGTTTCTTTTGGGGAAAAGTGATAAAGTTTGTTAGCATCCCTTTGCAGTTCCGTCAAATCGTAAAGAAGCGGCGGCGGGACTGATTTTTTCGATGCTTTTCGCTCCGTTACTGTGAATTTGCCGCTACGAATTTTTCGTTGAATAGATTCGGCCTCTTTTTGATCGAAAATGGCGCTGTTCCCTTTTGGGTCTTTCCTCGTCGCGAAAAATGTTCCCAAATCCGCCTTGACGGTATAATACTCTTGGGGTTTAAAATCACGAATTTCTTTTTCCCGCCGTACCAAAAGAGCTAAGGTCGGCGTTTGTACGCGACCGGCAGAAAGCTGGGCGTTGAATTTACAAGTTAATGCCCGTGTTACATTTAAACCCACCAACCAATCGGCTTCGGCGCGGCTCTGGGCGGAACGATACAAAGGCAAATATTCCTTACCATCTTTCAAATTGGCGAAACCCTCTTTGATGGCACGATCTGTCTGTGAAGAGATCCAGAGGCGTTTCAGAGGTTTCTTGCAACCGGATTTATCGATGATCCATCGAGCCACCAATTCTCCTTCACGACCGGCGTCGGTGGCAATAATCACCGATGAGACATCCTTTGATAATAGCAAGGCTTTGACGTTTCGATACTGTTTTGAGGTTTCGGGAATCACTTTCAGCGCCATGGTTTTTGGCAGCATAGGCAGTGTATCCAATGACCATTTTTTGTATTGGTCGCCGTAATGCTCCGGTTCCGCCAATGTAACAAGATGTCCCAATGCCCAAGTGACAATATACTTCTCCCCCATGATGCAGCCGGGACCGTTCTTTTTGGCGCCGAGCACCCTGGCAAGCTCCCTTGCTACCGAAGGCTTTTCCGCCAGTACCAATGTTTTTGCCATAAATACCTCCCAACACAGAAATAGAAATTGATGCTTTAAGCATATCATTAAAAAGTATATCACTAAATCGGGAAAGAAAAAAGTAAAAGCGAAAAAATACACGTTCTACGCAAAATTTTCAAACTCAATATGCGGAGCTGTCCTTGCAATTTCATGAACGATTTTGTATGATGATAAGGGTACTGTATGCGACAAATAAAAAGAGAGGTACATGATTTATGCACGTTCATGGCGGTGACATTTACACCTACCAAAATATGCTCGATTACTCGGCAAATATCAACCCCTTGGGGATCCCACAAAGAATCATAGATGCTGTTACGGAAGGAGCAAAACGCTCTGCGGAGTATCCCGACGTTCAGTGTAGGGAATTGCGCAAAGCTTTGAGTCAAAGCGAAAATATTCCGCAGGAACAGATCATCTGCGGAAACGGCGCTGCGGATCTCATTTTCAGTCTCGTATTGGCAAAAAGGCCCAAGAAAGCCCTAATCATCGCGCCGACATTTTATGAATATGAACAAGCTCTGCGGGCAGTCGGCTGTGAAATCCAATATTATTATTTAAAAGAAGAAAAAGGCTTCCGTTTGCAGGAAGACTACCTCGATCTACTGACAGAAGATATCGACATCATTTTTTTCTGTAATCCCAACAATCCCACAGGACTTTTATCAAATAAGGATTTTCTCACCCGCATTTTAAAACAATGCGAAGATCATGATATCTTTTTTGTCCTGGACGAGTGCTTCAACGATTTCCTTGACGAACCTGAGGAATACACAATGAAGGAATTTCTATCCCAGACCCATCAGCTTTTTATTTTAAAAGCCTTTACCAAGCTTTATGCCATGGCAGGGCTGCGTCTGGGATACGGTCTCACCTCCAATGGAAAGCTTTTGAAGAAGATGAAGGAAGTAACGCAGCCATGGAGTGTATCCACTCCGGCACAATGGGCAGGGATCGCCGCTCTAAAAGAGACGGAATACGTGGCAAAAACCAAAAAAATCATCAAAGAGGAGCGGAACTACCTCACAAAATCCATTGACGCGCTGGGAATGACCACCTATGGTTCCATGGCAAATTATATTTTTTTAAAGGGTCCCAAAGACCTTCATGAAGAATGTAAAAAGCACCAAATTTTAATTCGCGACTGCAGTAACTATGAAGGTCTTACCAACGGATTTTATCGCATAGCAGTCAAAGATCGCAACAATAACCGACGGTTAATCGACGTATTCAAACAATGTCTGAAGGATTTGGAGGGCGCGGATCAATGCAAGGATTGATACATATTTACACCGGAAACGGTAAGGGAAAAACTACCGCCGCCGTAGGTCTAGCCGTGCGCTGCTCCGGCAGCGGCGAACAAGTGGTATTTGCCCAATTCCTAAAAAATAACCGTTCTAGTGAACGGAATATTTTAGAAAAGATCCCCGAGATCCATCTCGTCTCCTCTGAAAAAATCTATGGTTTTTATAAAAATCTTTCGGAAAAGCAAAAGGCCGAAGCCAAAGTCACATACACCAAATTACTGGAAAGTGCCATTCACAAAGTGGCAGAAACCAACAGCCGCATGCTGATACTAGATGAAATCATCGGGGCTTACAATCACGACCTGGTTGACCGTGGGTTGCTGGTGCGTTACCTCAAGGAAAAGCCCGAGTCTTTGGAAATCGTGCTGACGGGAAGAAATCCCGAATCATCTTTGATGGAATTAGCGGACTACGTTTCTGACATACAAAAAATCAAACATCCTTTTGACCGGGGAATTCCGGCTCGAAAAGGCATTGAAAAGTAATAAATAAGAGATTATAAAAACGGTGCGCATTTAGAAGCGCACCGTTTTTATAATCTCTTATTACATTTTTATAGAATGATTCGTTTCCGATCATCCTTTCATTGGACATACAATGTCAAAACGATTTTTCTCTCATTACTTTTAATTCTTCACAGCCTTTAAAGCGTGCTCTGTAAAGATTCGGCGAATGGCAGGGATCTCCCCAAGTCCCTTCAAAACGCAGGAAACTTCATATCCCTCTTTCTCCAGCATGGTCTTCCACGCATCATCTTCGTCACCGGCCATATCATTGTTTGCGTGATCACCGGCCACAATCATAAACGGCGCCAGAGTCACCTTTTGGTAAGGAGATTTTTTCAAAAGTTTTAACATATTTTCAAACTCGGGATAAGCTTCAACTGTGCCCATAAAATAGTTCTCGTGACCTGAATCTTTGAACATATAATCCAAAGCAGCGTAAACACTGTTGGTTTGGTGGGTGGTGCCGTGCCCCATAAAAACCAATGCTTCATCTTTGGGAACATCGTATTCCGCAGTCACCGCATCAATAGTAGCGAAGTAATCCTCTGTTTCGATTAAAAGAGGATCGCCGATGACAATGGAATCAAATTGATCCGCAAAAGCCATGGCATCTTCTGTCATAAAATCATTTTCCACTCCGCCCAAGATATGTGTGGGCTGAATCACCACGTCACGGACACCGTCAGCCAGCATCTCCTCCATGGCCTCAGTTACGGTATGAATTTTGATGCCGTCGCGTTTCCAAATTTTTTTGATAATCATCTTACTGGTCCAAGCACGATAAAATTTTCTATCAGGAAACGCATTTTGCAGATCTTCTTCTAATTTATCAATGGTCTTTTCCCTCGTATCATCATAACTGGTTCCAAAACTTACCACTAAAATGCTTTTTGTGTTTTTTGTATTCATGACTTAAAACCCCTTTCGAACAACGGAACTTTGCTGGATATACTCTTCTAAAGTCTCTAAGGTCCTGGGAAGTGGCAAAGAATGATCAAGAATTCCTTTTTGACATAAATCCTCAAAAAGCCGTAATGCCGCCGGTTTTTCCAAATTTGTCTTATATAATGCCTCATCATCGGAAAAAACCTCCTCCGGTGACCCGGATAAAAGTACTCTACCATCGAGAAACAATACGACATCGTCGGCCCAATCATAGGCATGGTTTACATCGTGAGTTGAAATAATGGTTGTGATCCCCCGTTCACTGAGTTTATCAATGAGATGGTTCACGATAACCGTATGTTTAGGATCCAAGGCTGCCGCAGGTTCATCAAGTACAATCACATCGGGATTCATCACCAAAATATCGGCAATCGATACCTGTTTCTTTTGTCCGCCACTGAGGAAATGTGTGGGCTTGTCTCGAAAGGGGGTAATCTCTAAATCTTGAATAGCCTGTTCAACACGGCTCTGGACTTCGTCTACCGGTAACCCCAAATTCATCGCCCCAAAGGAAATTTCCTGATAAACACTGGCGGAAAAAAGCTGACTGTCGGGGTCCTGAAAGACGATTCCTACTTTGCTGCGGATCTTAAGCAGTCCTTGTTTACTATAATCGTAAGGTTCACCATCAAAGTATAACTGACCGGATAAAGGCCGATGAATTCCATTCAAGCAGAAAAAAAATGTAGACTTTCCCGAACCGTTGGCACCAAGAAAAGCGACTTTTCTCCCGCGTCCGATTTCAAGGTCAATTCCCTTTAAGGCTTCTGTACCATCTTCATAAGTAAAGCAAAGGGATTCTGCTTTGATAATTGTATCACTCATGGTTTTACTCCTCATCTATGTATCAGGAAAGTATTAAATCCCGAAATAAGAGCATATCACCGCAACCCCAACCAAGATCGCCACAGTGACGCACGCTGCGACGATTTCTTTTTTGGCAGCAGCTTGATGCTCCTCCAATACTAAAATAGTACCATTATAGCATCTGGATTCCATAGCATCAAACAGTCGATTGGATTTCTGCATGGCTCGAACCAACAAAACTGCCATTAGTTTTCCCATGGAATTCCAGCTTGTTTTCAAATCTTTGTGCCCCAGACGACAAGCCTGAGAATGGTAAAGCGATGATGCCAATTCGAACAAAATAAATATAAACCGATAAATCAGCATCATCAGTTCAATAACAAGATACGGACATTTACATTTCCGAAGCACCAATAATATATCGGTGAGTGGTGTGGTAAGCGTTAAAAAATAGAGACAAGACACGGCGGCCAGGGCGGTAAGAATCAAATTCACACATTGAATGAAACCGGCCCAACTTACGGTTAAATATGATCGGCCGACAGGAATTGCCACAAGCGATAAAGGTTCAGGAGAAAGGTTCACCATAATGGCGACGGTGCTTAAAAGCAAAAATGCCAGAGGAACCAATATAAAATGCCGATAACGTTTGAAGGAAGTCCCACCGCGAATCACGGTGAGACTCCCCATCAACAGCAGAATGCAAAGAGATACGACAATTGAGCGGGAAATGACGCAGAGAAACAAAAGTCCTATGGAAAATCCCATTTTCAAGAAAGGACTTTGGTAGCGCAATTTCGAGGAATAGCACAATTTGTCGATCATAATCATTTGTTTTTACCAACTTTCGTATGTTCCACAGATTCTACATCAACACCGGCAGCAGCCATTTGTTTGCGCATTTTAGAACGCATTGTCAAACGCCCAAGACAGAAGAAAAAGATACCGGAACCGATTGCCGCTTGCAAACAGAAAAGAAGACTTTCAATCTCGCCGGGAAGGCCATCGGGGAAAATATGTTCCATGGGAGAAGCGTACCAAGGTTCATAATCTTGATCAATTTCCGTAATGGCGGCTTCTGCCTCGCCATCGGCGCCACCGAATTCAGCGGTACCTCCCAAAAAAATCATAGGTACAACAGCAATCACAACACAAAGTAACAAAAGTACAAGAACAATTTTTGCATTTTTTGACATTATTTGGCACCTCCTTTGAGATAGCCCAGTTCACGAAGCTCAGAATTGGCAAAAGATTCCAAAGCAATCATGATAACCACAGAAAGGATCCCTTCAATTACAGCAAGAGGAACCTGGGTTGCCGCAAAAATTCCGAGAAACTTCACAAGAGAAGCGGCAAAGCCTCCGACCTCCGAGGGATAGGCCAGTGCCAATTGGAAAGAGGTAATACAGTACGTAAAAAGGTCCCCCAGACAGCAAGCCAAAAAAATACTTACTTTGCGATGCACTTTGATCTTCTCACAAAGTTTAAAAATACCGTAGGCAAGAAAAGGCCCGGCAATGGCCATAGAAAAGGTATTGGCACCAAGTGTCGTCAAACCGCCATGGGCCAAAAGGATTGATTGAAACAATAAAACAATAATGCCAATAATCGACATGGCGCTGGGACCGAAAAGCAATGCACCCAGGGGGGTACCCGTGGCATGGGAGCAACTACCGGTCACAGAAGGAATTTTCAAGGCAGAGATTACAAAAGTATAAGCGCCGACCATTGCCAGCAAAATTAAAGTTTTACGGTGTTCTGCAAGGGTTTTTCTTATGGAAAAAAAACCCGCAATAAGGAAGGGAACACAGAGCACACCCCAAATAACGCAATATCTTGGGGCAAGGAATCCCTCCATGATGTGCATTGCGTTGGAAACCGGTACAATTCCAAACGTCAATGCCATGACTGCGGCAACCGCAATCAACCTTCTTTGATTCGTGGTCATAGTAAGCCTCCTAAAAAATAATAAAAATAAAATCACCTGCACCGAGTCACGGGCAGGTGGAGACAAAGACAGTCACAACACCATGCCATCGTTCGTAGCATCAGTGCATTTCTTACATTTGGCAGGTCTTCTGGCTCTGGGGAATCCCCTTCCCCATTACAGCGGCGTGACCGCGCAGGACTCTCACCTGACTTCCCTATTCTCCGTCGGCACGGCACCAAATGTACTCGATTTTCTCCAACATTCTAACATCGAAACGAAGAGTTTGTCAATGATAACTTCCAAAACTTGCAAATTAACGAAAAAGTAATATAATAACAATAATGAATTCTACCTTTTTACAGAAAGAAACAGAGGGCAAAAGAAGGACTCTTCTATGATTAAAGAAAAAAAACGATCTGCTCTGATTTGGTTGATTCCCCTCGTCTTGCTCGTGGTAATTTATTTTTCTTTCGGATTATCCATGGTAAGCGGTCCCTCAATGGAGCCGACACTCCACGATGGTGAAACCGTTATCATTCGCAAAGCTTTGGCAAACCAATATTATCATCGTGGTGACATTGCCGTAATTGCCCCTTCAAAACAAGCCGACACTTACCTGATCAAACGTATCATTGCCATAGGAGGCGATACCGTAACAATCCAGGACGGAAAAGTTTTTGTGAACGGGAAGGCCGTAAACGAAGTTTATCTGACACAGGACATTTTTACTGAGGGCAATGAAGAGGAAATCAGCGTTCCCCAGGGCAGTATTTACCTTTTAGGCGACAATCGTGAAGAATCAGTGGATTCCCGGGAACTGGGGTTATTTTCGCAAGATGATATTTTTGGAATCATACTTTGGAAATAGAAATATTATTTTTACCTATGAACATGAAAAAAGCCAAGATTTTGCTTGCATTTTCATACCCCATGAGGTATAATTGATTCGATAAAAAAGAAATATACAATCTGGACGGCGCAATTTTGCTTAATAGGAAAACAGGCCAATCCTGTACTGTCCCAGCAACCGTGCTACAGACGAAAAGACATAGCCCACTGTTTTTGTGAGAAAATGGGAAGGGGTCTTAGTAGGATGAAGTTAAGTCGGTAGACCTGCCGTTCACTGTTTCTCCTGGGTAGAGTTTATGTCAATTTTGCATGCGCATGATTACCCGCCCGGGATGGGCGGTTTTTTTATGAAATCACAGGAGATGAAAACAATCAATATTGTTTTAGGAGGTACCATGTCGTGAAAGGAATTATGATTCAAGGATGTTCCAGTGATGCGGGAAAAAGCTATGTGGCGACCGCCATCTGCCGCATCCTGAAAGATATGGGCTATAAAGTTTCACCATTCAAAAGCCAAAATATGTCCAACAATTCCTATGTTACCTGGGACGGAGGAGAAATCGGCCGCGCACAAGGGGTCCAGGCCGAAGCCGCGGGCGTTCGGGCGGAAACCTATATGAATCCCATTTTACTGAAACCGCAAAAAGATTCCGGTTCTGAAATCGTTCTCTTCGGGGAAGTATTCAAGACATTATCGGGGAAGGACTACCATGACGATTTTACCATGACTGACGGAATCGCGGCAGTACGCAAGGGGTTAAAAATTATCGAAGATCAATACGATGTCATCGTCATTGAAGGGGCCGGGAGCCCCGCGGAAGTCAATCTCAATGATAAAGAGATCGTCAATATGCGCATTGCGGAAGAAGCCGATGTTCCCGTCCTCCTGGTAGTAGACATCAACCGCGGCGGTTCCTTCGCTTCCATTGTGGGCACCTTAGAACTGGTAGGAAAAGATCGGGAACGAGTCAAAGGCCTGATTTTCAACCAATTCCGCGGAGATCTTGCCTTATTCGAAGACGGCGTGAAATGGATCGAAGAATATACGGGAATCAAAGTCGTAGGGGTTTTACCCTATCTTCGGGACGTCCATATTGAAGGTGAAGATTCCCTGAGCATCAATTTCCAGCATACCAGTGGAGCAAAAGAAACCTTAGATATCGGCATTGTACGTTTGCCCTATATTTCCAACCATACAGATATGGAAATTTTCCAGTATGAAGCCGATGTCAACATCCGTTTTATTGATGAATTCACTTCCCTCGATAAATTTGACGCAATTATCATCCCCGGTACTAAAAGTACCATCGGAGATCTCGAATACATCGAAGGGATCGGCCTCGCCGAAAAACTTAAAACCTTTAACGGCTATATTTTTGGAATCTGCGGAGGCTATCAGATCATGGGAGAAGACCTGTTCGATGAAGAAGGGATTGATTTCAAACCCGGCTACCGCAAACAGGGATTGGGCCTCCTACCTTTGAGCACTCACTTCCAGCGCCAGAAGGAAGTCGGTCAAGTGACTGCTCGGGGGATCCATCCCTTGGCCCAGGATTTGGAAGTAACGGGCTATGAAATCCATCTGGGCCGCACCGAAAAGAAGAACGATACGGTCTCCCCCTTGTGGATGATCGGAGATCGTCCCGATGGAGCGGCCACAGCCGATATGAAGCGTGCAGGTTCCTACCTTCACAACGTATTTCACAACGACAATTTCAGAACAGCCTGGCTGAATATGATCCGTCGCCACAAAGGTATTCCCCAACGAGAGATGGTGGACACCATGGCTTACAAAGAAGCGCAATATACAAAATTGGGGAATTATGCTAGAGAATACCTGGATGTGGACTACATCATGTCCCTCATTAACGGCAAAGAGGGAGAAAAATAATGCTCGTCTACATCAGCGCAATCATTGACTTTTTTCTGGGCGACCCCAAGGGCTTTCCCCACCCCATTATTTTAGTGGGGAAACTGATTTCTCTTTACGAGAAAATTTTCTACCGCGGTAATCGAAAGATCATGGGATTTCTTTTTACAGCAGCGGTTTTAGTCACGGTCGGCGGCGTTTTGGCTCTGATCCTTTGGATCGCCTCCCATTGGCAGATCCTTTATTGGATTATATCGATTTACTTCATGTATACGGCATTGGCATGGCGCTCCTTAAAAAAGGAAACGGGGTATGTTTTTACAGCATTGGAACGCAACAATATTCCCCTGGCAAGGAAGAAGCTGTCTTATGTCGTGGGAAGAGATACCCAAAACCTTGATGAGGAAAAAATCCTCAAGGCCACCATTGAAACCTTTGGCGAAAACACCATAGACGGCGTGCTTGCCCCGATGTTCTATATGATGATTGGCTATTTCCTGGGCTGGCCTGTGATTTTTGTCTATCTTTATAAGACCATCAATACTTTAGATTCTATGGTGGGATACAAAAACGAAAAATACGCTGACTTTGGTTTTTGTTCCGCCAAATTGGACGATATCGTCAATTGGATTCCTTCCCGTCTTGGATCTTTATTGATGTTAGCCGCGGGAACAATTTTGGGCTACGACGGCAAAAACGGTTTTCGTATTTGGAAGCGGGATCGTTACGCCCACAAAAGTCCCAATAGCGCCCAGTCGGAAAGCGTCATCGCTGGGCTCCTGGGATTGCAGCTCGGAGGACCCAATTACTATTTCGGGCAGCTTGTGGTAAAACCCACCATCGGCGATGAGCTCAGAAAACCCGTTGCCAAAGACTATTTGCGCTGTTGTCGCATCCTTGATGTAAGTGTTCTATTTACTTTGCTGATATTTACCGTATGCTACATTACTAGCATATTTATTTAAACGGAATCAACGGAGGTCGCATGAATAAAATGGACAAAATTACCATTATTGAACCAAAATCCATTGAAACAAGAAGTTTTGAAATTATTACGGAAATCCTCGGTGACCGCGTATTTCCCCAAGAGCAACAAGGCATTATCAAACGGGTGATTCACACCAGCGCTGATTTTGATTATGCCGATAATCTCGTTTTTGGCAATGACGCCGTCAAAGCCGCGATGAAAGCGTTCCAAAAAGGATGCACCGTTTACACTGACACCAGAATGGCTTATTCCGGTATCAATCAAACGAATTTGGCAAAGTTCAATTCCCAAAAGGAATGTTACATCGATCACCCGGAAGTGGCGGAAGAAGCGAAAAAACGCGGCGTAACCAGGGCGACGGTATCTATGGAAAAAGCCGCCAAAGATGAAGGCCACAAAATCTTTGCCATCGGCAACGCACCCACCGCATTGATCGCCCTCTATGAAATGGTCAAAGAGGGAACCTTGAAACCCGACCTTATTATCGGCGTGCCCGTAGGCTTCGTCAATGTCGTAGAATCAAAAGAATTGCTGATGGAATTGGATGTTCCTTACATCGTAGCAAAGGGAAGAAAAGGCGGCAGCAATGTGGCGGCTGCCATTGTCAATGCCATTATGCTGGAAGGTCTGAAACAGGCATGACGGAAGAATATATCAGATTTGGTAATAAAAAACTGAGAAAGGGGTTTACCACCGGCACCAGTGCCGCCGGAGCGGCCAAGGCTGCGGCAGCCATGGCGCTCACCGGCAAACTCATCGATTCCGTTGAAATCGCTTTGCCCGACGGACGGATGATTTCCCGTCCCCTCTCCCAACGTGAATTGACGGCAAAGGGGGCAAAGGCAGCCATTACCAAAGACGGCGGTGATGACCCTGATATTACCACAGGACTCGATATTTTTGCCGAAGTTACCGTCGACGATACCGGCGAGATCAAACTCCTCGGTGGCGAAGGCGTGGGACGGGTTACCTTAAAAGGCTTGAAGATCCCTGTGGGAGAAGCGGCTATCAACCCAGTACCGCGCTCCATGATTCGTCAAAATGTCCGTGCCGTGCTGCCCGAGGGATACGGAGCATCCGTCACTATTTCCGTTCCCGGCGGTGAGGAAATCGCGAAACGCACCTTTAACCCCAGATTGGGCATTGTCGGAGGTATCTCTATTTTAGGAAGTACCGGTATTGTCAATCCCATGTCCGAAGACGCCTTAAAGGAAAGCCTCAGCCTAGAATTAAAAATCCTTACCAGCAAAGGTTATGATGAAATCATCTTCGCCTTCGGCAATTATGGATTGCAATATTTAAAAGACGCAGGGATTCCCAATGACCGAGTCATAAAAACCAGCAATTATATTGGGTTTATGTTGGAGGAAGCTATGGATCAGGGGGTAAAGCGGATTTTACTCTCCGGCCATATTGGAAAAATGGTAAAAGTCGCCGGGGGTATTTTTAATACTCACAGCCGTAAAGCCGACTGCCGCATGGAGATACTCACCGCTTATGCTGCATTGGAAGGCGCTTCCCAGGAAACAATCATGGAAATTTATGAAGGAAAGACTACCACGGCGGCGGTGGAAGTCATTGAACGGGAACACCTTACGGGAATCTATCAAAGAATTGTAAACAATGCCGTACGGCGTTGTCAGAATTACACTTACCAGGAAATTGAGTTCGGCGCTGTACTTTTTGGAGACGAAAGCCGACTGCTCTATATGGATGAAAAGGCCAAAGAGTTTATAAAGGAGTTTCAAAAGAAATGAGCGGAAAGACACCTTATATTGTAGGGATCGGCCCGGGAAACCATGAATATATTTATCCCCTGGCCCAAAAGGCCATTGAAGGCGCCGATGTGCTCATCGGTGGCAAACGAAATTTGGAAGAATTTGCCTATCTAAAAAAGGAAACCGTGGTCATCGACGGGAAACTGGCTCCCGTCGTAGCCTTGATTGAACAACAATGGCAGGAAAAGTCCATCGTTGTGTTGGCTTCGGGAGATACGGGACTTTTCAGCATCCGCGCATATCTTCAAAAAAAATTGCCGAAAATCCCTTTTACCGTATTGCCCGGCATCAGTTCCTTACAATACCTCATAGCCAAATGCAATGTCAATCTCAATGATTTGAAGATCATTACCCTTCATGGCAATCATGAAGTCAACCTTCGGGATACGGTAGCCCGTAACCCGGTAACTGCGATTTTTACCGGCGGTAGCAACAGCCCCCAGGCCATTGCCGCAAGATTAGCTACCATGAACTTTGCCAAACTCAGCGTCACTGTAGGGGAAAATCTCTCCTACCCCAATGAAGTACTTGTCACGGATACGCCGGAGGCCATCGCTAAAATGCATTTCGGCGATCTCAGTTTGATGCTCGTAAAAAACAACGCCGTCGATGAACGCCCTTGGCCCTACCATACTATGGGGTTGCCCGATGAAAGTTTTCTTCGGGATGAAGTCCCCATGACCAAGAGTGAGATTCGGGCGATCATTTCATCGAAATTACGCTTGAAAGCCGATTCCAAAGTCTTGGAAATCGGCGCTGGAACAGGTTCCGTCACCATTGAGGCCGCTTTGACGGTTCACGAAGGCCACGTTTGGGCGTTGGAAAAAAATCCGGCTGCCGTAGAATTATGTAAAAAGAATATCGAGCGCTTTTGTCTCGACAACGTTACCTTAATCGAAGGTACGGCGCCGGAAGCTATCCCTTCCCTCTCGGATCTTGACGCCATTTTTATCGGCGGTAGCGGCGGCAATATGAAAAACATTATCGAAGTGTTTGGCAGTGCTCCCGTAAGATTAGTAGTTTCCGCTATTACAGTAGAGTCTGTCGCCGAAGCCCTGGACGCAATGAAAGAATTTGGCTTTGAAGGTATTGAAATCGTCCAAGCTGCTGTGGCGCGGAGCAAAAGAGCAGGCAGCAAACATCTTATGATGGGAATGAACCCCATTACCATTCTATCAGGAGAACGAAAATGAAAACTGCTGTCATCGCTTTGACAAAAAACGGCTGCAAAACAGCATTGCTACTCCATCGCGAACTCGAAAAAGAAAGCGAAGTATCCGTCTTTTTGAAAGACACCGCGGCACCGATCTCCCTTGAAAAAAATAAAAATATTCACGTTTTTCCGCAGAAATTAAAGGACTTGATCGCGACGATCTATGCGGAATTCGATGCTTATATCATGGTCATGGCCACGGGGATCGTATTTCGCACCTTCGCGCCGTATATAGAGCATAAAACCATCGACCCTGCCATCGTCGTCATGGACGAAAAGGCGCAATTTTGTATCAGTCTGTTAAGCGGCCATCTCGGCGGAGCCAATGCATTGGCCCAACAGGTGGCAACAATGATGGGTGCAACCCCGGTGATCACCACAGCCACCGATGTAAACGGTCTCATCGCCTTTGACAATGTAGCCAAAGCAAATGACTGCGCCATTGAAAATATCGACGCGTTGCCTCATATCAGCGGCGCCATGGTTAACGGTGAAACCGTTGGCCTAAAAAGCGACATTCCCATCGAAAACTTACGTTCTGGAGATACGCAGACTTTCTTTCTTATCAATGAACACGGTGACAATATTTGTAAAAATAACGTAATCATTAGCAACAGCCTATCAGGTCCTTTGGGCGAGCATACGCTGTATCTCCGTCCCCGCAACCTGGTTCTTGGCGTCGGCTGTCGAAAAAATACGCCTTTCGAGCAGTTGAATGATGCACTGTTAGATTTTTTGAGAGTGAAGGGATATTCTCTGCTTTCCCTCCGCGCTATGGCCTCCATCGACTTGAAAAAGAACGAAAAAGGCCTTTTGGAATTGGCGCAAACCTATCGACTCCCCTTCCTCACCTTTACCAATGAGGAATTGAAACATGTGGGAAACGTCACCGGGACTTCCGCTTTTGTGGAGAAAGTGACGGGAACCCCCAGCGTTTCCCAGGCTGCAGCATTGACGGCATCCAACGGCGGAAAGACCATAGTAGAAAAAACGATTTATCCCGGCATCACCTTCAGTCTTGCTGAGGAACCCTTTACGATTACCATTTCATAAAAAGGAGATTCACCATGCAAAAATTCTATGTCATCGGGATCGGCCCCGGCGCCCCCGAAGAAATGACGATTCGAGCGAAACAAGCCCTGGCAGAAGCCGACATTATTGCCGGTTACGGAACCTATATCGACTTAGTAAAACCTCTGTTTCCGGATAAAGAATACTTACAAAACGGTATGACAGGCGAAATCAAACGCTGCCAACTTGCATTGGAAAAGGCCAAAGAGGGAAAGACTGTGGCCATGGTCAGCAGCGGCGACTCCGGAATCTACGGTATGGCAGGCCTTGTTTTAGAGTTGGCCCAAGGAATGGAGATTGATGTGGAAACGGTGCCCGGCATTACCGCGGCGGCTTCGGGGGCATCCCTGTTGGGAGCTCCTTTGATGCATGACTTTGCCGTCATCAGTTTGAGCGACCGTTTGACCGAATGGGATCTCATCGTCAAACGTTTAAACAATGCCGCAGAAGCCGATTTTATCATCGTCCTTTACAATCCGAGAAGCAAAGGGCGTCCGGATCATATTGACAGAGCGAGGGAAATCTTTTTACAATATAAGTCAGCGTCCACACCGGTGGGTATTGTAAAGAACATCGGCCGCACCGGAGAAACAGTTATTCTTACCACCCTGGGGGAAATGAATATCGAAGATGTGGATATGTTTTCCACTGTATTTATCGGCAACCGTCAAACTTACATCAAAGACGGTAAGATGATTACCCCCAGAGGTTATCTGGAAAAGAAAGGCAACCATCAATGACAAAGATCCTCGTCGTTGCCGGTACTGCGGACAGTGTAGAATTCTTAAAGCAACTTCCCGACTCCGTTACGGCCGTGGCCACGACTTTCAGTCAGCTCGGGGCCAATTGTATCGTACCGCGACAGGGGTTGACCATTGAATCCGGGGCTTTGGATCAAGAAGGATTTCGATTGCTCCTCCGGGAAAAAAATATTGACTTTCTCGTTGATATGAGTCATCCTTTTGCCGTGGAAGTAAGCCGCAATGCCAAAGAGGCCGCAAATAAAGAAAGTGTGCCCTATTTACGTTATGAGCGTGAAACTGTCCAGGACCAACAGGGTATCTGCCGCAGATTTCCCGACTTCCCCTCTGCCGTCGAGGCGTTAAAAAAAATAGAAGGCAATATTTTTTTGACCATTGGCAGTAAAAACCTCCATTATTTTAAAGCACTGCCCGATTTTGGCGAGCGATGCTATATGCGAGTCTTGGCAGACAGTCGCATTTTAGCGGAACTGGAAGAAATGAAAATAGATCCCGCTCATATCTTCGCCATGAAAGGGGTCGCCTCCAAAGAATTAAATATCGCTTTGGCCCGCCAATACGACGCAAAAGTCATAGTCTCCAAAGACAGCGGTATTACCGGCGGGATTGTGGAAAAAATGGAAGCGGCGTCAGCATTGAAAATCCCCCTGTTCCTTATTGACAAACCGAAGGACAGTGGGATGACTTACGAAAACTTTGCAGAAATTTTTAAAATCATCGGGAGGAAATAACATGGTCAAGACAGCATTCCTATTGGCAGCAACCCAAAGCAATAGCGGAAAAACAACCATTGCCATGGGACTGATGAAGGCCTTTTGCAATATGGGTCTTAACGTTCAACCATTTAAAGTCGGCCCCGACTATATCGACCCTATGTACCATACAGCCGCCACCGGGAGAAATTCAAGAAATCTTGACAGCTTTATGCTAGAAGAAGACACCATTCGCTACCTTTTTGAAAAAAACAGCAACGACGCTGATTTGTCTATCGTAGAAGGTGTGATGGGGCTTTATGATGGGCAAGGTGGGTTCTCTTTAAAAGGCAGTTCCGCCCATATTGCACAACTTTTGGATTTGCCCGTCATTTTAGTGGTCAACGGCAACGGCATGTCCCTTTCTGTAGCAGCCCTTATCAAAGGCTTCCAAGATTTTTCTCCGGAAACAAAAATTGGCGGCGTCATTTTAAACCAAGTTAAAAACGACAGCGGTTTCATTCATTTAAAGGAAATCATAGAAACAAACTGTAAGATTCCCGTTTATGGCTATCTGCCAAAAAACCCGCAATTCGCCCTAAACGACCGCCATTTGGGATTGTATTGCAGCGAAGAGATCAACGACCTTGATGAAAAATTTGAGCGCATCGCCGAGGCGTTGACAGAGCACTGTGATTTAAACCGCTTGCGGGAAGATATGGCACGGGTTCCCCATGATGCCTCTGCTCCGCCCTTGCCCTCAAAAATCGACGGCAGCGTCACCATCGGTTACGCCAGAGACAGCGCCTTCAATTTTTATTATCGTGACAGCCTCGATTTACTGGAGGAACTTGGCGCAACGTTAATCCCCTTTAGCCCAATGAAAGACAAATCGCTACCTCCCATGGACGGCGTAATCTTAGGCGGCGGTTATCCGGAACTGTACTTAGAAGAGTTATCCGCAAACAAATCTTTTTTACGAGATCTCAAAGAAAAGCTGGAGCAAGGATTGCCATGTTTCGCCGAATGCGGTGGCCTGATCTATCTGGGCAAAACCATGACCATCCACGATAAAACTCACGAATTGACAGGATTTTTCCCCTTTGATTTCACCATGACCGACCGTTTGCAGCATTTCGGATATATGGAAGCCTCCATTGAAGCGGGAACCCCACTTACCACCGAAGGAGAACTATCCATCCGCGGTCATGAATTTCACTATACAAAAAGAATCGATACGACGGATTACCCAACGTCTTACAGGGTCACGAAAAAGCGCCGTACCAAGGATGTACATTGGGAAGAAGGATACCGCAAACAAAATGTATTGGGCGGCTATCCCCATTTCAATTTTTATTCCAACCCACAATGTGCCAAAAATCTTTTGTTGATGGCAAAAGCATACCATAAGGAGAGACTAGACCAAAAATGAGCATTTCTGTTTTGGGAATCGATCATCAATATAGCGCGGAAATCCGAGAAATGGTAGCGTTTACCGAATCGCAAATCATTGAGTTTTCTTCCATGCTGTTGGAAATGAATGTGGAAGAAGTCGTGATTTTATCCACCTGTAACCGCAGTGAGGTATATTTTTCTTCCAAAAACGCAGATGTGAGCCAAAAAGTTAAAGAAGCATATATTCGGTATTTTTCCATTGAGGAACAAAAAGACTGCGTCTTTTTGCTTCATGACGATGACGCAATCCATCATATTTTCCGTGTGACATCAGGCATTGAATCAGCAATCATTGGCGAAGATGAGATTTTGCGTCAAATCAAAGAAGCCTATGAATTCTCTTTGCGTTTTAAAAATACCGGAAAGCGCTTTAACCGTTTATTCCAGGAAGCTATCCGCTGCGCCAAAGAAGTGAAAAGCAAATTAAAAATTTCCGAAATTCCCATCTCCACAGGATACATTGGCTTGAAATATTTGGAAGAACAGGTGGGAACCTTTGAAGGAAAACACATGATGTTGATTGGTTTTGGGGAAATCGGTCAACTTTTCTATCAATACGGAAAAGAACTCCCCTTCCGTCGTATTACTGTTTGTAACCGCAGCAGAGAAACGGCCGACGCTATTTTGGACGGACAAAAAAGAGATCTATATATTCATCACGATCAATGGAAAGACGTGATCAATGATGTGGATATTTTAATTACCGCAACTTCCTGCCCCCACCATATTTTAAAAGCAGAGGAAATGATGGTACGGGAAAAGCCCATTTATATGTTAGATATGGCAATTCCTCGTAATATTGATAACCAAATTGGAATGCTCAACAACTATCATTTATATAACATTGATGTTTTAAAAGAAATGTCGGCGCAAAATGCCGCCAGTCGTTTGGCATTGCGGGATCACGCAGAAGAAATTATTGAAAATTACGTTTCCGACTACAAACGGTGGCTCGATCATTCCGAAGAAGACAATGTGATCGAATCCTTAAATCAATCCGTTGACGATATTTTAGATTACCATTTAAAATACCTCTTTCAACGCATCAAAGCCAATGAACGGGAGCAAAAAATCATTACCCGTACGATGCAAGCTGCATTGAAAAAGGCTGTACGGAACCCTATCATCGCATTAAAAAATATTGACGACCCGCAAAAACGCGCCCACTATTCCGAGGTTTTGGAAGAACTGTTCCAGCTGGACAAGGGGGAACCAAAATGATACTTCCATTGTTCATCGACGTAACCGGCTGGCCCGTTTTGGTCATCGGCGGCGGAGAGATCGCATTTCGTAAAGCCCAAGCATTACAGGAAGCCGGTGCGAAGATTACAGTCATGGCACCGGAACTGTCCCAAGAGTGGGAGGGATACTCCTTTCTCTATCAGAAAGAACGGTACGAGAACCAGCCTTTGGATCACTACCGTTTCGTCGTTGCCGCCACCAACGACAAGAAGCTAAACGAAACCATCGCCGAAAGGTGTAAAGACGCTGACATCCTTTGTAATACGGCGTCGCATCCCCAAAAGGGCGACGTGATCTTCCCCGGTACTGTGCGGCAGGGAGGCTTTGTTGCGGCATTGTCCAGTGAAGGCCGAACCCCTTTCCTTACAAAAAAGCTAAAAGAAGATCTGCGAAAGATCTTCTTGGATTATGACGAAGAAACCATCGCGCTCTTGGGAAAAACGAGAGCATATATTATAGAAAACTATCCGGAGGACAAAGAGCGGCTTTTGAAAAAACTTTCAAAAGCGCCTTTGCACATCATTAAGGAGAAAGGAAACCATCATGACATTACGCATTGGCTCCAGAGGGAGTAAACTGGCATTGACCCAAACCAATTTGGTAGCTGACGCCATTCGCGCGGCAAATCCCGGTCTTGAAGTGGATGTAGTAATCATTAAGACCAAAGGAGATCTGATTCAAGATAAGCCTTTAAATGAAATCGGAGACAAGGGATTGTTTGTAAAAGAAATTGAAGAAGCCCTATTAAACCACGAAATTGATTTGGCGGTTCACAGCCTTAAAGATATGCCGGGGGAACAACCTCCCGGTTTAGAAATGTCCATCACTCCGAAAAGAGAAGATCCCAGAGATGTCGTCATTACCTTTGAACCCATGAAATCTCTGGAGAATCTTCCTTTGAACAGCAAAATCGCTACAGGAAGTCCTCGCCGTATTGACCAGTTAAAAATACTGCGCCCCGACATTACCGCTATGCCGATCCGGGGCAATGTTGACACTCGTATCCGTAAAAGTAAGGAAAATGGTTACCAGGGCATTATCCTGGCGGCAGCAGGATTGAACCGTCTCAATATGGAGTATACGGGATTCCCTTTGGAAATCGATACCTTCATCCCGGCTCCTGCCCAGGGAATCTTGGGATTGGAAAACCGCGTGGACGATGAGGAAACCCTCGCTTATCTTCGTCCCCTCCATGACGAAGATAGTCACCGACAGGCCCTGGCGGAACGGGCCTTTCTCCGTTATGTAGACGGCGGCTGCCATGCACCCATGGGGGCGCACTGCGTTATCGAAGGAGAAAATTTCACAATCACCGGCTTCTATCAGGAAGGCGAAGTTTATCGAAAAGAAAGTCTCTGCGGTGTTCGCGGAGAAGAAAGCGAAAAAGGCAAAGCCCTGGCTTTGTTGTTAAAGGAGAGAGTCAAAAATGAACGGTAAAGTATATTTGGTCGGAGCAGGCCCCGGAGATTACGGACTAATCACATTAAAAGGATTAAATACCATTGAGATCGCCGACGTCCTCGTTTACGACCGTCTCATTAATGAAAACCTGATCTATCGTACTCCGAAACATTGCGAAAAAATTTACGTCGGTAAACAGGCGGCCAACCATGCATTACCTCAGGACCAAATCAATGAGCTGCTCTATCAAAAAGCAGCCGAGGGAAAAATCGTAGTACGTTTGAAAGGCGGCGACCCTTATGTTTTCGGTCGCGGCGGTGAAGAAGGGATCTATCTGGTAGAACGGGGGATCCCCGTTGAGGTCGTCCCTGGCATCACTTCCAGCATTGCAGGTCCCTGTTATGGAGGAATCCCTGTGACTCACAGAGATTGGGCATCTTCTTTTCACGTGTTTACCGGGAATTTTAAGGACGAAATCCGCGGATTAAACTTTCCAAACCTTGCGGAACTCGAAGGAACCTTAATCTTCCTCATGGGATTTGGAAACCTTGATTATATCACTAACGGCCTGATGCAAGCAGGCAAGGACAAAACTACCCCGGTGGCGGTGATCAGTAAAGCCACAACCCATCAACAAAAAACGGCTGTGGGGACTTTGGAGACCATCGAACAGATCTGCAAAGACGAGAAAATGGTGCCGCCGGCCATTACCCTTGTGGGCGATGTGGTGAAATGTCGGGAGTATCTCAACTTCTTTGAACAGCAGCGGCGGGAAGGCGTTCTGATCCTTAGAGACGCCCGCCAAAGCGATGTTTTTGCCAAAATGCTGATGCAAAACAATTTTGAACCCGTGGTATGCCCTGTAATCCAAATTGAAAAGAGGGAGCTATCCTCGGAACTGCAAAGTGCCTTTGAACATCTTAAAGACTACAGTTGGACGGTATTTACTTCGCCCAACGGCGTCAAATCTTTCTTTGAACTGTTTTTGGACAACGACGGCGATATGCGTATGCTCGGCCACATGAAATTTGCAACTATCGGCAAGGCAACAGCGGAAGTTCTGAAGAAATGGGGTTTTAAAGCTGATTTCATTCCCCAAAAGCAAGTCAGCAACGCCCTGGCCGACGGACTTTGCGAACTGCTCGGCAGTAATGATCGAATTTTGCTTCCCCGCAGCGCCATTGCCAATAACGATATGGTGGATATTATTACAAAAAGATGCCCTGTGGACGATATTAAGATATACGATACTCGCATCAAAACAGAAAATGAAAGCGAGCTAAGATCCCTTTTGAACACCGGTGAAGTGAAATATATTCCCTTTACCAGCGCTTCCACGGTGGACGGTTTTGTGAAAGCTATTCACAATGACCTTACCGGGTTGGAAAACGTAAAAACCGTCGCCATCGGCCCCATCACCAAAAAGCGTATGCTGGATTTGGGGATCACTCCGGATCTGGAAGCCACCGACCACAGTTTAGAAGGAATCATCAAAGTATTGGGAGGAAAAAATGTTGATTGAACGACCGAGACGACTGAGAATCAATGAACAAATACGCTCTTTGGTACGGGAAACTCGTTTGAGCACCAAGGAATTGATGTATCCCATTTTTGTAAAAGACGGCAAAGGCATCAAAGAGGAGATCGGCGCCATGCCGGGACAATACAGATACTCCATAGATATGCTGTCGGAAGAGATCAAAGCGGTACAGGAAGCCGGCGTTAACCACGTCATTCTATTCGGGATTCCCTTCGATGAAGACCACGACGCCTGTGGTTCCTCCGCCCATGACCCCAACGGCATCGTACAGCGTGCCATCAGAGAGATCAAAGAGCACAGCGATATCTTTGTTACCACCGATGTTTGTCTTTGTGAATACACGGATCACGGCCATTGTGGGATCCTGGATCCCGACGGTTATGTCAATAATGACAAAACTCTGGAAGTTTTGGCGAAAACCGCGCTAAGTCACGTAGAAGCCGGCGCCGACATGGTAGCCCCTTCCGATATGATGGACGGTCATATTGCGGCGCTCCGTTCCATTCTTGATGAGAACAACTTTGTCAACACGCCCATCATGGCTTATGCCGTAAAATATGCTTCTAACTTTTACGGGCCTTTCCGCGAAGCGGCCAATTCCGCTCCGGGAAAAGGAGATCGCAAAGGGTATCAGATGGATTATCACAACAGCCGTGAAGCAGAAGTGGAGGCAGCTTTGGACGTAAAGGAAGGCGCTGACATTATCATGGTCAAACCAGCCCTCCCCTATTTGGATATCATTGCTAAATTGCGTCCCCAGATCAAAAAGCCCATGGCGGCATACTGTGTCAGCGGTGAATACTCTATGATGAAACTGGCAGTAGATAAGGGAATCGTTTCCGAAGATCTTATTTATGAAAGTCACATTGCTATGAAACGCGCCGGCGCCGATGCCATTCTGACATACTTTGCCAAAGACTTGGGCAAATTCCTCCAGGAGGTTTAACGATGTGCAAAAATAATAACAAAGAGGAAATTTTGGCATTAAGCAGAAAGATCATGCCTGGTGGCGTCAACAGTCCAGTACGTGCGTTTCAATCCGTTGAAGTCGCCCCTGTCATTGTGGAATCTGCCCATGGGCCTTATATCAAAGATATTACCGGCAAAGAGTATATTGACTACGTTTGCTCCTATGGTCCATTAATCTTTGGCCACGCACCACAATTCCTTATTGAGGAAATTCAGGCAGCAGCGGAAAGCGGGACTACTTACGGATTTACAACCCCCCACGAAGTGGAATTGGCAGAATTGGTCATTGAATCCTACCCGTCCTGTGAAATGATCCGGATGGTCAACAGTGGTACCGAAGCCACAATGAGCGCCATTCGCGTTGCGCGAGGTTATACCGGGCGCAATAAAATTTTGAAATTTGAAGGATGTTATCACGGCCACAGCGACAGTTTATTAGTAAAAAGCGGCAGCGGCCTTTTGACTCAGGGAGTTCCCACCAGCCCTGGTCTGGTACCCGCCTTAGTGGAGCAGACCCTCGTTTGCCCTTATAATGATGAAGAAGCCCTGGCGGAAATGATCCGAGCCAATCAAGATGAAATCGCCTGCGTGATTTTGGAACCCATCGCCGGAAATATGGGAGTTTTGGCGCCCCATGAGGGCTATTTGGAAGCGGTACGCAAGCTCTGCACGGAAAACGGCATCGTTTTGATCTTTGATGAAGTCATTACGGGCTTTCGTGTCGATTACCACTCCGCAGCTGGCGTTTTTAATATTGATCCCGATATGGTTTGTTTCGGGAAGATCATCGGCGGCGGCCTGCCCGTAGGCGCTTACGGCGGCAAATTGGAAATCATGAAAATGGTCTCCCCTGTGGGGCCGGTATACCAAGGGGGCACCCTTTCCGGCAATCCTTTGGCAATGCGTGCCGGCATCGCCACATTAAAACGTTTAAAATCCAATCCTGTTATTTACAAAACCTTGGAAGAAAACGCAACCTATCTGAACCGTGGAATCACCGAAGCAATCCAGAAATATCACATCCCTGCTGTAACCTCCCAATTCAAAGGGATGTTTTGCCTATTCTTTACGGATCGTCCCGTGTCCTCCTATGATGACGTCATGAAATGTGATACGGAACTGTACAAGAAATTCTTCGAAGGTATGATGAATGAGGGAATTCTGCTTGCACCTTCTCAGTTTGAAGCATGGTTCCCCTCGACAGCTCATACCAAAGAAGTGTTGGATCAGACCATTGCGGCAGTCAATCAAGTTTTCGCGAAATTATAATAAAGGAGTTTGGAATGAAAGGTAAATTTTACGGCATCGGCGTTGGTCCCGGAGATCCCGAATTGTTGACCATCAAAGGCAAACGGATCTTGGAAGAAGCGGATTATATTGCCACTCCCAAAACAAAAGGAGATAGCGAAAGCACGGCGCTCCATATCGTTTCTCCATATATCGAGGGAAAAGAAGTGATCGAGCTGGTACTTCCGATGACAAAGGATCCTGCCATTTTGGAGCAGGCTTGGAATGATGGGGCAAAGTGCATTATGGAATACCTGGATCAAGGGAAAAACGTTGCTTTCATCACTTTGGGTGACCCTTCCCTTTTCAGTACGTTTATGTATGTTTTCCGTCCCGTGCGGGCAGCGGGATATGCCTGGGAAATTGTTCCCGGCGTTACTGCTCCCAGTGCTGCCGCGGCCAAACTGGGAATCGGTTTGGCTGACGGTAAAGAAAATATCGCTATTTTAGCGGCAACTACAGACCTGGAAAATGTAGAACGCACCATTGACAACCATGATAATACCGTTTTAATGAAAGGGGCCGGCAAGTGGGAAGCCATTGCCGAGATCTTGAAAAAGAAGGGTCTGACCGAAAAAACCGCCGCAGCGGAACGCTGCACTATGGAAGGGGAACGATTATTCCCCGATATCAATGAAATGCCTGAGGATCTCAGCTATTTCCTCACCGCCATTATCAGAAAGGGGTTATGATCGCATGAATCTCGTGAATATTGTCGGGGCGGGCCCCGGCGATCCTGAACTTATTACCGTCAGAGGAATGAATCTTTTACAAGAAGCCGATATTGTCATTTATGCCGGCTCCCTTGTGAATCCCAAACTTCTGGACTACTGTAAAAAAGACTGCACCATTTACGACAGCGCAGGCATGAACTTAGACGAAGTCATTGCAGTCATCAAAGAAGAATATCCCAAAGGGAAAAAGATCGTGCGTCTCCACACCGGCGATCCTTCCATCTATGGCGCCATTCGCGAACAAATGGATATTTTGGAAGGGGCGGGTATTCCCTTCCGAGTGACTCCCGGGGTCAGCTCTTTCTGCGCCGCAGCGGCAGCGCTGAAAAAGGAATACGTTTTACCCGAAGTCAGCCAGACAGTGATCCTCACCCGTATGGAAGGCCGCACTCCCGTACCGGAAAAGGAAGATATTCGCAACCTGGCGAAGATCAATGCCACAATGATCATCTTTTTAAGTGTCCACATGATTGAAGATTTGGTGGAACGTTTAAAGGAAGGGTACCCCGAAGATACGCCGGCAGCAGTGGTTTACAAAGCCTCCTGGCCCGAAGAAAAACAAGTGGTAGGTACTTTGGCGGACATTGCGGAAAAAGTCCATGAAGCCCAGATCGGACGCACCGCCTTAGTGACTGTGGGACGGTTCCTCGGAGATGAATACGCGTTATCCAAACTGTACGATAAGGGTTTTTCACACGGTTATCGGGAAGCCAAAGAATAAAAAGCCCAAAACGAATCCAACGTAATCAAAAATATTCTTATAATTAATATGATAAAACACGGCATCGATCGATGCCGTGTTTGCATTTTCAATATAAAACAAGAAAAGTTATTGTTGCTCCGTGTTGGCATTTTGTTTTCTTTGGTATAAAAAACGACGTTGATATTTCAGCTTCGCATAGTCCGTGATCACATGGAGATAATGCACGTCAGACAACCCACCGACTACACCCACAATGGGAATTCCCTGAATAAATTTCAAATAGAGCAGTTCTCGAGATAGAGCGGCAGCAGTGGCATCGATTTGTTGATTCAGTGCTTCCTCCGTCACAGTAAAATGTTTCGTCATCAATGTATTGATTTGCCCATCAAGATTTTGGAGCCTTTTGCTACGCTCCAATGATGCACGGATCAAACACAAAATAAAATATCGTTCTTCCCTGCTCTCATAGGGAAACCCGAAAGTCAGAGCGATTTCATAAACACTTTTTAATATCATCCCCACAAAGACGGGGATGTCAGGAATCCCAATTCCCAGGATACCGAAGCCAACGCCTTCCACTCCCGATACTGCTACATTTTTTGCCGTCGCCGCAGAGGAGGAACGACGAAAAGCCCGCAGCGAAGCACGATTCTTTTTCACAGAAGCGGCATAAGAACGAATGTCGTAATCACTTTTCCGTTTTTCTTTGGAAAAACTTTTTTCTATGACGGGATTCCCTTTTTCAAAAATAAGGCGAAATGCCTTACCAAAAGCCATTTCCAAAGTATGTTGAAGTTTTGGAGGTACGACTTGCTCCAATTTATCGTTGAAAAAAGAAAAACCTTCTTTATTGCGGCGTCGCAAAAATGATTCTTCTTTCTTTTGCAAGTACTCCCATTCTTTTTTCCATGGATTTTTCATCACCTGTCCCCATTTCCTCATCTGATAACTTATATTATAATCCATGAATTGTGAAATCTCAATGAATAATATTGCAAGAGATGAAAAGCCCAAAGAGAAAGTCTTGTGGATGACTCTTTCTTTGGGCTTTGATGTCTGTAATAACAAATTAAAGATCTTCCGAAGAAATGGGATGGGAAATATCCCAGTGGCCTGTTAAACTCTGTACCACTTCACCATTGACACGGATTTGGACTGCGGATACGGAATCAAACTGGCTTAGCGTTTCGACAATGCTTTCAATCACATATCGTTCTTCCGTGCTGTTTAATTCAGCTTTTTGGATATCTTCACTAAAATCAACCGTACAAATTCCGTCTTCCCCAATATTGATTCCTAAAACTTGGGTACCATCGGGGATATATGAGGCCAAAGAGGTATCCACCGGGCCGGAGAGTAATTCCTGCATTGTCGTTTTGGCTACCCCAACTTGATTGACAATGCTGCGTTTTTCCACTGCCATTTCATTTTCTGCGTCATTGACGAAATATAATGAAACTTCTTTATAGGTGACAGGAGCAGAGGTCTCTTCCGCAGAGCCATCTTCCTCTTGATCCGTAGACTCACTGTCTGCAGTCATCCCTTCCGGAACCGGAGGAGCAGAAGCTGTCCCCTCTTCTTCCGTTGTACTTTCAGAATCATCGGCTTCTGAATCGCTTAACGCCGGTAAGTTTTCGTTCTCCATCAAAGCCGCTGTATCCGCATTGACGGCATCATGGGCTTTGGACCGGACCGAAGCAAAAAAGCCCCCAATTTCTGCCTGAAAAACAAATGCCAGCAAAACAACGAATAAAATGCCTGTCACCACACCTTTTTTTTTCATATGCGGTTCCCCCTCAAAGTTTGCAAATGATTTGTTATAGTCTATGGGGTAGTCCCAAAAATTAGAACTGCAAAATTAGAACCGTTTTGAAAAAAGCAGACTGTGAACCACAGCCTGCCGGGGAAATATCATTTAAACTATTTGAGACAAACATTCTTTCAATGCATCTAAAAAATAATTATTCTCTTCACGCAAACCAATGGAAACACGAATCGCTGTGGGGTAGCCAAAAGAATCTGCGCTTCGTACCATAACGCCGCGCTTCAGAAGACTTTGATAGATACGTACTGCACTTGTCTTTACATCGACCAGGAGAAAATTTGCTTGGCTCTCTAAAACAACAAGTCCCATCGTGCGAAGACGGTTAATCATATACTCCCGCTCCACTTGATTATAGCGAATGCTTTTCTCAAAGTATTCTTTATCATTCAGGGCAGCCAAAGCAGCAGCTTGAGCCACGGAACTGATATGATACGGTTCTCTTACTTTATCCAGTTCATAAATGATGGACGCATGGGCAATGCCGTAGCCAATACGTAATCCGGCCAGACCGTATCCATGGGAAAAAGTACGGATTGAAGCAACGTTGGGAAATTCTTTTAAAAATGTGACACCGTCGGGGGAATTTGGATAATCTACATAATCGAAGTATGCTTCATCCAAAACCACAAGAATATTGTCCCCTACTCGATTAAGCATCTGCCGCAATCCGCGCTGTTCGATAACAGTTCCTGTAGGATTGTTAGGGTTGCAAATAAAGATCATCTTAGTTTTACTACTGATAGCAGCTGCCATGGATGGCAGATCAATAACGAAATCGTCATTGAGAGGAATGGCTTTACAATGGGCGCCGCACATTGTAGCTAAACGAGCATATTCCCCTAAGGACGGACGGGGAAGAATCACCTCATCTTCAGGTTCAAGGTATGCCAAACAGAAAAGCTTAATAACTTCATTGGCGCCTGCGCCGAAAACCAATTGATCTGTATTCACCCCCAAATGGCTACTTAGGGCATTACGAAGATCAAAACTATCCCCATTGGGATAACGTGCGCTGCGCAAAGAAGCCACTCGCATGGCTTCCACGGCCGAGGAAGGAGGCCCCAAAGGATTTTCATTGGAGGAAAGCCTGCAGATATCTTCTAACCCCAATTCTTCCTTTAATTCTTCGATGGGTTTACCTGGACGATAAGGCAAAATTTTTTGAATAGATTTTCGCGGTTTAATCATTTCAACGTTAATTCCTTTATCTTGTGTGAACATCTAATTAATATTTGAAAACAAATCAGCTTTTTACCGAGCTGTCTGCCTCATTGGAGTTATTGTAACATAGGAAATTTTATTTGTAAATATAATGCCATTTCATTCAAAACTATAGCAGGTTAGTATCTCAAGAATCAAGGTATTCATTGACAATCCATATTTATAACAAAAAAACATACATGATTCCATATTTTGACATTGGTAAAATTTATCGCACAAATCTGCTTTTTTGGATTTTACTGCTCCATTCTATACAAATTCAAGCAGGATAATCCTATTTTTCAAATTACCATCCTAGCCAAAGGAGGTCTTGCATGCTATAATATCAACATCAGAACAAATTATTCCACTCAAGGAAAAGAGTATCTGTCATTCATCACGAGGTGATTAAAATGATTAAATTGGACATCGTTTCCGGATTTTTAGGAGTCGGCAAAACGACCCTAATCAAACGATATCTAAAAGCTCTATCCTGTCGAAAGGAAAAAGTCATTCTCATTGAAAATGACTTTGGAGAGATTGGAATTGATAAAGACATTCTAAAAATTGGCGATCTTGATATTTATGAAATCAATAGAGGATGCCTATGTTGCAGTTTGAAAGGAACATTCATCGACACATTGCTTCTCATCGCCGAACAGGTCAAGCCTGATCGCGTGATCCTGGAACCTTCCGGTATTTTCATTTTAAGCGAAATCTTTGAACTTTTCCGTTATTACCAGATCAGCGACGCCTATGAAATCGGTGGAGTTGTCACTGTTATTGATGGCCCTCACTTTCGAGATCACCAAGTAAGGTTTGGAAATTTTCTAACCAATCAGATCGATAACGCAGCGCACTTGATGCTCAGTAAAACATCGGAAATGAAAGAAAATGAACTTTTGGAAGTTGTTGAGGAATTAAGTGACACTTTTCATGGAAAAGAGATTATTGCAAAAGATTGGCGCGATATCAGCGATGAGGAATTATTACAGATTTTTATCGGTGACGGTACCATCCAAGGAAAGGTCTTAACCGGCAAAGCATTGAAAGAAAAAAAGCAAGAGCGCAGTCATCAAGGATTCAGCAGTTATTCATTTTACGGGGGTTCCCCTCTCTCCCCAGAAGAACTGAAGCAAAAACTTCTGTTGTTAAACTCTAAAAACTTTGGAGAGATCATCCGGGCAAAGGGATTTGTCAAAGAAAAAGAAAACAATCGCTTTCTGGAATTCCATTATGTGGACGGTTCCATTGAAATTCTGCCCAATCAAAACAATGATCTCAAAGCCGGCTCATGCTTCATTGGGAAAGATTTGCAAAAAGACGCCTTGGCAGAATTTTTCCAATAAAAAAATAAAAGCTTATTTGCAATAAGCTTTTATGAAATGAAGTAAAGCGATAGCTTACAATAACGAAAGGAGGGTAGGCTTTTATAAAACCATTACGCAACATTTCGTATTTTGCTATCTTCAATGATCAAATTTAGTATAGCAAATCTCCGATTTTGTTGCAAGGATAATTTTTTTAACAATTATCAAAAAAAAGTACAAAACTTATTGAAAAGGAGATTGAAAATGGCAAGATTAGAATTTAATGAATTAGCTTACAACAATGCCGACGAGCTTATTTTTGGAAAATCGAAAAAACCTGTTACTTGTAAAAACGGTCTTGTAGTCGGCGGCGGCGAAGTGATTCCCGAATTAAACTATACCCTCCCCATGATGCAGATTACCGAAGAAACCATGCCCAAGGTGCTACAACATTACAAAGAAATGACCACCAGCGCTTGTGAAAAAGCCATTGAGCTGAGTGCTCCCTCCCTTTGTTTTGAAATCGAATTGCTTCCAAACTGTACTTTTCATCCCAAATGGGGAATTGAAGTCGTAAAGACTGTTGTTGATGTTGCCAAAGAATTTGAAGCAAAATCCAACACGAAATTTATCGTTAGAAATACCCCTGTTGACATCCGTGAAGGAAAAGGACTTGAACATATGTATCATGGTATGCACTGGGATGCTATTATGGAAACTTTTGCCGGCGGTGCGGAAGCTGGCGCTGATTTGATGGCCATTGAATCCATTGGTGGAAAACATATCCATGACGATGCTCTGATGATGGGTGAAATGGATAAATTACTCTTTGCTTTGGGCGTTGTGGGATGCAAAGATATGGGCATCCTCTGGGATAACATTGTAAAAATCGGGAAAGAAAAGGACGCGATACCTTCTGGCGATACTGCCTGCGGTTTTGCCAATACCGCGATGGTTCTTGGAAACCAGGGGCTCATTCCCCGTACCTGTGCGGCCGTAGATCGCGTTATGACGGCTGTCCGCACCATGGTCGCGGTGGAAGCGGGAGCAATCGGTCCCGACAAGGATTGCGGCTATGAAGGAGTTTACATGAAAGCCATCACAGGCACTCCCATCTCTATGGAAGGCCGCACCAGCGCTTGTGCACACAGTTCTCATGTCGGCAATATTGTCGGTGCAATATGCGATATGTGGTCCAATGAATCAGTACAAAATATTC
This sequence comes from Candidatus Cryptoclostridium obscurum, assembly GCA_904420535.1. Classification (GTDB taxonomy): domain Bacteria; phylum Bacillota; class Dehalobacteriia; order UBA7702; family UBA7702; genus Cryptoclostridium; species Cryptoclostridium obscurum. The sequence continues at coordinate 42,444 of CAJFVQ010000019.1, forward strand.
GCTTACTCGGTGGCATGGCTCCCACTGTGTATACCGAACAACTGGTTTATGATTGCCGCATGATGAATACCGCCACAAAATTAGGGAAAGCCGACGTTTTAAAAGAAATTTTCGTTGAATCTGACAAAGCTTTGGAACCCCATGGGTACATTATGGACCCCAAAGTTGTCGTCGAAATTTCCAAAAAAATCGTTGCTGCCAAAGGTCATTTTGAAAGAACCAGAATTGCCGCTTTAGCAACCATTGACGCTCTCAGAAAAGGCTATGACAACAAAGAACTTCTTTTGGCCGACAGAGAATACAGATATCTCGATGTCATGGAAGCATCTCTCAGTAGTGTAACCACTGATGTCGAGGCATTTACCGATGAAATGAAAAAAGCCTGTGCCAGCGAAAAATTCAAACCAGAATGGTATGATCTTTAATTTACCATAGCCCACACTTCATAATATACTTCATAATATTTTGAACATTTTTATCATCTTTATTTTGCTTTAAGGGGAAAATGATTCCCCTTAAGGCTCTTTTTTCACATATGGTAGGTTAGCCTGAAAATTTATTCAAATTTTTCATTGTAGCTTATATTATCATCAGGTATAATGAAAAAAGAGACCATACAATAAAGATGTCATAATACACGAATCGTCAAATTGTTTCGAGGAGATGACAAAATGGGTAACTCTGAATTCCAATGGCTCGATACAAGTAAAGAAAAGGGCTTTCTGGAAAAAGCACTGCGTTCTTTCTCCACGTTCAGTGGTTTGAAAGCATCCTTAGTGGATAAAGAGGGAAATACCGTAGTCAGTACGGAAAATTATGTACCGGACTGTAGATTTTGTCAACTGATTAAAAGTGATCCACAGGGAAAACAAAAATGCCGCCGTTCTTATGCTCGTGCCGGTCGTGAAGCGGCAAAATACGGGGAGCCTTATGTTTTTCGTTGCCATGCAGGTTTGGTGGCGTGGGCAGTGCCTATTATTATCAACAAACATCAAGGGGCTGTCATCTGCGGCCAGGTTTTAATGTGGGAGCCAGAAGACTATTTTTTAGACGAAATTGGTATGATGGTAAAAGATCTGGACGTCAATATTTCTGAAATTAAGATGGCAGCACTGCAGTTAAACGTGTTACCCAGTGATAAAGTACAAGCCATCACCGATTTACTTTTTGTCATCGCCAACCAAATCATGAATCATGAATCTACTTTCTTTTCGGAACAAAAAAGCATCGCAGCATATCAAGCATTGCTTTCAGAAGAAATCAGCGAGTCAAAAAAGAAAAATAAATACAAAATGACAAAGAATCTTGCAGACGGCCTTTCTCTTCAAGGAGAAGAACGGGAATTAATGGCAAAGGTTCGCAGTGGAGAAAAGGATTCGGCAGAAAAATTACTGGATCACTTGTTAATTACGATCATCAATCACAATACGGGAAATCTCGGCGATGTAAAAGCCAGAATCATTGAATTACTGGTAATGATTTCCCGCGCCGCCGTGGATGGAGGAATGGACTCTAAAGAAATCCGCAACCTAAATAGCCGTTTTTATGAGGAACTTTATGCAAAACGAACGACGGAAGAAATTTGTTATTGGACAAAAAATGTCGTCAGTATTTTTTCCGAAGAAGTCAGAAAAGCCAAAGGAAACGACAACCTGCAAGCAGTTTATGCAGCGGGAGAATACATCCAAAAACATTTTCGAGAAAAACTATCCATTCAATCCATCGCTGAAGTAGTTCATCTCAGCCCAAGCTATTTAAGTCATATTTTCAGCCAAACTTTTGGCTATACCATAACGGATTATGTGACATATATCCGTTTAGAAAATGCAAAGTCAATTTTGAGTAAAAGCGGCACCAGCATCAGCGAAGCAGCTTTGGATTCAGGATTTGAAGATATCAGCTATTTTTCCAGAGTGTTTAAGAAAGTGGAAGGCATTAGTCCACGAGAATACAAGAAGAGGCAATTACCATGAGCAAAGAAGATATGGAGTGCATTCAAGAAGCTGTATTAAACGGTCAGGCCAACAAAGTAAAGATCTTGACCACCCTTGCCATTGAAAATGGGATTGACCCCGGAGAGATTCTATTTGAGGGTTTGTTAGAACCATTAAAGGTCATAAGCCAAAAATTAAAAAGTAATGAAATTTTTACAGCGGAAGTTCTGATCATTTCCAGAGCAGTTCACGCAGGTCTTCATGTTTTAGGCCCCTTTCTCAGCGAATCTCATCAAAATCTCCGCGGAAAAGTCATTATTGGCACTGTTGCTGGGGATCTCCACGATATTGGCAAGAACCTCGTCGCAATGACATTGGAAAGTTTGGGAATGAAAGTTATTGACCTTGGCATCGACGTTTATCCTGAAGATTTTGTGGCTGCAGTCATAGAACACAAACCAGATTTTGTAGCACTTTCCGCCATGCTGACAACAACCATCAACATGATCGTGGAAACCGTCCATAAACTGGAGGTTGCAGGCTTGCGCAAAAATGTCAAGGTCATCATTGGCGGCAACCCCGTGACCAATGATTTTTGTTTTTCCTCCGGTGCCGACGGTACCTGCGAAGAATTAAAAGAGATCGAAGATATGGTACGCCATCTCAAACCCTCGCTGTTTAAAGATTAGAAAAATGATAAAAACCACTGTAGTAAAACAGTGGTTTTTTTATTTGCTTTATTTACATTCGTGCCGCACGGTGTTGAACCTCTTGGTAAAGTTTCCCTTCGTCTATATTGACACATTTTCTTTCCCGTACGATAATTTTTCCATTGACGATTACCGTATGAACATCACCGCTCTTCATGCAATAAACCAGATGGCTCAAAAGGCTGTGCCGCTCCGTTCGCGGATAAAAATGGGGCCGCCAGAGAGAAATGATGTTGATGTCGGCCTTTTTCCCTACTTCCAAAGTACCGATTTCATCGTCAAGTCCCAAGGCTTTGGCGCCGTTGATCGTAGCCATGGACAACGCCTCGTAGGGGTTGAGAGCATCGGCATCCTTTTGGGCGACCTTTTGCAAAAGTATTGCGGTACGCATTTCTTCAACCATATCGAGGTCATTGTTACTGGCCGCGCCGTCAGTACCCAATGCAATGGGCACGCCATGTTTTTTTAACTCCCCATGGGGGAAAATTCCGGAAGCCAATTTCATGTTGCTTTGGGGACAATGAATCGCCGAAACGCCACGTTCCCCTGCCAACTCCATTTCGGATTCATCTAAATGAACCATATGGGCTGCCAGCACTTTGTGCCGCAAAAGGCCGGTGGAATCAAGATATTGCAGCGCGCGTTTGCCGTGGTTTCGCAGACAGGCTTCCTGCTCTATTTCGGTCTCCGCCACATGAATATGGATCGGCAATCCTGTTTCCTCCGCAGCATGGGCGATACTTTGCAGGTAATTTTCGGAACAACTGTAAAGGGCGTGAGGAGCCAACATAAAATGGATCCGTCCTTCCAGATCGTTTTCATGTTCTTTCGCAAACCGGAGGGCTTCTCTCAAGTAGTATTCGCCGCGGCCGTCGTAATCTACCAATCCTGCCCCAAGCACCCCACGGATCCCGCTGGTCTCTGCAGCCCAGATCGCAGATCCCGGATCGAAGTACATATCGGCATAGCAGGTAGTACCACTTTTCAGCATCTCTAAATGGGCCAAAAGGTTACCTAGATAAAAATCCTCGTCAGTGAGACTATTTTCAGCAGGGCGGATCACATCTTGCAGCCATTGTTCCAAAGGAAGCCCTTCACCGTAACCGCGCAACATGGTCATGGCGGCATGGGTATGACAGTTCACAAAACCAGGCAAAGCGCATTTATCCTGGCCATAGATGATCTCATCTCCCCATTTGGGGACAATATCTCCCATAGCAGTAATTCGCTGTCCCTCGATACGTATGGAACCATGATGGAATTCTCCCCTACCCGTCATGGGCAGGTATAAAATATCTTTAATAAATATCGCCATAATTATCCCAGCATTTCCGCGATGCCTTTTTGGTAATCCCCGTGAATAATTCCTTTCTCCGTGATAATCGCTGTAATGAGCTCATGAGGCGTCACATCGAAGGCGGGATTCACCACCGGCACTTCTCGGGGAGCGGTAAAAATGCCGCCCAGAGAACGTACTTCATCGCCATTTCTTTCTTCTATGATAATATCCTTTCCCGTGGCTGTCGTCAAGTCAAAAGTTGACAACGGCGCTGTAATATAAAAAGGAATTTTATGGTACTGCGCCAGAACAGCCAGGCCGTAGGTTCCAATCTTATTGGCGGCATCGCCGTTGGCCGCGATGCGGTCGGCCCCGGTGATCACCAGATCAATTTTCCCCTGCCCCATAAGATAAGCGGCCATATTATCGGTAATCAGCGTGACGGGAATATGGTCCTCCATCAATTCATAAGCCGTGAGGCGGGCGCCTTGGAGCAGCGGACGCGTTTCATCAGCATAGACCATGGAAACTTTTCCCTGTTCATGACCGCGGCGAATAATTCCAAGGGCTGTACCGTAACCGCCGGTGGCCAATGCTCCCGCATTGCAATGCGTCAAAATATGAGCATGATCGGGAATCAACGTCGCTCCGTATGCCGACAAAACCTTGCAGCGGGAAATATCATCCTCTTCGATCTCTTTTGCCTTATCTAACAAAGATTGAGGATCATAGGTTCCGCCGTTTCCCTGCCAAACACTTCTCATTTGCTCCAAAGCCCAGAAAAGGTTGACTGCCGTAGGCCGCGTTGCGGCAATCGCTTTTTCCGCTTCCTCCATAAATTTTCGGAAATTTCCCAATGTGGGATTCCATGCCTCGGCGGCGATGACCATTCCATAGGCCCCCGCAATGCCAATGGCAGGAGCCCCACGCACCGCCAATGTCCGGATCATTTCGCAAACGTCCTCCACGGTTTTGCAAGCTATGATTTTTACCTCATTGGGTAAAAGACGCTGATCCAAAAGATAGAGACAATGGTTTTTCCATTCAATGTGTTTCATAGTTTCACACTTTCCTCAAACTGTCGACATTATTTCACAGGTCCCGCTGTTCCGCGGCACTGGCAATCTCCGTTCCCGGCGATCAGTGGAATTGCCGCCAACAACAAAGATTTAATGGTTGCTGAATTCTCTGCCATAACTTCCAGCACCTCTTCATGAGTGAGGTGCGTCGGACTGACACCGGCAGCATAATTTGTCACCATGGCAATGGTGGCATAACACATTCCGACTTCTCTGGCCAAGGCCACTTCCGGGAAGGAAGTCATGCCTACAAGATCACCGCCCATATGACGGTACATTTTAATTTCCGCCGGAGTTTCAAACCGGGGCCCCTCAGTACAGACATATACGCCGCCATCGTGAGCTTGATGAGCGATTGCTGATGCAGCCTGGGTCAACCCTTTCCGCAAGTGGGGGCAGTATGGTTCCGTCATATCCGTATGAACAACCCCCATATCCCCGCCGTCAAAAAATGTGCATTGTCTGGCTTTGGTAAACTCTAAATACTGATCGGGAAAGACAAAGTGTCCCGGAGCCATATCCAAATTCAAAGATCCTACCGCGGCAGTTGCCATAATTTTGGTAACACCGAGTTCCTTCAATCCCCAGATGTTGGCGCGATAATTGATCATGTGGGGAGGTACCGAATGGCCTTTGCCATGACGGTTCATAAATACCACATCAAAGCCTTGATAATTGCCGGTCACAGCGTTCATCATGCCGTAGGGCGTGGAAACGCCGACTTCCTTCACATCCCCCAGGATGCTGGGGTCATAAACACCGGTGCCACCGATAATTGCGATTTTCTCCATGTTTTATTCCTCCGTTTCTTCTTCCGCACTGAACAACGCCTTTCCAAAGGCCTTGGCATCAAAATCCTGTAAATCATCGACAGCCTCGCCCACGCCGACATAGCGCACGGGAATATTCATTTCATCAATAATACCTGCAATAATACCGCCTTTGGCGGTGCCGTCAATTTTCGTCAAAATAATACCATTGATGTCTACAATCTCTTTGAATGCCTGGGCCTGACTAATAGCATTTTGTCCCGTGGAGGCATCCAAAACCAATAACGATTCTACCGGCGTATTGGGTAATTCCCGATCTAAAATACGTTTGATCTTGCCCAACTCTGCCATGAGATTGTTCTTATTCTGGAGACGACCGGCAGTGTCGATGATCAAAACATCGGAGTGGCGGCTTTGGGCAGCTTTGATGCCGTCAAAAACCACGGCGCCGGGATCTGCTCCCTCACCGTGACGAATGATATCCACATCGGCTCGCTTTGCCCACATTTCCAACTGCTCAGCAGCAGCGGCGCGAAAGGTATCAGCAGCGCACAACAGTACCTTATAGCCCTCATTGTGAAGCCTGGCCGCAATTTTGCCGATAGAAGTGGTTTTACCAACGCCATTAACACCAGTGACCAGAAGCACCTTTAAACTTCCCTTTTCAAAGGTTAAATCGGACTGCCCCCGTTCCAAAATCCCGCAGATTTCCTCAGAGAGCGCTTGTTTCAAGGTTTCGGTATCCTTAATTTTTTCTGTTTTTACACGTTGGCGCAAGGTGTCCATGAGATTCATCGCCGTAGCAATGCCCATATCCGCTTCGATCAGGGCTTCCTCCAGTTCATCAAACATCTCTTCATCGATTTTTCTCCCTGTGAGAACGGAGGCAATTTTACCGCCGATACCGCCGCGAGTTTTCCCCAGGCCGCTTTTCAGTTTATCAAAAATCCCCATGATATCTTCCTTTCCTCGTTATTGCTCCAAGCGGACGGAAACCGTTTTTGAAACTCCCTCCTCCGCCATGGTGATTCCATATAATTCCTGCGCCGATTCCATGGTTCCCTGGCGGTGGGTAATCACCAGGAACTGGCTGTCTGCACCGTATTCTTTCAGATAAGCGCCAAATTTTCTTACATTAACGTCGTCCAGGGCCGCATCTATTTCATCTAAAACATAGAAGGGACTGGACTTCACTTTTAAAATAGCGAAAAGTAAGGCAATCCCGGATAAAGCCAATTCACCGCCGGAAAGAAGTCCGTGGTGCTGCAATCGTTTCCCCGGAGGCTGAACAATCACCTCCACCCCAGATTCCAAAAGATGATCCGGGTCCGTTAAGCGCAGCTCGCCATGGCCGCCGCGGAAAAAAGCCGGAAATGTTTGACGAAAGCTCTCATCAATTTTTTGAAACGTCTCGGCAAAACGGGCCGAGATAATTTCATCCATTTCTCCCACCACCTTTTCCAATGCTGCTTTGGCCTCTAGAACATCAGTACGCTGCGCTGTCAAAAATTCATACCGCTCAGAAACGGTTTGGAATTCCTCGATCGCACCGACATTAACGTTACCAAGCATGTTGATCTGATCTTTTAACGATTTAATGCGTTCCTTTTTCTCCTTCTTTCCAAGTTCAGGACGGCAGTAAGCGATGGCGTCGGCCAAAACCGTTTCATATTCTTCCCACAGCTGGGTCTCACACTGTTCCGCCTCTACGGACAGACGTTCTCTCCTTAAAGAGAGTTGATGTTCTTTTTCCTTATATTCACTTTCTTCCCTGCGCAGTGTGCGCAGATGCTGTTCAGAATGATTTTTTTCTTCTTCTGCCTCTCCATGCTTAATTTTAAGATCTTCCAATATTGCAGAGAATTCCGCCAAGGAGCGATTTTGGGAAATCGCATTGTCCCGCAATGCTTTGCATCGATGTTCCATCTCACTGCGCGCAGTGCGTGTATCATTCATTTCTTTCTGCTTCTCTTCCAATGAGGATAGGACCTCGGCACGCTCTTTTTCCATACGTTGAAGATTTTCAAAACAATGATTGAGAGCAGCACGCTGTTCCGTATAAGATACCCGTAAATCCGTGAAGGCACTGCGCCCCTGGTCTTCTTTGCTTTTAGCCGATTGCAATGCTGCTTCCCGCTCCTCAATTTCTCGATAAATTGCTGACTCCTCTTTCTGCAATGAAGCAATGGAATGCTCTAATGCGCTTAACGATTCACGACTTTGCCGCTGCTCTTCATGAAGTTGAGAGACATCCAGAGCCAAAGATTCCCGTTCCCGCACATAAACTTCTCGTCGGGTATCGATGTTTTGAATCTCGCTGTCAAAAGAGATTTTCTCTTTTTGTAGACCTTCGCGTTGATGCTCCATCTGTGCAAGATTGCGTTTCGCATTTTCCCGGCACTCCAACAACGACTCTATTTCTTGCTGTAGAACCCTGATATTTTCACTGCTTTCAATGAGTTTATGACGAAGTTCATCAATTTCACTTTGCCGTTGTAAAAAACTGCTTTTTTTACCGTCGCGACTGCCGCCACTGACGGCTCCCCCACCGCTGATCATATCGCCGTCTGAAGTCACATATCGAAAAGGGATTTTTACATCGCGAGCTGTAGCCACGGCATCATCCAAATTTTGAAAGATCAAAGTATTTCCCAAGAGGTATTCCACCGCGGGACGAACCTCGCGGGAGCAGTTGACTCGGTCCGCCGCGACCCCTAAAAAAGAGGGGTGAGAGGCAATCTCTTTGGGAAGGCTCTTTCGCGAAGAAATACGCAGCATATTCAGGGGAAGGAACGTCGCACTGCCCCGTTTATTTTTTTTCAAGAAAGCAACGGCTTTGGCTGCGTCCTCCCCAGTGCGAGTTACCAAGTTTTGCAAACCGCCGCCCAAAGCCGATTCTACTGCTACAGTAAAATTCTTATCGACTTTGACGAGTTCTGCCATGACTCCGATGACACCGCCAAGGCGTTTTTGAGAACTTTCCTCCAAAATGGCTTTAACGCCAGGATAAAAACCTTCGCGACGAAACACCAGTTCTTCCAAAACTTTTAGGCGAGCCTCACACCGGTTCACCTCCATTTTAGATGTTGTTTCATCTTCTTTTTTAGAGGTAATCTGTTTTTCAATTGATTCATAATGATTTCTTGCAGCCAAAATCTTTTCATGTAACGCATCTTCTTTGGCAGAAAGCCCATCAAGGAAATCATTGATTTCCTCAGTGCGCAGATCCAGGATTTCTTCCTCTTTATCGTAACGAATAGATTTTTCTTCTAATGCCGCGAGACGTCGAGCGATGGAATTGAGGGCTTGTTCCAACCCTGCTTTTTCGTTGTGGCACCCGCTAATTTCCCTTGTTTTATCAAAAGCCTCTGCTCGTAAGCGTTCTACTATCGCTTCCGCCTGCATCAATGCCTCTTCCTCGGAAACGCGGCGCACTTCCAGTTCGCTCATCTCCGATTTCAACGCATCCACATAGGCGGATAAAGCCTCACTTTCTTTCTGCCCCTCGGAGAGAGACGACTCCAGCAAAATAGATTTTTCCTCCAGAACAGTACATTCCTGCTCTAATAAAGAGAGCTTTTCATCGTAACCAAGAATACGGCTTTCTAAAGATTTCATTTCACCTTCCGCCGTTTGGATCGACTGGCTCAATTCATGATACTCCTGCTGTTTGGATTGAAGAGTATCGGCCATTTGGGATAATGTAAGATTTTTTTTATCCAAAGATATTTCTTCCGCCAAAACAACAGCGGAAATCTCACGGGATTTTCCGCGTATTTCATCGCTTTCTGCTGTAATCTTTTCCAGTTTTTCTTTGGCTTCCAAAGTATTTTCCGCCAAAATGCCGATGGAGAGATCATCTTTTTCCTTTTTTAATTCCAAATACTTTTTCGCGTTTTCCGCATCCCGCTCCAAAGGGCCCAGACGACTCTCGATTTCCGTCATAATATCAGCCAGACGTAAAAGGTTGTCATTAGCACTGGAAATCTTGCGCAGCGCTTCTTTTTTACGTTCACGGTATTTTACTACACCGGCAGTTTCTTCCACCATGGCTCGGCGTTCATCGGGGCGCGCTTCTACAATCTGGGAGATGCGACCTTGGCCTATGACGGAATATCCGTCATTGCCGATGCCACTGTCTGCAAAGAGGCGGTGAATGTCTTTTAAACGACAATTTTTTCCATTGATTAAGTATTCGCCGTCACCCGAACGGTAAAGCCTGCGGGTTACTTTAATCTCGCTAACATCGAGGGGAAATCCAAAATCACTGTTATCCAGAATGAGACTGACTTCCGCCATACCCATAGGCTTTCGTAGCTTGGTACCGTTAAAGATCAAGTCTTCCATTTTATGCCCTCGAAGGGTCTTTGCCTTCTGCTCTCCCAGTACCCATTGAATCGCCTCTACCACATTGCTTTTGCCGGAGCCGTTGGGTCCTACAATGGCAGCAATGCCTTTATGGAGATTGATAGAAGTTTTATCGGCAAATGATTTAAATCCTTGTAATTCCAGTGTTTTTAAATACACAATTCACTCCAATATGGTAATCGTTCTAAATACAATGCAAAAAATTCTTTTTCTCTCAATATGCTAAGGACGTTGGAACGTTCCCTTTTATCAAAAGGAGCCAGAGCAATATCGCCGCGGGAAAGCATTGCTTCGGAGACAGCGCAACGCCTTTCTTGTTCAAAAAACCTCAGGTTGGATCGTTTATCCCCAAATAGTAACGGCAAATCATTGCGAAAGGCCAAAAAACGCACGTCACCTTTATGACGTTCCAACAACATTTCCATTTGTTTCCTTTTGAGATAGGATTTTACCAAATAACCAAAAGAAGGATGAAACGGTCCATCCAAAAGGAAATTGCTGTCAAAATTCAATTCTTCCGTAGGTTGTAATCCCATACGAATGACAGGGATGCCATAATGACAGAATACCGCAAACATATCTCCCACCAAAGATACGGCATCTACCAATGTTTGCGGCTCATAAATACCGTGCCTCCACATTTCTGCCAAAGGCGTTCCTTCAAGAACCAATAACGGATAAATACGAACCATGTCAGGTCGAAGCGGCAACAATTCCCGAATTCCCTGAAAAATTGAATTGGGGGTTTGTCCCGGAAGCCCCGTCATCAGCTGAATGCCCACGGTAAATCCTGCGTCCTTCAATAATGTAATACTATGGATTATTTCGCCCTTACCATGGTCTCTTCCTGCTTTTTCCAAGACGAAATCATCCATGGACTGAACCCCGAGCTCCACTGTGGAAACTCCGTATCGTCTAAGGAGGGATATCTTTTCCTGATCAAGATAAGCGGGGTGAGTTGAAATGCGGATAGAACCAATACGCCCTTTTCTCCTCAGCTTTTGACCAAACTCCAAATAACGGAGCATGACGGAACGGGGCAATGATGTAAAAGTGCCGCCATAATAGGCGAGTTCCCATGTTTCATCAGTTTTTTTCGGTATCATGTCCCACAAATCATATTCCGAGGGCAAAGAAGTTTCTCCCGTAATTCCCTTCTGATTACAATAAATACAATGCTGGCGACAACCTCCCTGGGGCAGAAACACGGGGATCAATTTACGCTTTGCCATGGTGCTTCGACGGGTTGTGAAAATGATTTACCATGGCTTTGTATGCCACTTCGGCCGCTGCCTTTTCCGCTTCCTTTTTAGAACGCCCCGTTCCTTCTCCCCAGAGCCGGGAACAGTAGTAAACGCCGGCAGAAAAAACACGCTGATGCGGAGGACCATTTTCCGCAAGAATACGATAGTGCACATTTCCACTGCCCAAGCTCTGGGCATATTCCTGCAAGGCTGTTTTATAATCCATGATTTCTCTCTCGGCAGCAGCCAAACGATCTTCAAGGGCACCGAAATATTTTAAAACAAATTTCGTTGCTTTTTCCAGACCAAAAGAAAGGTAAATCGAAGCAATCACAGCCTCCAAGGCATCAGCTAACGTAGAAGGGCGCGTGCGACCACCGTCCTTTTCTTCCCCTTTTCCCAAAAAAAGAATGCTGCCCAAACCAATTTCCGTAGCCACTTGAGCCAACGTAGATTCCTGGGCCAAATTTGCCCGCATTCGCGTCATCTCTCCCTCATTACAATGAGGAAATTTTTCAAAAAGATGTTCCGCCAAGATCAACCCCAATACGGCATCGCCTAAAAATTCTAATCTCTGATTACTGCGTTTTTTACTATTATCGTAGGAAGGGTGCATCAACGCTGTCTCAAAAAGCGTTTCGTCAATCCCCTCCAGCTCCCATTCATGTATTTTTTCCCTATATTTATCCTGTTTCATAAAACACCTCGTTAAATAAAACAGTATGATCGGAAATCAAAAATCACACTGGTTTATTTAAAGTAAAAGAGCCTCCCCGGAGGCTCTCGGTTCGTGTCAATCTACCGTCACTATGACTTTATCCTTTATCGACCAAGTCCTCAAGGTAGCGAACTGCCTGACCGACATTTTCGAAATCCGCCAGATCTTCATCGGGAATGGTAATACCAAATTGCAATTCAATTTCAGTGATGACCTCAAGGAAATCAAGAGAGTCAATATCCAAATCCTTAAAAGTAGCCTCGGGTTGAATGGTATCGGCATTGGGCAAATTCAAACGATCTTTAAAAATATTGATAATTTTATCATAAGTGCTCATTTCACTACCTCCTTACTCTGTTCTGCAGTATACGCAGATACCGCATCGGCCAAATGGTGAATAAAGTCACGTTCTACACAATTCGCAGCAGTTACAATGGCATGTTCGATGGCAATGGCTTTGGAACTACCGTGACAAATGATCGAAATACCGTTAACCCCCAGCAATGGAGCACCCCCCTGGTTGCTGTAATCAAGACGTTTTCTCAAATTCATCAATCCCGGTTTAATCAAAGCTGCTCCAATTTTTCGTGGCAATGTTGCGGTGATCTCATCTTTCACCAATTTAAATAAAGCAGAAGCCACGCCTTCTGTAAGTTTCAACGCCACGTTCCCACTGAAACCGTCACAAACGACCACGTCGTAGCCGCCTTTCATCATGTCGCGTCCCTCGATATTACCGTCAAAGGAAAGACATTTTGTGGCAGCCAAACGCTGATGCGCCTCCACAATCACAGCAGTGCCTTTATGGCTTTCCGTGCCATTGGATAATAATTTTACTGAAGGATTTTCAATTTTTAAGAGGTGCTTCGCGTAAGCATTCCCCAAAATTGCGAAATCAACCAAATTTTCCACCGTAGCGTCTGGGTTGGCTCCGCCATCCAGCATAACTTTGTCCCCCTCTAACGTGGGATAGGGAATCACAATGGCAGGACGTCGAACGCCTTTAATGCGTCCAATCAACAATACTGCGGCTGCCATTTGTGCTCCCGTACTGCCGGCGGAAACAATGGCATCCGCTTTTCCTTCGCGTACCAGAGAGGTAGCCAAATAAATAGAAGAATCTTTCTTTTTCCGTAAGTGATCCACAGGTTCGTCCATAGCCATAACGCTGTGGGAATAAAGCCTCTCAATTCTAGGAGGGAGCACAGGAAGAAACTTCTGGAAGACTTCTTCACTGCCAACCAAAATTAATTCTAAAGAAGGATTATGCTCCGCAGCTGCCACCGCGCCCTTTATCAATTCTTCGGGAGCATGATCGCCCCCCATAATATCAACAGCGATTTTCAAAAAATATCACTCTTTCATCAATAGCATATTGTATATAGCACGTAATTAATGCAATACCTTTGGTATAGTCAAAATGCACCTCAACTCAAAAAAGAAGAGGTGCATTTACCAAACTTATTTGGAAGCGGCAGTTTTAACTACCTCTTGCCCTTTATAGTAACCACATTCAGGACAGGCTTGATGAGGCCGCTTGATGCTGTGGCATTGAGGACAAGTAGACAATCCGGGGATACGAAGTTTATCCTCACCGCGGCGTTGTCTTTTATTGGATTTAGAAGTTTTACCTTTGGGTACACCCATTGTTCACACCCCTTTCTAATCATCCTCTTTGAGCAAATCAGCCAGAACCGCAAGTCGTGGGTCAATGGGAGATTGATCACAAGAGCATTCTTTGTTGTTGAGATTCTGTCCGCAGGTGGGGCAAAGCCCTCTACAATCCTCACGGCAGAGGATTTTCATCGGCATCGCAAGGAACAAAGCCTGCTCAATGTAAGGCAGAAGGTCGATGGAATCCCCTTCAAAAAAGTGCACTCCATCATCGGCTTCTTCCCCTTCGGACACTTTTTCCGGAAGATTGGTAAATGCTTCTGAAAAATCTGTTGTGACTGTAACATCCGTCACATCGCCGCAGCGATCACAAACAGCGGAAAAACAAGCTGAAACAGTGCCAGTTATTTTAATAATACGGTCGAAATTCTCTGCGACACCTTGAAAAGTCAACGGCACCGTATGGGATAGCCTCATCTCCGTAAATGGCGCTAACTCTGTTTTACGTAAAACAAAGGACAAAGTTTCCCGTCCACCAGCTACATTTTTCAGTTTGTCTACCCGAGCAATTATCGGACTCATACGCATTTCTTCCATGATAACAGAATAATTATATATAAGTGTTCCCTAAATGTCAATACTTATCCGCAAATACTTAAGATTATTTGTTAATAATAGCCATAGTATCGCGGGCAATGGCCAATTCTTCATTAGTAGGCACAATGAAAGCTTTAATCTTGGAGTTGGGGGTGGTGATCAGCTTTTCAACACCACGGCAGTTGTTGGCTTCTTTGTCGATTTCTACGCCGAGTACACCAAGGCCTTCCAAAATGCGTTCTCTGGCCAAAATGGAGTTTTCCCCAATGCCGGCGGTGAAAGCAATGGCATCGACGCCTCCCAAGGCAACGGCATAAGCACCGATATATTTTTGCACGCCATAATAGAAAACTTCCATAGAGATCTTAGCATGTTCATTGCCTTCCGCGGCGGCTTCTTCTACGTTGCGGAGGTCGCTGGAAACACCGGAAACACCGAGGAAACCGCTCTTTTTATTAAGGAACGTTTCCATATCTTCCGGTTTTACAGCACCCTGGGTCTGTAAATAAGTAACAACAGAAGCATCAATATCGCCGCAGCGGGTTCCCATAAGGACACCGGCCAAAGGTGTAAGCCCCATGGAAGTATCGATGCATTTACCGCCGTCTACAGCAGTGATGCTGGAACCGTTGCCGAGGTGGCAAGTAATAATTTTTGTTTCTTCGATGGGTTTACCGAGAAGTTCAGCAGTTCTTTGTGCTACAAATTTATGGGAGGTACCATGAGCGCCATAACGACGAACACTGTATTTTTCAGCGACCTTGTAGTCAATCCCATAGGTATAGGCTTTGGCGGGCATGGTGGAAGTATGGAAAGAAGTATCAAACACGGAAACCATGGGTACACCGGGCATCACTTTAGCGCAAGCTCTAATCCCTGCAACATGAGCGGGATTATGAAGAGGAGCCATGGGGAACGTCGTCTCCATATCTGCAATCACTTTGTCGTCAATTAAAACAGATTCGGGGAAAAGTACGCCGCCATTCACATAACGATGGCCTACACCGTTAATTTCATTTAAATCAGCAATGACACCGTGATTTTTATCGGTAAGGGCATCAAAAACCATTTTAATTGCCACGGTGTGATCAGGAATATCCTGACGGAATTCCACTTTGTCTTTACCAGAAGGACTGTGGGTCAAAACGGAATCATCAATGCCAATGCGGTCAACAAGACCTTTTGCCATTACGCTTTCATCGTCCATATCAATCAGCTGATATTTCAGAGAAGAACTGCCACAGTTTACCACGAGAATTTTCATGAAAAAATACCTCCAAAACTTCTTATAAATCTTTCTTTTTCCAGTGAAACATCTAAGTTATATGCTTGCTATTGAAACATAAATAACATATTATATTTTCACATAAAAACACTATTTTTAATAGAGGAATATTTTGACATTTTTGACAAGAATACCCCCCCTTTTTTTCTAATCGTGAATCCTTTCAAAGGTGGTGATTATGGATTCATGAAACGACTACTACCGTATTTCTTATTATGCATAATGTTCTATTTTTTCACATCCCCCTCGGAAGTTTCGGCTGCGGCAAAAGACGGGCTTACTTTATGGTTCACATCGGTTGTTCCCGCTCTATTACCTTTTTTTATTCTTAGTAACTTATGCATGGACTACGGTGTCCCTGAAATATTGGGAAAATTTTGCAGACCTTTTACCGAACGGTTGCTGCGTTTACCAGGGGAATCGGCATTTGTGATCATTACGGGATACAGCACAGGAGCTCCCGTCAGCGCAGGGCTCATCGCTACCCTGCGAAAAAAAGGACAATTGACAAAGCGGCAAGCCGAGGATATGTTGGGGTTCTGTACCAACGTTAGTCCGTTATTCATCTTATCGGTCGTAGCTGTCTCCTTTTTAGGTCACCCGGAAACAGGAATACAACTGGGAATCATTCATTACGGGAGTAATTTTTTACTTGGATTGGCTGTGGGATTCACGCGAAAAAAAATTCCCATAAATAAAGCAAAGCTTTCCCAAAGCCGCAGTTGGCCACCTTTGGGAAAAGCATTGTCTGATGCTGTTTATCACGGCGTCTCCACCATTAATCTCATCGGCGGACTAATGGTTGTTTTTATCATTTTATTACATATTTTAGACAATTTAGGAATCACCAAAGAGATTTTATTATTGCTTCGCAACGCCACTGATCTTGATTTCACTGGGCTATTTTATGGAATATGGGAAATCACCATTGGCACAAAATCGCTAAGTGAAACGATTTCCTATGGGCAAATGCAAACGGCATTGATTTCCGCGATTTTAGCCTTTGGCGGCATTTCTACCGCAATTCAAGTGCAGTCCCAAATCAAGGATACAGATTTAACATTACATCGATATCTGCCTTATAAGGGAGTGCAAAGTATTTTCGCTTTTCTACTAGGAATGTTTTTACCCATCAAGAAACAGGCGGTCAGCGTTTCCGGACAAATTCCTACAGCAACACCGCCTGATTTATCAAATTATCCGTACCCTCTTTGGTCACTTGGAGTTTTATTTTTAATGATTCTTAGTCTTGTTCTTCTTCGTATTCTACATTGGAAGCGGACGCGGGTTTCTTTGCACTGACACGCAATTCATCCCGACTCTTTTTTACAGTATAAAGGGCTTTATCCAAATTATTTTCAATCTGATAAAGGATGTCATTTGCATAGCTTCTGGCGCCTTCACGGACTTCCAAAGCGTTTTGCTTGCTGCGTTCCAGAAGGGCATCAGCCTCAGCTTGGGCGTGACGTACGATTTCATGCTCAGAAATCATACTTCTGGCTTCTTTCCGAGCATTTTCCAACTCTTTTTCTGCCTTTGCCTGGGCTTCGGCAATCATTCTATCTTTTTCCAGTAATGCGTACTGGGCATCTTTCAATTCCTGAGGCAGATTTTCGCGAATCAAATCGATAAGTTCGAACACTTCATCAACATCCACCATGACTTTGCCGGTAAGAGGCACTTTGGTTGCAGTATCAACAATTTCTTCTAACTGATCGACGTACTTTAAGATTTCCATTTTATACACCTCATATGTTTTTTATTCCGTAATTAACTCTGTAAAACCAAATTTGTGCCGTGCCATATGTTTTTGTCTTTATGACATCCAACGCGGGAAAATCGCAAATTTCCGGTTCTGACGAAGATGTTTCTGCAACAATCATCCCACGTTCTTTTAAAGCACCTAATTTGATAATCAGGTCCATACTTTCTAAAAGTAAATTTTTACAATAAGGGGGATCTAAAAGAATCAAATCATAGGACTCTCCGGGGCGCAGAGCCTGCCGAAAGTCACAACAGCGAATCTCAACACGTTGGGAAAGCCCGAAATTCATAACATTTTTTTTTATGATATCACAAGCTTTGGGAGAAAAGTCTGCAATCACAGCTGAAGCAGCGCCGCGAGACAGTGCTTCAATGGCCATGGCACCGCTGCCACCGAACAAATCAAGAACCGAAGCTTCGGAAACATCGTACAAGCTATTGAAAACAGCGCCGCGCACTTTATCCAAAGTTGGCCTTGTCGCTTGTCCATCCGGCGAATGCAATTTGCGCCCTTTCAAGCTACCGCCAATAATACGCAATCCATCACCTGCTATCATAAAAACCGAAACAAACAAAACATCCGAACAAAATTTCAAAATTAAGAATAATTAAAGAACTTTTGCACAATATAGAAAAGAAATCCAATGATTCTTCTTATCCCCCGAAGAATCTTTCGGTTTCTCTCTCCCTTTCTGCTGCAATACAGAATTTAAAATCTGCAAAGCAGCATCTTTGGCGGCGGAATTGTCGTTTCTTCAGAAATTTACGACGGAGAAACAGCTCTGCCGCCGTATTTTTTTCTTACTCTATATAATAACTCATTTTAACATGAAAAAGCAAGTTTTCAATGGAATTTTTTTCAAAAAATTTGGAAATGGAGGAAATAATGTTGAAAGATCGTTTTTTTTCTGAACTTCCTGTGAACTGCGATTTGGCTTCTGAGGCCCATGCCCTTCTTAGAGGAGACAAAGATATTGAAATCCCAGGAGTCAAAGAAGAAATTAGCACTAAAAAATTCACAAAAATTACAAAAATAACCATAATTAATGATGAGGGCGCAAGGATTATGGGTCGCCCCAAAGGGCAATACATCACCATAGACGCGCCGATGGTCACAGAAGATTTTGCCGCTATGGAGGAAGCTGCTTTTACTACAGCAAATGCCATCGGGGAACTTGTGACTAAGCATATCTCTTCTAATCGCCATACACCAATCCTTATTTGCGGACTCGGCAATGAAAGGGTCACAGCTGATGCCCTCGGACCGGAAGTAATAAAAAAGTCATTGTCTACGCGTCAATTTTTTCTTTCGTCACCCGAGGATGTCCTTGGGAAATACCGTTCCATTGTATTGCTCCGTACTGATGTTCTAGCAAATACCGGCATGGAAGCAGCAGAAATCATTGCCGCTGCAGCGAACCAAATCAATGCGTCGGCAATCATTGTCATTGATGCACTCGCAGCCTTGGGGGCGGAACGTCTCGGGACATCATTTCAAATCTCGGATTGTGGTATCACACCCGGGGCGGGGCTTGGCAACATTCGTTCCGCCATCAATCGGGAAACCATGGGGATCCCGGTCATCGCTTTAGGGGTTCCAACGGTAATTCGTATGTCGACCTTAATCGATCAAATTATAGCTCACCACGAACCATCATTGGAGCACCAGCATAACAATGGCAAAGGTGATGCCCCCACGGGAGCATCACCCAAAGAAATCACAAATTCTATTTTAATGAAACAAAGGGAGCATTTTGCCGTAACTCCAAAAGATATTGATCACGTCATTGAAAAAGCAGCTTCTACGCTAGCAGTGGGACTCCATATTGCGCTTCATCAGGCCATTGATCAGACAAACTATCACGAGTATATCAATGTATAACTCAATGTGGCATTGCCATCATATAGGCAGAAAGATTTGAAAGCATTGTGACGGCCTCTGCTCTGGTGGCATAGCCTCTCGGATCGAAAAGGTTATCATCTTTCCCGTTGATAATGCCGGCGGCCTGAATGCGTTCTACAGAATCCAGTGCCCAAGATCCGATGATGGGGGCATCAGCAAAATCCACAGCACTTCGAACCGCTTTGCAGTCGATTTGAAAATACAAGATAAATCGATCACAAAGAGCAGCCATTTCCTCCCTGCTGATGGTAGCATCGGGGAAAAACTCATTTTCAGTTTTCCCATTTACAAGTCCCCGCTCTGTTCCCCATGCGACATACGAGTAAAACCAATCGTTAATTGCAACATCATGAAACTGGTTGGTTTGACATTGGGAGTAATCTTCTCCGGACATAAGCGCCAACATCTTTATAAACTCTGCCCGTGTCACACTGCGATTCGGTAAAAATGTGTTTTCAGACATGCCATTTAGCACACCATGGGAAGTTAAAAATTCGATACTATTCTTTCCCCAATGTTCAGTAATATCGGAAAAACTTTTGGCAGAATCGCTGAAAGTGTACGTTTCAGAGGTACCAAGCTGCCAGCGTAAGGACGCGCCGTCAACAAAATAAGCGCTGTTGCCAATGAGATTGCCATGACTGTCTTCGACTGCCATCGTCAAAGGTCCATTCTCATAGGGAACAGTTACGATACAGATTCCAGCAGAACCATAGATGGTGCTGTCGTCTGATGTAATCCGAACAGCGCAGGTGCTCCCCTCCGTTGTCAATGAAAAGGTTACTGCTTCTGCGTCCAATTGTTCCAAAATGCTTTCAACAAAAGCAGGATTCATTAACAACGAGCCGTCGTCACCTGTCAGCAACAGACCTTCGAAAGTGTCATCAGACACCATGGAACGAAGGCTTGCAGCTTCTAAGGTAAGAGAGTCTCCATTCATCATCACTTCTTGAAAGTCAAAGAGTGCAGAAGGTACTGCGCTGCTTTGGCTTTCTGCGTCTAGGGGAACTTGTTCTTGAGTTGCATCATCGGCAATGATTTGTTTACTCCCAAAATCGAATAACGAAAAGGCGCCAACTCCCAATAAAACCAGTCCCACAAAAGTCAAGACAATGAGATATCGCTTTTTCATAATAATCTCCAATTTTTTTATTTGTCTTATTATACAGGAAAAAACGACAAAATTCAACTCAAGTTATGCCTCTTCATTTAATTTACGGACAAGACGCCGATGCATCCGACGACAAGTACTCTCATCACAATATAGACGATTGGCAATCTGTAGCCAGGTAAATCGTCGAATATATCGCATTCGCAAAAGGCGACGTTCTACAGAGGGAAATTGTTCGATGATTGATTCTACCTTCATGCGTAAATCGCCATATTCATTAATTTTTTGCTCTAGAATCTTTTCCAAATCAACAACAGTAGCGACGCCATCAGCCATCGTATCATTGTGACCACTGGCAGTATGGCGCCTTGGTGACTTTAAAAGACTCCAGATATGGGAAATCTCCTCCCTTAATTCCTCAATTTCACGCCCCATAGCACAATAATCCTCCCCTAAAATCCACTTCAAAATAATCCCTCCTTCTCAATTTCAATCAACAATATTCTCTTCACCGAAAAAAATTACAGATTGCTGGGGCATTTGATTACGCTCGGAAAAAAGATTGGCATTTTTTCCCAAAAGCTCTGCTGCGCGCATCCGATCACGAACGGTGACCTCGTCATCGCAACTACGCATCACTTTAGTAAGATATTCTAAAATTTCGTCGTTTCCGGCAATATTACGTTTTTCAGCCTCCTTTCTTTTTTCCTCAAGGTGAGAAAGAATTTCGCGGTTTGAAAGTAAACGTGAACTTGTAGCATGGGCACTCTTCACACTGTAGCCCGCAGCAATGGCAGCGGAAACACCATCACCGAGTTTTAAGTATTGTTCACAAAAGATCCTCTGCTTTTTTGTCATTTTGGTACCTCCTAAAATTCAAGACCATCATAGATTTCATTTAAAATGAATCGTTCCTCCGATGTAAAACATTCTCCCAACAACGATTCAAACGTTTCCGTCAACATTTTTTTGCATTGGCCGCAGGCATTGCTTGCAATGTCATTCGATGGGAACCATTGACCACAAAGCAAACACTTTTCAATAGAAACCAACGATTGTGCATTGAAACAATAGGGACAAACTTGAATCATATATCCCACCTCGTTATCTGCTATTTCCTTAGGATCTACAATAATATGATTACATCGCTTACAAAAATAATACAAGGCTGCTCCTTCCAACACCAAAAATAAATAGAACTAATGTTCTTTTTGTTTTGAATTATATCTTTTTTACTTTCGTTTGTCAATACAATTTCTTTAAAGAAATATCCACCATAGTACTATTCAACGGACAATTTAATGTATATTGCCTATTAAAAGGATTTTATTAATTTTCAATAAATATTTTCAAAGTCTTTTTTAAAGCTTTTAATAATTATCAAGGATATTTTAGAATTAAATTTCTTAAAAGAAATAAAACATCATAATTACTTTTCGCGATTGAAATTCTTAGTTATATTGTATTCTCAAAAGCCGGGTAAGTTTGGGCAAAAAAGAAAAAGCTCCGATTTTCTCGGAGCTTTTTATAATAGCACTAGAAGCAATACTTATTTAGTTGTTTTTATTCTGTCCGGGGAAGTCAGTTTTAGCAGCATTGTTGATTGCACCAGTCTGCCCCTGGCTCATAGCCTGTTCAGCGAAGGCAACCATTTTTTTGGTCATATTACCGCCAACATAGCCGTTTTCACGGGAGCTGAGGTTTCCCTTATCGATATTTTCATAATCCTGGATACCAAGTTCGTTAGCAACTTCCATTTTAAAACGGTTCAAAGCACCTTGTGCACTCTTTTTTACGGGGTCATTATTTCTTTGAGACATAATTTTTATTCCTCCTGTTTTTAAATATCACTGATTTCTCAGTTAAAACATATTTCTTAAAATTATTTTTTGTTCATGGATTGTGAAGAGCAAGCATCTGAACGCTTTTCATTGGATTTACTGTTTTTTACAGTACTGTTTTTGGCTTCGCTTCCTTGACAGCAACGATTAGAAAAATCTTGATTGCGATTACTGTTTTTCTCGTTGTTTCTCAAAGGATGTCACCTCCTTTCGCTGCATGACTATTTTTTGCCGATTTCGATTTTTTATACGATTTTACGATGTTATTTATTTCCTGCAAATTTCGTCAAGCACCGCATGCCACATTTATCTTTCCCTCAGCAGTTCACTGTTATACATTGATCGTGTTCACAAAATAAAAAGACCGCTTTTTAGCGGTCCTTATCATAAAAAAAATAGCAAACTCATTATAACGCAAACACGTTTCATATTCATGTTGTATGGATTATAAGTAATACTCCTCCCATAAACCCCTTTCGTGAATAAAATTTCTTTCAACATATTTTAGCTTTTTGTTGATACTTTTCACTTACTCCTTATTCAACTTGAAATTTGCGAAGCCAGGTACAAAGGATTTCAACATCATGATCTGCTGTGGCCCATGAAGTTACAAGGCGGATGACTGCCTTATCGGCGCCAATTTTTTCAATAATTTCAAAACTAAAATTTTGGGCCAATTCCATAATAAAACTCCAAGGAAAGATTGGGAACAGTTGGTTTGACACTGCCTCGGCAAACATGGGTATGCGACACTCCTCCAGCACCGCATAAATTTTTCTGCTTTGTTCATTGGCATGCTCTGCCAAGCGATAATAAAGACCATCACGGAACATTACCTGAAACTGAAGTCCCAAAAGCCATCCTTTTGCCAAAAGTCCGCCCTTCTGCTTGATAAAATAGCGAAAATCCGGTTTCAAAGCATCATTGACAATCACCAAAGCCTCTCCAAAAAGCATCCCATTTTTTGTTCCACCAATAGAGAAAGCATCAGCAACCTTGGCCAAATGAGCCAAAGTACAATCGCTTTTCTCTGCGGTAAGGGCGGAACCGAGACGTGCTCCGTCAATGTACAACAGCATTCCATGGTTATGGGCAAAATCAGCGATTTGATTTAATTCTTTTTGTTGATAAACAGTCCCTAACTCCGTTGTTTGAGATAAATAGATCAGGCGCGGCTTTACCATATGTTCATCGCGGTGAAGATTATATATCATTTCCAAATCTTCTAAACGCATTTTTCCATCGGCGGCAGGGATTGTCAACACCTTATGACCTGTCGATTCCACAGCACCGGTTTCATGAACTGCAATGTGCCCCGTATCCACAGCCACAACTGCTTCATGAGGACGGAGAGATGCAGCGATAAACGTCATATTGCATTGCGTACCACCCACAAAAAAATGGATATCGGCATTTTCAGACTCAATTTCGTAACTGATTAACTTTTTTGCCTCTTCACAAAGGGGATCTGTTCCATAACCACTATACTGATGTAAATTGATTTCCGAAAGCGCTGCCAGAATTTCTGGTGCGGCGCCTTCCGTATAATCGCTGGTAAAATGTATCATATCTGCCCACCTTTTATCCTATTGTATGATTTTTTTCCAAATATTCTCTGAGGGGACGCCATGGTTCCCGATTTAATTTGGGATCTTCGGTCAACAATTCTTCGGCGAAACTAGAAGCAGTTTTTAGTATCTCATGATCCACATAAAGATCGGCAATTTTTAATTCCGCCAATCCGTGTTGGCGAGTGCCAAAAAAATCACCGGGACCTCTCAGTTTCAAATCCTCTTCGGCAATGCGAAAACCATCTTGATATTTCAGCATGATCTCCATGCGTTTTTTAGCGTATTCGCTACTTCCGTTATACTCTAAAATACAATGGCTTTGTGCTTTGCCGCGGCCGATACGGCCACGAATTTGATGAAGCTGGGCCAAACCGAAGCGGTGCGCGTCTCGCACCATCATCACTGTTGCGTTGGGCACATCAACGCCGACTTCAATGACAGTAGTAGAAATTAAGACCGAAATTTTCCCATTGCGAAAGTCATCCATCACGGTATCTTTCTCTTTGGCATTCATTTTCCCGTGAACCAATCCCAACGAGAGATTTTGAAAAGCACCTTTTTTTAAGCGTTCATACAATTCCGTGGCAGAAGCAAGATCCAGTGATTCGCTCTCCTCCACAAGAGGGCAAACAATATAACATTGATGGCCTGCTTCCGCATGTTTTCGAATAAAGGTAAGAGCGCGGCTTTCTTCTTTTTCTGTAACAACATAAGTTTTCACGGGGATTCGCCCCGGCGGCAGCTCATCGAGTACAGAAAGGGACAACCCCGCAAATACCGTCATGGCAAGAGTTCTGGGAATTGGTGTTGCCGTTAAAATTAACGTGTCGGGATGGTTTCCTTTTCCCGCCAAAGTTTCACGCTGGCGGACACCAAATCGGTGTTGCTCATCAATGACGACCAGAGAAAGGTCACGGAAAACTGTTTTTTCTTCAATCAGTGCATGAGTTCCCACTAGCAAATCCAGCTTCCCGGCAGCAAGACCGCGGTATATGTTTTGCTTATCCGCTCCTTTCGTGTCGCCGGTCAAAAGGCCGATACGGAGCCCGGAGTTTTCAAAAAAGGAGCAAAGAGATTGATAGTGCTGACGCGCCAATAACTCTGTGGGAGCCATAAGCGCACATTGATGGCCTGACCGCACAGCGCGGTAAATTGCCGCCGCGGCCACAACAGTTTTTCCCGAACCGACATCGCCCTCTACCAAACGCATCATTTGATTGGGAGCGGCCATATCCAAAAAAATCTCATTTACGGCCCGTTTTTGCGCATTGGTTAAAGTAAACGGGAGAAAGGAAGAAAATTCATCAAGATTCCCTTTTGCCTGGGAAATACCTTGTACTTCAATGTGTTGACCGTTGACGCCTTGGCCCATGCGCAGCAAAAAGAATTCATCAAAAACCAGGCGACGGCGGGCATCCTTCAGCTCTTCCAGAGAATCAGGAAAATGGTAATGATTGATTGCCCACTCCCGCCCAACAAAATCAAAACGTTTCCTTACATTCTCAGGCAAAAAATCTCCGATTTGCCCCTGTTTTTCATATAAGGCACTCTGTACAATCGTCCGTATTAATTTTTGACTCAGTCCCTCAGTAAGACCATAAATAGGGAGGATTCCGAATCCGCCAGCTTTTTCCGCCAACGAAAACTCCGTTACGGTAAACTGGCGTTTTCCATAACGAAAATCTGCTTTTCCATAAAGAAGCACTTCGCACCCTTCATGAATCTGATCTTTCAGCCAAGTTTGGTTATACCAGAGAGCTACAACACCGCCGCTGTCATCATTCAAATAAGCTTTAAAGAGCTGAAGATTTTTTTTCAGGCGCAACGATTCTGTTTTTTGCACTACTCCTCGAATGACAGCGGGGACGTCTGAAATTAAATCTGCAATAGAAGTTACCTTACGGCGATCTTCGTGGCGTTTGGGAAAATATTCAATCAAATCATCTACGGTGGCAATTCCCAACTTTTTTAAAAGTCCCACGCGTTTTGGCCCCACATGTTTTAAATATTGCAATGAATTTACTGCAACTTTCTTTCTCGATGGTGTAGTTTTTGTGGAATTCTTTTCCGGGGCAGAATTTTCTCTTTTTGGAGATGCCACATTCTCTTCCAAAGAACGTCCTTGGCTAAGAAGTACAGTTCGCACTTCTTTCTTTTCTATGGCTGAGTTTTCCTCTTCCCCTGTCTGTAAAAGTACAAAAATTCGCTTTAATATTTCCCGTCGTTCTTCTTTCCCCGCAGTACCGTAGCGAGAAGCCAATAAAACCGAGGCACGGGCTCGAGGATCTGCATCATGCTCCAAAGTATCCGCCACAAAGCGAGAAAAGCCGCCGAATACGGTAGAATCACCGTATTCTTTGCGGCTTTCTTTTTTAATTGCTTCTATGATTGCCTGGTATTTTTCATTCATATGCCATCATTCCAAAGAAATCAGATAATAATAAAGTGGTTGCCCTCCTTGATAGACCTCAATATCCAGATCAGAATAGGCATTTTCAATCGCTTCTGCCATGGCGTTGGCCGACTCCTCCGTAATCTCGTTACCGTAATACAAAGTGAGAAGGGATGCCTCGTCATGATACATTTTCTCCACTAGTTTTAAGACAGCGCCATCCAAAGAACCTTCGGCACAAACGATTTCACCATCTAACAAACAAAGAATATCATTAGCTTTGATTTCAACTCCATTCACTGAGGTATCACGGATGGCATAAGTAACTTCACCATTCTGCACCGCATCCAAAGAAGCCGTCATTTCTTCGGCGTTTTCTTCAGCAGAAGCAGCGGCGTTAAACTGAATCAGTGCGCTTAACCCTTGGGTGACAAACTTGGAAGGAACGACCGAAACGGTTCGGTCGGCAATGGAAACCACTTGCTGTGCCGCGAGAATAATATTGCTGTTGTTGGGCAAAATTACGATTTCTTCAGCGTTAACTTTGTCAATACATGCCATAATATCTTCGGCGCTGGGATTCATAGTTTGTCCACCGGAGATCACCTCATCGGCTCCGAGGCTTTTGAAAATTTCCGTCATTCCGTCACCGGCGGCCACTGCGATTACACCGCATTTTTTCTTCGGTTCCATCGCCGCCGAAGCGCCGCGGGCAGCTTCAGCTTCTTTTTTCTCCCGAGCCTCTCTGGCCATTTGCTCCTTCATATTCTCTACTTTAATATCAAAGAGTTCACCAACGGTCAATGCATAGCTAATAATCTCACCGGGATCATTGGTGTGAAAATGAACTTTGATAACATCTTCATCACCGACAACAACTAAGGAGTCCCCATCCCGCTTTTCCAGATCTTTGCGGACAGATTCATAATCCTTTTTGGCATTGTGGATCATCAGCTCGGTACAATAGCGGTAAGTAATTTCCGATTCCTGAATTTCTGCGGAAAATGCCGCTGTTTTATCGGGGATTTCCGAAGCATCAGAAAGTTTCGATAACTGATCCAACCCCTTGCCTTCCAAAGCCAAAAGGCAACCCTGCATGATATACAAAAATCCCTGACCGCCGGAGTCTACGACACCTGCTTCTTTCAAAACCGGCAGCTGATTCGGAGTATTTTCCAAGGCCTTTTGTCCTGCTTCCATTGCACAACGCATCACCGTGACAATATCTTTCTCATAGACGGCACACTCTACAGCAGCATCGGCAAAATGACGGCTTACGGTAAGGATGGTACCTTCAACGGGCTTCAAAACACTTTTATAAGCAACTTCTACCCCTTTTTGCAAGGCGGTTGCCAAAGACATGGCATCGACTGTTTTTTGGTTTTGGATCGACATGGTAAATCCCCGCAAAATCTGGGACAAAATCACACCGGAGTTTCCCCGAGCCCCCATCAAAGCACCACGAGAGACTGCGGTACAAATTTCTTTAAGATCCATGGATTCATCCAAATTTTTCACCGCACTCTTAATGGTAAGGCCCATATTCGTGCCGGTATCGCCATCGGGCACAGGAAACACGTTCAACGCGTTAACCTGCTCTTTATTTTGATTCAACACTGCTTCGCCCATACGAAAAAAATCCCGCAATTCGGCGGAAGATAATGTTTCTATGGTAGACATAAAGTAAATTTCCTCCTCAATCCATGACGCGAATTCCCGTAATACGGATTTCCAAACGGTCAATGGTCATCCCCGTTGCCTGTTCCACTGCATAATGTACCGCTTCGGAAACATTTTTGGCAACTTCCGAAATTTTTGTGCCGTAAAGCACATGGATCTGTACTAAAATATTTATGGCATTATCCTTTACTTTGACTTCTACGCCCTTGTTACCGCTTTCACCACGAACGAACTGGGCAAAATTTTTCGCGGGCATTCCCACCACTCCAAAACATTCGGAAACGGCCTTATACGCCAACTGTGCAATGGCAGTAGTGCTAATCACAACAGCTCCCGCATCGGTCAAAATTGTATTGCTCATGATTGCACCTCCTGTAATCCGTATTTTAGCGATTCGATTTATTATACCATAGAAAAAGGGAATTGTAAATTCTTACAGTTCCCAAAACTTCAACGAAGGCCTTCTTTTCTATTTATTCTTTTACGGATTCCCTAATTATATGAACCATCATAAAACTTTTACAAAAAAAGCGAATTCATGACAGAATTCGCTTTGTATTCTCAGTTTTAGGAAAACTCCGGACGAACCACCACGTCATTGCCGCCGACCTTAGCTTCTCGGAGCACCAAGGTTTTTCCGGTTTCATTTTCCCATTTGACATCCAGCTTATTATGGTGAATGTAGTCAATGACCACAGGTGCAGCCTCTACGCGAATGGCAGCAGCTTCCGTCTGTTTTGCCTGTTTATTCACTTCATGACGGATCTGAAGACAAATCATCGACGGATTGAAAACACGACCGCGTCCGTCGCAGTATTCGCATTCATTGTCCATCATCTGATTCAAACCGTGTCCCGTTTTTTTCCGCGTCATTTCCAGCAACCCCAGCTGAGTCAAGCCAAGAATATTCGTTTTCACACGGTCCTTTTTCAGTTCATTTGCCAAAGCGGCAATCACTTTTTCCCGATCTTCCGGTTTTTCCATATCAATGAAATCAATGATAATAATACCGCCAATATTACGGAGACGAATCTGCCGGACGATTTCTTCCACCGCCTCAAGATTCGCATTGACCACAGTATCTTCTAAATTGGTGGTACCTACATATTTTCCGGTATTAACATCAATGGCGGTCAAAGCCTCGGTATTGTCAATAATAATATGACCGCCGTTTTTCAGCCACGCTTTTCGCTTCCCTGCTTTTTTGATTTCTTCCAGAAGATCATATTCCTCGAAGACTTCCATCATATCACGGATTACCACGCGCTTTTTGTAATCGCCCGGGAAAAACTGCAGACTGTCCATGACGGAATCATAGGTTTCCTGACTATTTACAATAATGCGGCTGACCTCATCGGTGACCTGATCTCGCATAATACTAGATAGTAGATTAAGGTCTTTATAAATAAGCTTACTCCCCTTGGAGTGAACGCTTTTATTAACAATTTTAGACCACACACTTTTCAACCACTTTAAGTCCGCTTGTAATTCTTCTTCTCCTGCCCCCTGAGCAACAGTACGTACAATCAGTCCCATATTTTCAGGGCATATTTTCTCTGCCATGGCGGTAAGACGGCGACGCTCCTCCTCATCTTCAATCCGCCGGGAAATACCAATATACGATACCGTCGGCATCAATACCAAGTAGCGACCGGCCAAAGTCAAATGTGTGGTAACCCTTGCTCCTTTGGAAGGAGTGGGTTCTTTGACAATCTGAATCAGAATTTCCTGATTCTTTTTTAGTAAATCGCTGATTTCCACATTGGAAACGTCATTATTTTCGCCATCCATGGCGGTTTTGGGTAATACTTCACGAATATAGAGAAAACTGTTTTTATTAAGACCGATATCCACAAAAGCCGCTTGCATTCCCGGAAGTACGTTTTCTACAACTCCTTTATAGATATTTCCGGTAAGTCGCTCTTCATCGGCTCGATCGATATAAAGTTCGACCAATCGATGGTCCTCAATGACAGCCACCATGGTTTCATCGGACTCTGCTCGAATAATGATTTCTTTTTCCATAGTAATTTCACCTTTTTCCGAATCAGGGTTGGCTGCGATGGGTTCCTTCTTTGATATACAACCCCAGTCTTTGCACCCTGATATCTCCAATTATATCCCAATATCCCAATGCTGTCAAAAGCTCCTCAGGACGAAGCGCCCCTCGATTCCCCAGAGATACTGAAAATAGAAGGATATGATCTTTTACCTCCATTGATTGAACGTAAGAACGGAGGTCAATTTCCTTATCCCCTTTCGGGCTGTGACGAACATAGGTGTGATGCTCCTCCGCCATAAAAGCAGTCGCCTTCTCTTTCAGTGCGGATGCTTCATCCAAAGGAAAAATCGCACGATATTCCGCTTCGTTAATTACAGCTTCTAAAAGTTTCGTCCCCTCTGGCAACTCGCGAACCTTTAATACGCGAACCTCACCGGGCAAAACACTGTTTAGCTCCTCCAAAACCTTATTTCCCTTAAGGTAGGTTTTAAAATCCATATCAATATATTCGCCTAATCCTTCAATCCCAACGCCTTTGGCCGGTCCTAAAGAAAGCTTGGGACGAGGATTAAATCCCAGGGTCCAAGCGATGGGCAGTTGGGAACGAAGTAACGCTCGCTGCCACAGACGCATCATCTCCAAATGAGACAGAAAAGAGAGATGCCCCTTAACCTCGTATTTTACTCGGAATCGCACGGCAGCGTCCCCTCCTTTCGGCACCCCAAGCCGCAACCGTGACAAACGCCATCATAGCAATGGGGCGTTGTTACTGTTGATTTGGCCTTTTTGTATTCTTTTTGCAAAAATTCTTTTGTTACACCGCAGGAAATGTGATCCCATGGCAAAGACGCATGAAGATCAAACCATCGCTGTGCATAGTATGTTCCATCAATTCCCGTTTCCTCCATGGCTCGCTGCCACAGATCAAAACGGAAGTACTCACTCCAACCATCCAATCGGCCACCCAAAGAAAACACTTTTTCCAACAAATCCCCAATGCGACGGTCACCGCGGGAAATTACTCCTTCTAAAAAACTGGTTTCAAAATCGTGATAATTGAGCCGCACACCCTTTTGAGTTTTTGCCCATGCTTTTAATTCCCGTTGTTTTTCACGAACAGTTCGTTCAGATTCCTGGCCGCACCATTGAAACGGTGTTTGCGCTTTGGGCACAAAAGTTCCAACGCTGACGCTGAGGTTCAATCCTTTTCCTGTAGCAGTCTTGACTTCGTGAATCAAGTCTTTGATTCCCTCAATATCCTCTTGCTCTTCAAATGGTAAGCCGATCATCATATAGAACTTCAAACTGCGAAATCCGTTTTGAAAAGCTTCTGCAGCGGTATTGACAATGTCATCTTCCGAAATATTTTTGTTGATAATATCTCGCATTCTCTGGCTGCCGGCCTCCGGCGCCAAGGTTAATGTGCCTTTCCTAACTTTTTGTACTTCCTTGGCAATTTCTACAGAAAATGCGTCCATACGAAGGGATGGCAAACTGAGACTAATACCATTGTCGCTATATTGTTCCGTCAAATCATGAACTAAGCGACCAATGTGGCTATAATCCATGGTACTCAAGGATAAAAGACCCAATTCATCATAACCGCTTTCATTGATAATCTCTTCTGCGTCACAAAGCAATGTAGACATGGATTTTTCACGACGGGGGCGATAAATCATGCCTGCCTGACAAAAACGGCAACCGCGGACACAGCCGCGAAACAACTCTAATACCCCACGATCGTGCACAATTTCCGTATGGGGCACCAAAGGCTTTGTGGGGAATATCGCATGATCCAAATCCTTAATTAAGCGTTTTTTGACCACAGTCCCAGGGCGGAGGGAACCGTCATTTTCCATCCCATAAAGTGAGGGGACATAGAACCCTTTCAGCTTGGCCACCTCTTGTAAAAAGTCGCTGCGTTTTTCGTCACTTTCCCCAGGCGCCATGGATTCATAAAGAGCGAGGAATTCCAGAATCGCTTCCTCACCTTCCCCCACTAGAAAGACATCGAAAAATGGAGCAAAGGGTTCCGGATTATAGACACAAGGACCACCGCCAATCACAATGGGGTGGCGGTGGTTTCTGTTCTTACTCCGTAGAGGGATCCCAGAAAGATCAAGCATATTTAGAATATTTGTAACGCAAAGTTCGTACTGAATACTGAACCCAATGATATCAAAATCGCCCAAAGGCCGATTGGTTTCCAGAGAGAACAACGGCGTATCCTCAGCACGAAGCAGGGCTTCCAGATCGGGTGCCGGCGCCATCGCACGCTCCATACTGTAAGTATCCTGCCGGTTCACTACTTCATATAAGATACGCAACCCCAAATGACTCATTCCTACTTCATATAAATCAGGGAATGCCATCACCATCTGTACCTTGGCATCGGTAAAATCCTTTTGGGGCAAATTCCATTCCCGGCCGATATATCGACCGGGACGCTTTACTCTGGATAAAAACCGCTCCACAGGAACTCGATTCATTGACTTCATGACTAATTTGTTTCTCCTCAATATCTAGTTTCTTTTCTATGAATACTCCTCAATGACATTGCTGTCAATCGACATTGAAATATGCAACAGGATCCTTTTGTTCCCCATTTTGTAAAACTTCAAAATGTAAGGTGTCGCCTTTTGGCTTCCCTAAAGATGCGCCCTTTTCCACAGTGTCTCCCACAGCCACGCCAGTTTCGCCCAGACGACCGTATACGGTAGACCAATCTCCGTTATGCTTCAATGTAATCCAATAAGTACCATCATCATGGGTGTCTACAGCGGTAACCTCTCCCGTTTCTGCAGCTAGAATTTCACTCCCGTCGGGAATACGAATGTCCACGCCGCCGTGATAATTTTCTTCTCCTTCGTCATTCAAAACAACACCGAATTCTTCTACCACAACACCGGAACTTACGGGCAACGAAAAAGATGCGTCTTCCGAAAAACCGATTTTTTCTTCTCCCCACTGGGCTGCTTCCTTCAATGAAGATGAGATTGTCGAAGCAACATCTCCCAAACGGTCATTCAGTCCTTGGGCGGGGATAACATCGAAACGCAAAAGCAACGCTGCAGCCAATAGAAAACAGAGCAGTATTGCAACCTTCGGTGTTTTGCGCCGCTTACGGCGGCCATAATTACCGCGCCATGGGTCACGCTTTTTTTTTCCATGGTGATCGGAATAAGAAAAATGTTCCACAACCATCACTCTCCCTTTGTCTTATAACGAATCATATTGGACAAAGGCAAAGATTATGACGGTATTTTATTTTTGTTTTTTCCCTCGGAGAGAAATACTGAAAACCAATCCCACTGACATCATGTTGACCCACAAACTAGTGACGCCATAGCTGAAAAAGGGAAGGGGTACCCCTGTAACAGGCATAATTCCCATGGTCATCCCCGCATTGACCAACACCTGGAAAATAATCATGGAACAAATTCCGGTAACAATCAAAGAACCGAAGAGATCTCTGGCAATAAAAGCTGTCCTCATCAGACGGATTAAAAACACAAGATATAGCACTAATACAAAAGCACAGAACAAAAATCCGAATTCTTCCCCAGCCACAGAAAAAATAAAGTCTGTATGGTGTTCCGGCAAAAAGCCGCTTTGTACTTGAGTTCCGTTACCGTAACCTTTACCCAAAAGACCGCCGCTCCCAATGGCAATCATACTTTGAATAATGTGGAAGCCACTGTTTTGCGGATCCATTCCTGGATTGATAAAAATTGCCAACCGCATCAACTGATAAGATCTCAGCGGTAAAAACGGAATATCTTCCTCTAATAATTTGGTAAAACCATCGGTATAAATATAGAGACTGACGTAAATAAGTACAATTGCCGCCAACAAAAATAGGCAAAATCCGTAAAATACTTTACGATTAGCTCCAGCAACAAAAAGCATCGACAGCATAATTACAAGAAATACTAAAGAGGTACCTAGGTCAGGCTCCAAAAAGACAAGTGCCATGGGAACTGCCATAAATAGCATACTTTGCCACACGACCTTGGGTTCTTTTAAGCGTTCTCGCCGATTCGTAAGCCATGAGGCAAATACTACAATCATAACGAGTTTCGCCAACTCTGACGGCTGAAAACCAAATAGCCAACGTTTTGCACCATCGCCGGTACCAAAGATCAAAACCAGAACCAAAAGAATAATGATGGCGATATATCCTTTGCTGGCATACTCTCGATAGCGACGATAATCAATGAGCGCTACAACGGCCATTAGAACAATACCTAACACCATAAAAAGAGCTTGTTTGTTAATATAGTAATCAGGCTGCTCCTCAATAACCTTTGAAGAAGCCGAACTTAGCACAAACAAACTGCAAAGCAATAAAACACCAAAAATTACCAAGGTAATCCAATCAACACGATTAAAAACACCCTGCTTTCTCAGTTCGGAAATGCGGTTTTCCTGACGTTGACGGCGGTTTCCTTTCCGTTCATCTTTGGTTAATTTCTGCTTCTTTTGATTTGGCTGATTACTGGTATTTCTTTTTTTTAATTTCAGATCAATGTTCAGAGGATTATTCATATTTTACCTTATAATTTCATTCCACAGCTTATTTCTCTTCTGTCATCAAGTTCGTTTGGTTTGACAAAACAGGAATATTCGCCACAATGGCTACTTGTTCCCCGTCCTTGCGCAGAGTAACATCCATAGCGGTAGTATCGATGGCCATATGGCGACCGATCACTGTAATGAGGTCGTTTTTCAGAGTTTCCAAAGATTCGCTTCTGGTGTCGATGCGATCTTGCACTAATACCAATCGCAATCGTTCCTTGGCCACGGCTTTGCTCTTATGATCTTTATCAAACCATTTTCTCAAAAAATCCAGCATAACATCGGCCCCCTATTTTACAAAAACAGAGCGAAGTTTCTGCCAGAAACTCACATGAAATTCGCGATTCATGAAGGGAACATTTTCCCCATTGAAGCGGCGTGCAATATTGCGAAAGCATTTTCCCGCGATGGAAAAATCATTTTTCGCAACAGGTTCACCGCGATTCGTAGAAATGACGATCTCTTCATCGTCAGCAACAATACCTACCAGCTCTACAGATAAAATCTCCAAAATATCGCCGATGTCCATCATTTCCCCTTTTCGCACCATATCAGGGCGAATGCGGTTAATGATCACTTTGGGATCCTTCAGTCCTGCAGCTTCCAGCAAACCAATGATACGGTCTGCATCTCGTACGGCGCTGACCTCCGGTGTCGTAACAACGACGGCACGATCCGCACCGGCAATGGCATTTTTAAAACCTTGTTCGATTCCGGCAGGACAATCAATCAATACATAATCATACTCTTCCCGCAGTTTTGACGTGATTTTCGTCATATCCGCCTGGGTTATGGCAGTCTTGTCCCTGGTTTGGGCAGCGGGAAGCAAAAAAAGTGTATCCAACTTCTTGTCCTTAATCAGTGCTTGTTTTAAACGACAACGCTTTTCCGCCACATCCACTAAATCATAAACAATCCGATTTTCCAATCCCATGACGACGTCAAGGTTTCTTAAACCAATATCCGTATCGAGAAGAACCACTTTCTTTCCCATTTGCGCCAATGCTGTACCAATGTTCGCAGTGGCGGTCGTTTTACCTACGCCTCCCTTGCCAGAGGTAATTACAATTACTTCACCCATTTTTACTGACCTCCTATGCCAAAAATTCTTCAATTACCACTTTGCCATCGGCAAGTCTGGCAATTTCCGGTTTGTGGCCGGCATGTTCATAATACCCTTGGGGAGGACAGGTGATATGGCCCGCAATACGCAGTTGTGTTGGCAAAAGTGACAGGGCAAGAACCGAAGCGGATTCCATTCCACAAGCGCCGCCATGAACCATGCCGCGGAGTGCGCCAAATACAAGGACATGGCCGGAAGCTACGATTTCCGCACCGGCATTGACATCCCCTCGCACAACAACGTTACCGTCAAATGTGACACATTGTCCAGAACGCAAAGGTCCTTCAATCAAGATGGTATCACCATCAGAGAATAGTTGTTTCATAATAGGATTCGCCATAATATCATCCTTTCCAAAGGATTGTGTTGCAACACTTGATATTATAGCTTATGAAAATTGCTGCGCCAACGTTTTTTTTCACTCACCGCTCGACACAATAATGCTGGTATCGACGTCATATCCGAAATAGGCATTGAGCGTATCTTCACAAACATAACCTGCCGAGGTGGAGCCGTGGCGCCCATATTCAATCAGGCAGGCAAAGGCGACTTCAGGGTCGTCAGCAGGGGCAAAGGCGATAAAAACGCCATGGAAGTCAGAATTGGGATCGTCGGAAGCAAGCCCTGTTTGGGCAGTACCGGTTTTCCCTGCAGGGCGAAGTTCATCGGGTAATACGTCGAAAAGATTTACGGCAGTACCACCTTCGTTGGTAACAGTTTTCATCGCCTGAATTAACAAATCGGCGGTTTCATCAGTAAACTCCATATCGATAACTTCCGTTGGTTCCGTCGATTTTAAAACCGTACTACTGTCGTCGGTAATTTCTTGAACAATATAAGGTTTCATGCGTACACCGCGGTTGGCAATGGTGGCAGTATAGCAAGCCAACTGCAAAACAGTGTCTTCTGTTGCCCCCTGGCCAATGGAAGTATAGTAAGTATCATAAGTATGCCATTCTTTTTCCCAACCACTTCTATTCTCAGCTTTCCATTCGGGAGTCGGTAAAAGTCCCGAGACTTCACCGGGAAGATCAATATTGGTTTTTTGCCCGAATCCGTAATCCATGCCGGCTTGCAACATCGCATCTTCTCCAACTCTTTCTGCCATGAGCTGATAATAAATATTACAACTACCGGCAGTAGCACCCATGAGATCGACATATCCGTGACCGCCGGTTTGCCAACACTGCGCCAAAGAATCGGAAGAATTCAACCAGACACTGGGACTACAAAGAACCGTTTCATTAGGAGAAATACCTTCTCGCAACAAGGCAGTCGCCGTTACCAATTTAAACGTGGAACCAGAGGCATATTTACTGGAGATTGCACGATTAATCTGTGGTTTTAAGTCATCGCTGAAATAATAATCCACTTCCTCCTGGGTCAAACCACGGGAAAAATCATTGGGATCGACTGAAGGCGCACTGGCCATAGCAATGACACCGCCTGTTTTAATATCGAGCAAAACAGCGCTACCTCCCACCGATTTATCGGGTTTGGAAGCCTTTACGCTGGAAACAATATTTCTTAAAGAATCTTCCATATGTTCCTGGGTATTTAAATCAATGGTAGTAACAAGGGAATTCCCAGCAGTGGGAGGTTCTTCGGAAATGGTACGAACAATATTGCCGTTGGCATCTACCTCAACAGTACGACTGCCATTTTGCCCCCTGAGGCCGATTTCTTTTCCGTCCTCAGTATAGTGTTCATAATACTCTTCCAGACCGCTTTTTCCCACTATGGCGTTTAAATCATAACCATAAAGCTCGCCTTCTTCATCGTATTGCGATTGGGTGATCGTTCCGACACTGCCCAAAACATGCCCCAAATAATAACCGTTAGGGTAAGAACGCATGGCTTGTTCAGCAACATAAACGCCGGGATAAAGATCTCGATTTTCCGCAATGATCTGAGCTACTTTTACACCGACATCATAGGTATAAGTCCGCACAGTAACGGGAAGAAAGTTATTAACATTGGAAGAGAGCATCTCTTTCAACTCATCCACGGTAACTTTATCGTTTTCTGTAAGGCTTCCATCAGCGCTTTCTTCTTCATCGTCTGTGGAATCCGATTGAGAATCCTCAGTCTCTCCCTCTTCCTCGTCGTTGGCTTGGGCGAGTTTTTGCGCATTGGATTCAATTTCTTCACTCAAACTACTGACAGCTGTCGCCGCCCGCGCTTCTTCCTCTGCCGTATAGATATCCTCGCGATTGAACAGTTCCGCCAAGGCTTCGGCAAGGGCCTCACGATCCTCCACCTCGTCCATATAAACGTTAACACTCATATACGGTTCAGAACTGGCGAGTACATTACCGTTTCGATCGTAAATGACACCACGACGCGCCTCCAATTCAACCGTACGGGTAATATTATTCTCCGCCCGTTCCGAATAGGCTTCCCCCTGAATAATTTGCATATAAAAGAGCCGCCCAATTAAAACAGCAAACACAACAAACACTAGTATATAAATGATAAATAGTCGTTTATTAATCACTTGCTGCGGCTCTTTTTCCGGGCTATTATTTTTTGGATCGCTCATAGCTCTTGCTCCTTGGTTTTTTCATTTGATCACGTTTATTCACTATATTTTTCTTTTTCCGGCGTTTTGTACCGGTGTTTTTCTCTCTTTGGGAACGTTGAGAAGAAATTTTTTCATTTCCGCGATTTTGCCTTGGATCGTTATGACGATTCTGTTTTTTCAATTTTTCAATACGTTCCCGTTTTTTTCGGTTGGACTTTTTACGCTTTATTACCGATTGATCAACGGGTGTGTTATTCGATGTGAGAATAATACCGCCACCGGTCAAATCCACATAGGCAATTTTGGTACCGCGAAAACGTCGGTATAAATAAATAAAAGGCATTGCCAACAGCATTAACACCGCATTATAAAAGGCAGTCGGAACAATAATCCCACCAATACTGGAAAGCCAAGGAAGCCCCACCCCGATCAAATTAAGACAAATCAAATAAAGAAAACCGGAAAATAACGTCCCTGCGCATACCGAAAAGAAGTGGCCGGGATAAAAATTCAACTTAATCCTTTTGGCCAAAAATCCAAAAAGCATCCCCGTGCAACCAAAAACGACAATATTGACGCCAAAATAGCCGCCGATAAAAAGATCTACCCAAAACCCCATCACTGCCCCGGCCAATCCGCCGTTTTTCCAGCCTGTTTTGATGGCCGCAATCACCGTAAAAATTAAGATCAAATCGGGTTTTGTATGAAAAATTTCAATAAACGAAAAGAATTCTGCTTGAAGAAAAATTCCGCATAAACCCAACAAAGAATAGAAGAGATACGGAACGATATAGAGCATCATTCTCACTCATCCCCCCCACTGTCTCCATTGGATGAATCTGTCGTTTCATCAGAGTTATCCGTGTTATCCGTCTGTGTATCGGATGAATCTCCCGTATTGTCAGTCGTGTCACTACCGGAGGAAGTATCTTCGCTGTTGCTATCGGAAGCTCCGCCCTGTTCACTGTCGGAAGAATCTGCACTGTTTTCATTAGTCTCGACGGGGATCATTACCAATACTGTATCAATGCTGTTAAAATCACAAAAAGGCTCAACTACCGCCTGACGGCTGAGGCCATCGACAGAATCGCCTACCTTAACCACGGTACCCACTAAAAGACCGGCCGGAAAAACACCGCCTTCTCCCGAAGTCACAATCACATCATTGAGCTGAATATTGGCATCAAAAGGAAGATTCGACATAGTAAGGAGTCCCTTACCTCCGCCGATGCCTTCTAAAACTCCAGGGATTTGGCTTTCTTGCAACATACCGCCAAGGGATCCCATAGCATCAATGATCAACAGCACCTCCGAAGTGTTCTCCGTCACATTGACAGTTCTTCCCACCAGTCCGTCTTCATTGACAACAGCCATATTTTCCTCAATGCCGTCTGCGGATCCTTTATTAATCAAGAGACGCTCATACCAATTATCAATTTCCCGTCCAGAAACGGAAGCGGCTACCATATTCCAACTCCCGGCATTGGATTCCTTGAGATCCAGCAGTTCTCGCAATCGCTCATTTTCCGCAGAAACATCCTGGGCAATAGAGGATTGAGCCTTCAATTCCGCCAATTCATTGTTGGCATCTTCCAACGCTTGCTCCAATTGATTTTTTGTGCTGAAATCAAAGAAGTTACCAAAAAAATTTCCCACAGCCGTCAACGGCGATACGGCGGAACGAGCAGCCCCCTCTGCAGAAGATAATTCGTCTTGGGGACCACATGCCTTTGCCACTAGTAATAACGCCACTGCCAGAATAATAATTACTATGAACTTCCATTTACGCAGAATTTTCATTGGTTTCGACATAATTCTATGATACCTCTGTTTTATCAACAATGGGTGAAGAATCCGTGTTATAACACCCGAATTTCGATTTCTTTTAACAACTGATATAATTTATTTAGCGGAAGGCCTACCACATTGTAAAAGTCTCCCTCAATGCGACGGATAAAAAGTCCCCCTAGGCCCTGAATCCCATATGCGCCGGCCTTATCCATGGGTTCACCGGTCTCCACATAAGCGCGGATTTCTTCTTTCGATAGCATTTGAAAATAAACCAATGTCTGCTCCGTAGCGCTGATAGAGCGTCCGGAAATTTGATCCACAATTCCCACGCTTGTAATTACCACATGCTCTCTACCGCTTAAATTCCTCAGCATTTCCTCGGCCTGATCCATTGTCTTCGGTTTTCCGAGGATCTGTTCGTCCATCACGACCACAGTATCGGCGGAGATCACTGTTGCATCCGTATAGTTTTTGGCCACGGCAAGGGCTTTTTGCATTGCTGTACGTAGCGTATAGGTAGCGGCATCTTCATGGTCATTTTGTTTCTCGTCAATGGAAGCGGGAACAATGTCGAACTCCAGTCCCAAACGTTGTAAAAGTTCTTTACGACGAGGTGAAGCCGAGGCCAATATGATGTTGCGTTTCGCTGTTTTCATAAAATCACTCACTTTCAATGCCCAGTAAATATCCTCTTGCATCAGCTACCATATAAAGGGAACCGGTAATCAGCAACAAAGGTTTTTTTCCGTTTTTTGCCGACTCATGCGCAAGTCGTTTTGCTAAATCCACGGCAGCGGGAATTTTCTCTTCCAAGTAAACGCGATGACAATAGGGACGGAAAAAGGAGGCGATCATCTCAAAATCTCCGGCTCTTGGACTGTTGGGACGGGTCACAACGACCTGATCCACAAGGGGGCCCAAAAGCGCTACGGCTTTTTCCCGTTCTTTATCAGCCAACATTCCGATGAGCACGGTGATTTCGCAATCACTGTAATGTTCTTTGAGGTAGGAGGTTAAAACCCCCATGCCGTGATCGTTGTGGGCGCCGTCGATGATCGTAAGAGGATCCTCCGATACCTTTTCCAAGCGGCAGGGCCAAAAAGTTTTTTTGAGCCCTTCACGAATTACGTTTTCCCC
Organism: Candidatus Cryptoclostridium obscurum; assembly: GCA_904420535.1. Classification (GTDB taxonomy): domain Bacteria; phylum Bacillota; class Dehalobacteriia; order UBA7702; family UBA7702; genus Cryptoclostridium; species Cryptoclostridium obscurum. Next base: position 83,459 of record CAJFVQ010000019.1, read on the forward strand.
CAGCCCCCAAAGACGGGCGGCACGGATCGCCAAAGCGGCATTTTCCACTTGGTGCAATCCCTGCAGAGGCAAGTAAAGCTCCTTATATTCAGCTTCATCGTCGCGATAATCAAAATATTGCCCGTCCGCATCAGAACAAACAAATTCCGTTTGAAAATCACTGCCGGTAAATCCCACGTCCAAAGCTCCTTCTTCTTTGGCGCGCCGTCTCAACAGGTCGCGGAGATCCGGTTCTGTAACTCCGCTTAAAACGTGAGCACCTTTTTTAATGATGCCGGATTTTGTCAGACAAATTTTCTCTTTGGTTTCACCGAGATATTCCGTGTGTTCCAATGCAATATTGGAAAGAATGGCAATTTTGGTATTTTGAATGACATTGGTAGCGTCAATCTCTCCCCCCATACCTACTTCCAATACGGCATTTTTCACACCGCACTTGGCAAAATAATAAAAGGCCAAAACTGCGTTGACTTCAAATTCTGTGGGCTGCTCAAAACCGTCTTCTATCATGGACTCAATATGCGGTTTGATCTCATTGAGACAAATAGCCACGTCCTGATGGCTGATGGTTTCTCCTGCGATGCGAAAACGTTCTCGATAGGAATGAAGATGAGGAGAAGTAAACAAACCGGGACGATCTCCGTTCACCGTTAGCATGGAACTGAGCATTGAGGAAATACTTCCTTTGCCATTGGTACCCCCCACATGGATGTATTCCATGGTTTTATGAGGATCGCCGATGCGGCGAAGGAGCTCCTCCACGCGTCCCAGACCAAAATTGACTCCAAATTTTGTAAGATCCCGCAAATAAATCAGGGATTCCGCATAATTCATCATGGTTATTCGACCTCTGCTAACATGGCCAAAGTCTCTTCGAGACCGGTCATTTTTTTCTTGGCTGCTTCCAGTTTTTCCCGTTCTCCTTCAACAACTTCGGCAGGAGCCTTGGAAAGGAAACCCTGGTTGTTCAATTTTCCGCTCAAACGAGCAATCTCTTTTTCCACATTGGCCATTTCTTTGTTCAGTCTGGTTTTTTCTTTTTCCATATCCACGAGACCGGCCAAAGGCAAGTAAACGCGAACATCACCTAAGATGGCGGCAGCGGCGCCTTTAGGAGCATCGTCGCCTAGAGCAATAAATTCTACGCAATCAATGGCAGCCATTTTATCGAGATAAGCTTTATTTTCTTCGATGATATTTCGTTCCTGATCTGCCGCAGCCACGACAAGGCGGGCCTTTTGGCCCAAAGGTACTTTCATTTCCGCCCGAAGGTTACGGATGGATTTAATCATATCAATCATCATATCCATAGCACGAGCTGCTGCCTCATTTTCGAAACGTTCTTCGTGGTTAGGATAATCGGCCAAAACAATGGTTTCGCCCTGATGGGGCAATTTTTGCCAGATTTCCTCAGTAATAAAGGGCATAAAGGGATGGAGCAGTTCCAAACCTCGGGAAAGAACATAAACCAAAACTCTCTGGCTCTGCAGTCTCTCTTCCTCACTGCCTTTATAGAGTGCGTTTTTCGACAATTCCACATACCAGTCGCAGAAATAGTTCCAGATAAAATCATAGATGAGGTGTGCAGCTTCGCCTAATTCATACCGTTCCAAATTGCGGCGGATTCCCGAAGCGGTTTCGTTGAGTTTGGTCAAAATCCAACGATCATGGAGAGAGAGTTGCTCGTCATTCCAATCGCCATCTTCATAACCTTCCAAATTCATCAAAACAAAACGGCTGGCATTCCAGATTTTATTGGCGAAATTGCGACTGCCCTCCAAGCGTTCTTTACGGAAACGAAGATTATTGCCGGGAGTATTCCCCGTGACTAACATAAAGCGGAGGCTGTCGGCGCCGACTTCGTCGATAATTTCCATGGGGTCTACGCCGTTCCCCAACGACTTCGACATCTTTCTACCGTGCTCGTCCAAAACGAGACCATGAATCAGCACTTCTTTAAAAGGCACCTGGTCCGTCATAGCCAAAGAGCTAAAAATCATGCGGGCTACCCAGAAAAAGATGATATCCCAACCTGTAACCAAAACAGAGGTGGGAAAATATTTTTTCAAATCAACGGTTTCATCGGGCCAGCCTAAAGTGGAAAATGGCCACAATGCCGAAGAAAACCAGGTATCCAAAACATCTTCATCCTGGGTCAGATGTTGGCTGCCGCAGTGAGGGCAAACCGTGGGATCTTCACGGAGGCAGATTTCGGCACCGCAGTCATCACAATACCAAACGGGAATGCGATGGCCCCACCAAAGTTGGCGGGAGATACACCAATCACGGATATTTTCCATCCATCCTAAATAAACTTTATCAAAGCGGGAAGGAACAAAGGAAGTATCTCCTTTCTTTACCGCTTCAATGGCCGGTTCCGCCAAAGGTTTCATTTTTAAAAACCATTGTTTGGAAATAAGAGGTTCAATCGTCGTCCCGCAGCGATAGCATTCCCCTACGGCATGAACATGAGCCTTTTCTCCACCGCCTTGCCCGATGGCCTTTAAATCTTCCAACAGAGCCTTGCGGCATTCATAGCGATCCATACCCTCATATTTTCCTGCGGCCTTCGTCATTTTTGCGTCAAGATCAATGACTTCGATTTGAGGGAGATTGTGGCGGAGTCCTACTTCAAAGTCGTTGGGGTCGTGGAAGGGCGTAATTTTTACCACACCAGTGCCGAACGATTGATCCACATATTCATCGGAGATAACGGGGATCTCTCTATCAATGATAGGAATGAAAACAGTTTTTCCCACATATGCGGCATACCGTTCGTCTTCGGGATTTACCGCCAAAGCAGCGTCACCCAGCATGGTTTCGGGACGAGTGGTGGCCACGGTCATGAAAACATCGTCTTCTCCCTTAACTTTATATTTAATCTCCCAAAGGTGTCCTTCTTGTTCCCGATGCTCCACTTCAATATCGGAAATCGTGGTGTGACAATGGGGACACCAATTCACAATATATTTATCACGGTAAATCAGCCCTTTTTCATAGTATGTTACAAAAGCTTCCCGTACTGCTCTGGAGAGGACTTCGTCCATGGTAAACCGTTCTCTCTCCCAATCGCAGGAAGCACCGGTACCGCGAAGCTGACGCACAATGCGTTCGTGATATTTGTCCTTCCATTCAAAGGTCTTTTTGACGAAAGCCTCCCTGCCAATTTCCTCTTTAGAGCTACCTTCTTCCCGTAATTGCTCCTCAACTTTGGCCTGAGTCGCAATGCCGGCATGGTCGGTGCCGGGCACCCAAAGGGTATTAAAGCCGCACATTCTTTTGTAACGGATTAAAATATCCTGCATGGTCACGTCAAGAGCATGCCCCATATGAAGTTGTCCTGTAACATTGGGCGGGGGAATGACAATGGTAAAAGTCTCCCTTTCATCATCGACATCGGCGTGAAAGTAACGGTTTGTTTCCCAGAATTGATACCACTTTTCCTCTACTTCTTTGGGATCATAGACGGATTTCAGTTCTCCCGTCATGGCAAGTCCTCCTTTTATTTCAAAACAATTCTATCGTCTGAATTCTGTCATTTTTTATGCCGACACACAAAAAAGCAATGGATACTCATAGTATGGGCATTTTATTAACCATAGTATTATACCACAAGTTCTCCGCACAATAAAGATATTTTTACAGAATCTGCGGAAAACTTCCACCGACAAAGAAAAAAATTGTACTTTTTGTTCTAACAATCGGCTCCATGCCATAAAATACAATGAGCCCTCGACGCAAACGCGATTTGGCTCATAAAGGGGGAAAATATCCATGGAATGGTTGAAAACAATTTTGTCCGTGATTGTCTCTTTTTTTATCATTACCCTTCTATTTGCTACCGTCAACGGATTGGAGTTGTTTTCTTGGGAAATCATGGAAAAAATCTGGCTATTTTATTTACCAATGCTATCGTTTTCGGCAGCCCGCCGTTTCAGCCGTAAAATTTTGCGGCCCGGCGGCGGAATATTCGCTGCCTTCTGCTCCATAGCCCCGCCTTTGATCGTTCTCTATTACTGTGGCCTTCCTTTTGCCGATGATCTTTTTCGCCCACTGCCCATCGTTCTTGGGGCAATCTGTTCTATTTTGGGTGAAAGCCTAACTTCTTTTCTCCGGAAGGGGGAAAAAAAATCTGATATATTTGATGAAACCCAAGAAAATATATAGTTTTTGTAACTTACATGAAATAAATATCAACACAAAAAGCGTCAGTACAAGCCAAAAGCTGTACTGACGCTTTTCGTTTTTAATCAAATGAAAGGATCAAAGAATCGCGGTATGTTTCATCAAAGTGTTGATGCGGCATACATTCTGACAGGGTTTCCATCGCTGTCAGAGACTATTGTCAAAAATTCCCAACCGCATCTCTCATAAAAGTGTTCATGATCTGTCACCAAATATAATGTCTCAAATCCCAGTTTACCCATATCCCTTCGAGCGGAATCCAACAGCAGCCTCGCAATGCCGCGATATCGATGGGATTCTTCCACAAATAAAGCGCAAAGATTCGGAGTTAAATCCACACGATCATGATAATCATTTGCGATTACCCCCGCGCCGGCAACGATTCGTTGCTGTTCAAAAACGAGATACCATTGTGGGATTCCTGTTTCCTTCTGAATGCACGTTACCATACTGTCGCGATATGTTTCCGAAGGGATGCCCCATTTTTGAGAAAACCAAATCGCTGCATTTTCTAAGGAATCAGGACATTGGTACAATCTTTTGACTACAATATTGCGATCCATATTTCCTCCGCTTTGTAGGTTGATAGAGTGATTACCGGAGTCCCGTCCAAACCTCTATGTCATTTTCTTTTTCGTAGTCATGAGCGTTGGTAGCCTCCATAATGTCGTAATACGCCCAATGAGATTTGTTCAAATCGGTAAACTGCATCATCTCTTCCGCGTGATTGTCCACAAAGGCTTTATCTGCACTACGGCTAAGCATGCGATTGGTGATGGTCGTTACCTCAGCACGGGTGATGGTATTATCAGGACGGAAGCTACCGTCAGCATAACCATTGGTCCATCCATATTGGGCAGATCCTACCACATAATCGTAATACCAGGAACCTACTATCAAATCATTGTAAGGATTGGTCCCCGCTTCGGGAAGATAGGCAAAACGCATGGCCATGATGGTAAACTCTGCACGAGTAATGGCTTTATCGGGAGCGAACTGATTGTCGCCGATTCCTTCTACAATGCCTAAGGAAGCAAGGGCGTTTACCGCCTCAACATACCAAGCGCCTTCAGAAACATCAGTGAAGCTCACGGTAACAGGTATATCTTTATTCAGCAACAGATTGTAAAACATTTGTGCCACTTGAGCCCGAGACATGTTATCATCCGGCCCAAACAAACCGTTGCCATAGCCGTTGAGATAGCGAATATGGTCTGTAACGTTCAGCCATTCGTCAACACCGTTGCTCCGCCGTGCTGTTACTACTTTTTCCGTAGAACTGGCAGATTCATAATACTCATTGCCTTTCAATTGAAGGGTAAAGGTATATGTTTCATTGGCGTTAGCAGCATCAAAGCTAGTAGTCCAAACACCGTTTTCTTCTGTCCAATTCAGTTTCGAGAGGTCCAGTTCCGTACCGTTTATTGTATTTACACTCAATAACTGTGCCAGATCCGTTCCGGCGGGTAGGTTGGTTCCACTGAGAGCCAAAGTCACAGTTCCACTACCGGAAAGGCTGGTGGGATCAGCGGTAACGGATACCGTCGGTTTGATCTTATGAATGGTGACCGTGGTGGTATCGTTAGAATCTTCGTAAACGCCTGTACCTTGGGCGGTAATCGTATAGGTACCGGGATCGCTCAACTCTGCCAACGCTGCAGCTTTATCATTGCCTTGGTAGATTTCGCCACGTATTGCTTCGGTAATGGTGAGATCATATTGATCCGCATTCATTTCCACACCATCGTAGGTGACAGAAAGCTTTTTATCCACGTTATCACCGTAGATCCATTCAGACGGCGTTACCGTCAGTTTCAAGGTATCGACTGGATCGGGCCCGGAACTGGTGATGGTGAACTCCAATTCCAACGTCCCTTGATAATTGCCGACGCCAGTAATCATAGCTTTGGCCGTACCAGGTTGAGTCGCAGTGGAATCAACCGTGTATTCAGCACCCATGGTCAGAGTAGTATTTCGTTCGCCGTCGGTTACTTTGACTGTGGGAATTACGACGTTGCCGGTATAAGGATAACTCGAAGGATCGGCAATAGCACCAATGCTTTCATGGGAAAGATCTTTTCTAGCAATGGTAAATTCATCGATTCGCATACCAGTAAAGTTATTATTATCAGCGGTGGCTATGCTAACAGCCTGAGCCGTACCGGCATTGGTGTTGTTATAATATTCCGTTTCCCGCAGACCTTCAACGGTTTTTCCCTGATAAGTCAGGGAGACTCCCGGTGTCTGGGCGCCGCCATTGTATGTCAAAACATCTGACGAGAATGCCGCGGTAATCGTAGGATCACTCAGATCACGTTGGCTGATCAAAAAGGGCAAAGACACTGTGCCAATATAATTATCTTTTCCCGTCACGGTGACCAGATATAATCCCGCCTGGCTCATATCGGTACTGTCGGGATCGTATGCTGTTCCCTCGGCAACGGCACTGACCTTATTGGTAAACGGCGTATAGCTGTAGGTCAAACTGTAATCGTCCAAAGTTAGGTCACTTCCGTTTCCATCAGAGACTTGAGGAACAAAAGCATGGTTTTCTCCGTCATAAGTCACGACGTTGTTTTGCGGACCGGTAGCAGTCAGGCCGCCAGTACTGCTATCCTGGGGCAACAGTGTATAATTCAGAGTAAACTTCCCTGTATGCGCACCAGATACCTCCACGGTAATAGTGTAGATGCCCGCCTGTCCAAAGGTGATTCCTAATCCATTTTGAATCGCATACCCATTGTCAATAGCGTCGTCAACCACCGTTATACCATCGGTATAAGACACCGCAAGGCGAATCTCGCTTTCATCCACTTCGTGGGCACCGTGCATCACCGTAACATTGGCATGGTCGGTGCTGCTATCGCCATAGTAACCGTAATAACGATCCAAGCCAGCGGAAAGATAACTCTCGTCTACAGATGTGATCTCAAAATATTTCATGATCTCACCGGTATAATTACCCGTACCGGTAATTTTAACCCAACCACCACCATTTTTAAGGCCTTCATCATTGGGACTATTACCGACTTCGCTGTTGCTACCATAGGTAATTTCATAATCCACACCCGCAGTGAGCATAGTGCTGCCATCGGCCACTGTCGCGTTTGGCGTTGTAATTTGATCACCAATATAGGTATAACTTTCAGCGATACCGCCGACGGTACAATCTTCAATAGATTTTGGTGTGATGGCCACAGTCTGAGTACCAAATGCTGAAGTATAGCCGTCTGCTTGAATCCTATAATAGATGACCAGTGGGCTATCTGATACATTCGTGATCGTCGGCGATTGTGTCAGATCATAGCTTGTGCCTTTATCATCACTATACAGGATCTTATATTCTGTCGGATGATTCACAGTGATTTGGCTTCCATGAGCATCACCGTCATACTCGACCTGATAGTCTTTTGCAGTATATTGAATGGCAGTATCCGCTGTCGTTACCGTCAAAGTAAAGGAGACGGTCTGTTCACGAAAGTTTTCTGTTTCCGCAAAGTGGGCGCTAATCACAGCATTACCGACACCATGTAAAACAATCTTGCTCAGATCGTTTTCAGTGACGCGTGCCACCTGGGTGTCATTACTCATATAGGTAATCTCGCCGGAATAATTGTCGGCAACATTCAGCACAGTGGATTCTGTACTGTCGAAGATCTTACCTTCTTCATAAGTGGCGTTTATGGCAGTTTGACTGAATCCATTGCTTGGAGCGGCTTTGTCAATGGTAACATTAACCGATCCTTTGACATCGCTATAACCGCTCTGTTTTGCGGTCCAGTTTACCGTATAAGTCCCCGCATCAAGCCCTTGGGGGATGCCGTCAGGGCCCACTTCACACTGATCTCTACTTTCTTGGGCCGTTACTGTGAAGGTAACTTCCGCACTTTCAGGTATAACCTGGTAAGTAACAAGATCTTGCATCTCACCGTTGTATGTCAGATCGGAAACCGGCGTTACCGTTACCTGGATCCCACCGCCGGCAGTGATCACTACCAGATCATACCAAGTAGTCACGGAATCTTTATAGTTGCTGTCAGTCTGGGCAGTCACCGTCACTTCGATCCGCGCAGTACCTGTTCCATTCAAAGAAACAGTTCCATCATCGGCAATTTCACCAATGATACTTTCGGGATCATCAGCGATACGATAATAGACATCCAAAGTTTCCAAATCTGCTTCTAAGACATCCTCATTGGTGGTGCTGTTAGCGATGCGCAAAGGATTCTGATAATGCGTCTGATAAACAATGGAAACCCCGTTTTGGATTTTGTCACCATTTTGGAAAGTCGCTGTCAAAGCTGCTTTTTCAATGGTATATTTGCCGTAATTTCCGCCCTCGGGAATTGCATCGCCGTTGCCCTCCCAAGTGATAGCATAGTTGCTTGCAGCGTCTCCCTGAGTGCTTCCGCTGATATTATAGGTTCCCGCATTGACTACAGAATCACTGTTGATCTGCAAAGTAATTCCAAGATCATCGTTATTGACAATGGCAGCGCTGCCTTTCCCGGTATAGCTATCGGAAAGCGCAACTTTATAATCAGTATCTGCGATAGGAGCAGAGATCCCCTCATCAATGGCTTCTCCATAAATACTGCTGTGATCCGTTACCGTAATGGCAATGGGACGGGGATCAACCCGATAAATGCCATTAGCGGTAAAGGTCACATCATAGTTTCCAAATCGCGTCGGAGTACCGAGTTCTACTTCCTTCTGATCCTTGACTGCAAAGATCTTATAGCTGACTTGATCGCTGGAAACAGGGCTGGCAGAAGTAGCATCGGTGTCCAGAATAATCTCATCGATACTCATTTCGCCGTCGGCAAGTCCTCTATTTTCACTTGTCTCCTCATAATCCAGTACTACATTTGACAAGTCGGGCTTGTCCCCGTAAAAACCACCAGCCATGCCGATGGATACTTCCACTGGACGTAATGTAACGGTATAGATGCCAGCTTCTCCCTTATTATCATCCTTTTCGTCCCATTTACCAGAAAAAGTCACATCATAGTTGCTGTTGGACGCTGCGCCGGTAATGGCGTAAACTCCCACATCGGCGGCGCTGTTAACAACAGTCAAAGAGATCCCCAGATCGTCATTGTTGTAAATAGTATCCGATGTTGTCCAATGGATATCCCGAACTGGATCGACAATGGTCGGACTGTTTCCGTCATAGATCTTTTCCTGATTCAAAATCTGGACGGAAACTCTGGCAGGGTCAATTCCGACTTTTGTTTCGTCGACATCAGTCACCGTTTCAGTAATCGCGGCCCCACTGATCGCATCACCGTTCAAACTATAGTTTGCGAGATCCGTACCGTCACCGGCAACAAGGCTGTAAACAATGGCAATACTGTTGGCGTCGTCTACATTGGCGGAATTATATTGTGCACTGGTGAGAGATGCTGTTACGATCTCGCCGTCGATACCTGTTTCGACCTGTTGTTCAATCTCTACCGCAGCATTGACTGTTCCGTCATAATTTTTTCTTGGTATCACCGTCTTTTCAATGGTAAGAGGTTTTGCCGTAATAGAAACAGAAACGGCTTCGCCACCGATATAGGTGTCATAGCTCTCAGCTTCTACTTTGTACCAATAGTCACCGCTGTCGGCCACATTTTTCACCTGCAAAGTGGTGCTCCAGGCATCGTTATTATCAGCCGCGGGAGCCTGTTCAGCAAAGTTTCCGCTCTTTTTCGCATAATAAACAGTATAGTCGGTAATCTCCGTATTGCCTACCCCTTTGACGTTAATAGACGCCGCTACATCATGCGATTTTCCGTCATATTGTTGGGAATAACCGGAAATATTCACGGACAAACTGGAATTTGAGATCACTACCTGCATAATGGCGTTGGCCGCAGTGTAGTTATCTTTTTCACCAGGGGAATAGTTGCCACGAACATAGTAGGTTCCTGCAGCAGAAGGAGTATTGATTGTATTCAGTTGGCTTTCTGCGTCTTCTTGAGATTTATAAAAAGCGTAACTGACAGCACCTGACGGATCACTACCATCGGGCACACCAAAGGCCGTAGCGCCATAGTCGTCCTCGGTCAGCACTTCGCCATCAAAAGGCACAGTGATTTGGTCGCCGTTCGCTTTGATAAACGTAAGCGTCGGTGCAACCGGTTTGATGGTTACATCGGCATTGCTGACATTTCTTACCTCGTAATTAGCACTGTTGGTATTACCGTCACCGGCAGACAGGAGGATCTGATTTGCAGCTACCGTTACTTGATTTTCCTGTACAAAAGAGTCTGCCGCATCAGCTGTGCCGACGGCATCGGGAATGAAGCTTGCAGTGATACTTTCACCCGCGACTACGCCGCTACCTTCTCCTGCTTCCTCAATGATAATCTCTCCGGTGAGAACCACTGTAGTATTGCCGTCATAGTCTTTCGACTGAGCGGCAATCCTTACATCAACAGGCCGGCGGCTGATGGTACCGTCAGCAGTTTCCGTAACAGTACCGCTGTCACTGATGGATTGAGCCGTACCTTCTTCCGTAATCTTCACTGTGTAGTTCCTAAGATCGGCGTTACCGGAAAGTTGATATACAACGGTGATCTCTACGTCATCGGCAGCATTGGCGGTAGCATAGCCGGTACCGTCAGTCGCAGTCACGGTGAATTTCTCATCCTTGACGCCCTGAACTGTTCCGGTGAGACTGAGCTGCCCGCTTACAAGACTTTCGGTACTGTCGTAAACTTTATCTGTTGTCAGGCTGCGTTCGATTGTCAATGTCGCTGTAGTGATCTCTACTTTTACGCTTCCGATCAAGGAACTGTAATTACTGGCGTTATTCTCGGTAATTACTACCTTATACCAGTAATCGCCGCTGTCGGCCACATCTTTCACTTTCAGTTCTTGAATCCAGGCGCCATCATCAACAGCGGGGGTCTGTTCTCCAGCGTCTGTTTTCTTAATGTAATAAACTTCGTAGGAAAGGTTACTACCGCCTACACCGGTAACGCTGTTTAAAGTAGCCGCGTCATGGAAGCCTCCGTCATAAACCGAGGAATACCCCTTGATATCCACAGCAGGTGTAGCGGGATTGATATTCACGGTCACCACTTGAGATTCCGCGCTGCCATAGTTGTCATCTCCCGCGTAAGAAGCCTTCATATAATAAGTTCCCACATCAACGGGAACCCCTTTCATGGCTTCCCCACAATCAGCATCTTTATAAAAGGTATAGATCAACGCACCGGAAGGATCAACAGCCCCATTTTCCCCTTTTGACAAAGATGCAACCTGATATTGGCTATCTTCTATGGGGTTACCGGTATAGTTAACATTGATCTCTTCTTGAGACATTGTAACCGTGGGCGCGTCTTTACCTACCGTAATCGTATAAGAATTAGTGCCCTCACTGTAATTGCCGTTGTCGCTGGCGGCGGCAGTCACGGTGATAGTAATTGATTTTCCTTCCGTCGTTGCTTTATGGAGCGTTACCAGGCCATTCTCTTGATCTACAGAAGCAATGGACGGATCACTACTTTGATAAGAGATTTTGGCATCGGTAGTCGCACCATCGACTTTACCGGTTCCCTTTACGGTAAAGGGGGAGTCTCCCAAAGTTTTAGCAATGGTCTTTTGCTCCCCGTTCCAGCTGCTGTCCTCGGAAGTTAGATCCACAGTCTGTTCAGCAGGATTGATCTTAAATTTATAGGTGACAGGTTGATCAGAGGTATAATTCTGACAGTCCTTGGCGACGGAAGCTGTGATTACATAGGTCCCCGCATCGGTCAGTTCCAAAGAATCAGAAACGGTCTGCGGTTCTCCGGGCTCCCCGCCTACCGGTGTGTAAACGTAGGAATATGTTAACGAATAGGCATCGTTTTTTTCCACAAGACCTGATACTTCAGGCCCGGGGACGGTCTGAGCCCTTCCTGTATAAGAAACTTCCAACCCCGCGGTGGGAGCGGTCAATGTCAACGGCGCTTTGTTGATCACGACCTGAACTCTTCCACTATTCCCAACAAGGAGATAATTGGTGGAATCATAATCCAAATCGGCCTCGAGATAATAACGTCCTGCATTAACCGGCGGAGTATCCATGGGATTTACGGCAGTGTTGGTCGTGTAGTATTGATGATCCGTCCCTAAGGTAACCAAGCCCTCAGATCCCAAATTGTTTCCGCTTGCCTGAGAATGGATGAGGGAAATGTTATCCGCCTTATAGGCTTTGCCATCATAGGTCACTTCTTTTGCACTGACAGTGGGAGCCACAATCTGCCCCTGACCGATCGTCCAATCCCCCAGATCATAGCTGTCGACATTAGGATGAGTGATCCAATAGAAATTCGCAAAATCAGTGATGGTGGCAACAACAGTATATCTACCGGCATCAGTCCTTTGGGCATTGGTGATGGTAAATGCTTCAATTTCAGTATTCTCGATCTTACCCACCAATGTTCCCTCATCGTTGTAAGTGATCTCAAAAAATCCCGTAGCATTGGCGGGTTCTTTTACTGCCGTATAAGGGGTCCCCTTATACGGCACCGTTTGATCCGCATAACCGCCCAAGGTGGTTTCAAGAACTCCGCGTTTCGCAATACTCCAAGAAATTTCCACAGTCCCGTCATGATTATCGTCACCAGAGGACCAAGCATAGTTATCGGGGTCTTCCAGTATCGCATGGGCCGTATATTGACCGGCATTTATTCCTTTGGTAACGCTGTCCTCACTATAGGTATAGAGGGCATCATCGGCGGGAGCCGCAAGGCCGACCTGTTCATCGCCGGTATACTGCAAACCGGAGGCGCCAACGGGAGTCGTTACCGCGGCTTTGTTAATGATGGCGGTAACAGGCGCAAGAGCTTTGGAGGTAAATCCACTTTTTTCTACGGTGATCTCGACGACATAGGTGCCCGCATCCGTAAATGCCGCGATATCGATGGCATTTGCATTGCTCGGACTGGTAGCGCTGCCACTCCCGCGATTCTCTGGATTTCCTTCTTCATACCACTCCCAGCTGATCGTAGAGCTATAAGGTACGCCCGACATATGTATGGTTTCCTGCGCTTTGGTATTATAAGTCAGGGGAGTGATGGGTTCCGCAGCCAATTCATCCATAGTCTGTTCCACAATGACATAAG
>CAJFVQ010000020.1 GCA_904420535.1 Candidatus Cryptoclostridium obscurum
AAAGCTGTATTTGCTATTTGGACATCCACACCAACAGTTTAAAAGTGCAACATATTCCCTCCTATTTACAACAGCAGTTCCCCACTGCCAACTACCAATTCAGCGCGAATTATCCGGAGAATGGAGATCTTCCCACCTTGTTAGAAGAATATGAACGAAAAATTATTGAGGAATCTCTTCGAATGACTGATGGGAATATCGCCAAAGCCGCAAGGCGTTTAGGAGTTTCCCGTCAAAATATGAACTACCGTTTAAAACGTTTGGCTATTCACACGAAAAAACGCTGAAGCTTTCAACAGTTTTTCGGAAGTCAAACGCTTTACGGGGCAACAAGAATCGAACGATAAAAAGATAGCGCCGCCACCGAATTGGTCGCGGCGCCGTTTTTGCATTTTGAAATCGGAAATAGCGGTTATGTGTCATGGTACTATTTTCTATGATATTATTTTCAATATAGAAAAAACATTCATCGTTTTGCCTTACAGTTTTTTGACAAACAGCGCTCGAATTGCGTTGAGGACAGCGATAATCATCACACCGACATCTGCAAAGATGGCCAACCACATATTGGCAATACCGAGAGCGCCCAAAACCAAGCAAATTAGTTTGATGCCAATGGCAAATACAATATTCTGATAAACAATCCCCAAGCATTTGCGAGAAATTTTGATGGCCTTGGAGATCTTCATGGGATCGTCGTCCATCAAGACCACATCTGCCGCCTCAATGGCCGCATCGGACCCCATGGCTCCCATGGCAATACCGATATCCGCTCGACGAAGCACCGGAGCATCATTGATACCGTCGCCTACAAAAGCCAATTTTGCCTTATCTGGTTTCGTTGCCAGCAGTTCTTCTACTTTTTCTACTTTATCAGCAGGGAGCAATTCACTGTATACCCGATCAATGCCCAGCGATCCTCCGACCTGATCGGCTACTTTCTTGGTATCACCGGTAAGCATCACGGTTTGATGAATCCCTGCCGCCTTCAGAGAGGCAATTGCATCTTTAGAATGGGGCTTGACAATATCAGAAATGACAATATGCCCTGCATATTCTCTGTCAATTGCCATGTGAATAATCGTACCGACGCTGCGGCAATTGATGAAGGGAATTTCCAACCGATTCATCAATTTATCATTCCCTGCGGCGACCGTAATACCGTCTACCTTGGCAATTACGCCATTGCCGCTGATCTCCTGTATATCTGTCACTCGATTGCGGTCAATTTCTTTGCCATAAGCTCGCTGTAAACTTTTACTGATGGGATGAGATGATGAACTTTCTACCAAAGCGGCATACTCAATCAATTTCGCATTCTCCATCTCATTATGGTGGATTCCGTTGACTTCAAATACTCCTTGTGTCAAAGTACCTGTCTTGTCAAATACGACGATTTTCGTCTGGGATAATGTTTCCAAATAATTGGAGCCTTTGACCAAAACTCCTGCGTTGCTGGCTCCGCCAATGCCGGCAAAAAAGGAAAGAGGAATGCTGATCACCAGTGCGCAGGGACAGGAAATCACAAGGAAAGTCAGAGCACGATAAATCCATACATCCCATTGCGCGGGAAGGCCCAAGCCCGCCACGCGGATCAGGGGTGGAAGGATCGCCAGGGCCAAAGCGGCAATACATACCGCAGGTGTATAAACCCTTGCAAATTTAGAGATAAAGTCTTCCGATTTGGATTTGCGAGAACTGGCATTTTCCACCAAATCAAGGATTTTTGATACTGTGGATTCTCCAAATTCCTTTGTTGTTTGAATTTTTAACACCCCGGTCATATTAATACAGCCGCTGGTAATTTCATCGCCAATTTCAATATCTCGCGGCAGACTTTCTCCCGTAAGAGCACTTGTGTTTAGGCTAGAAGCCCCCTCTACAACGATACCGTCAATGGGCACCTTTTCACCGGGCTGTACCACAATGATGCTGCCAATGGCAACTTCATCAGGATCAACTTTTTCCAGTTTCCCATCTTGTTCCACATTGGCATAATCAGGACGGATATCCATCAGATCACTGATATTGCGACGGCTTTTGCCCACGGCATAACTTTGGAACCATTCACCGATCTGGTAGAACAGCATTACAGCAATGGCTTCTGTATAATCCCCGCTTTGTTCATAAAGAGCCAGAACAATGGCACCAATGGTGGCAATCGCCATCAAAAAACTCTCATCAAAAATTTGCCGGTTTTTGATACCTTTGAGGGCTTTGATAAGAATATCGTACCCAATAATGAGGTAATCCAACAAATAAAGCGCCAAATACACCCAATATGCCGCCCCCGGGAACAGAGAATCCATTTGATCGAATACTGTCTCCGGCAAAAGTTGCAACACCAGCAACAGTAATGTAGCGGCTAAAATACGGCCAAGCATAACTTTTTGTTTTTTTGTCATACCGTTGTTTTTCCGACTGCCCATCAAAAGCAGGACCAACGCCATTAGTACAACGACACCAAGTAAGCCAATGACAATCAGTTCTTGCATCGTAAAATTCCTCCTACAATCACTTTACCGGTGCAGCTTTACTTTTAAAAAAACTCTCACAGGTAGATTTCGCAATCATCCTCAACCTTCTTGCAGTTTTTAAGAACCTGTTGCATTACGACTTTGGGATCTTGACCTTCCTCAAACTCAACATTCATTTTAAGAGTCATAAAGTTGACGGTGGCATCTTTCACTCCGGGAGTTTTTCTGGTCGCGTCCTCCATTTTGTTTGCACAGTTGGCACAATCGACTTCAATTTTGTACGACTTCTTCATAATATGTAGCTCCTTTCAGAAGTTCAATAATTCAACAATTGCTTAATTGTTCATTTGTTATTTTACTCATTTCACAACCTTTCGTCAATGTCATTGCGGCAACTGTTTCCTTTTGGGCGTAAGTTTCTTCTAAATGGGAAAATAAACGCAAGGTCGTTTTCACAGTAAAGCAAGAATACCAAATTTATAAGCCTGCTTGGAGAAAATATATCCCCATACGCGTTCGACATCAATGTCTCCTTTCGGTATTCTGCTTCTGTATCGAGAAATCCTATGCGATATCGAACAACCGCCATCAATCTGGTCCAATATAGGTTTTTTGACATCCCCTTGTAAGACCTGGATCTACCCATCTCATCACTTGATAAAATTTATTTATCAGAAGCGGCTTTGGCAGGGAAATTACAACTACTGCAAAACTTTTCAAAATCCCTCAGTTTCAAAACCCTATGAATATTCTCCCTGCTCATAGGGACACTATAATAGAGCTTTTAGCAGTTATTTTCATTTGTCTTCCGACAATCTTGTATTCCTTTATCTTGCTGATTGCTGTGATCTTTTGCGTAAAAATACTGTCATATTCCAGATAAGAAAGCTAAGCTTGCATGGTTGAAACTCAGAATGTGGGGTAGCCATCGATATTCAACGGGTATTACAAGGTTATTTCACCAAGTACAGCGATGTATAGAAAAGAAAAGCAGAATATTGACTTGCAAAATATTTTCATATTTCCCAACAATCCCAGAAAAAATTCTCCCATTTGGGCAAAAATCAGTTCTAAATGGGCGTTGCACTTAAAAGATTCTCCGCTATACTAAAGAATATACACCCCCTCCCCCTGTAGGAGAGTGGGGGGGGATAATAAATATGACATCGAAGGAGGTGGCTATCATGCAGGAACGATATCATGTCACAGGCATGACCTGTGCAGCATGTTCTTCCCGTGTCGAAAAAAGCGTGTCCGTTCTGCCGGGAATCAAAAAAGTTTCTGTCAATCTGTTGAAAAACAGCATGATTGTAGACTATGACACCACTGTATTGAACAGTGATAGAATTATAGAAGCCGTCGTAAAAGCCGGTTATGGCGCTTCCCTCCAAAATGCAAGAAGAAAAAATACCGGACAGGCAGAATCCTCGGCAAATAATGTAAAAAAAGAATACGAAATTATGAAACGTCGGGTCATTTGGTCTTTTGTTTTTACCATCCCGTTATTTTATATTTCTATGGGTCATATGATGGGATGGCCGTTGCCGAGCTTTTTCCTTGGCACAGAGAATTCCATGATCTATGCATTGACCCTGTTTTTGTTGTTGCTCCCGGTCGTGATCATCAATTCAAAATATTACCGTACTGGTTTCAAAACCCTGTTTCACGGTTCGCCCAACATGGATTCTTTGATCGCATTGGGATCCGGAGCTTCCCTGGTCTACGGCATTTATGCTCTTTACAAGATTGCATTCGGGTTCGGCCACGGAGATTTGGCCATGGTGCATCAATTTACCCATGATTTGTATTTCGAAGGAGCCGGCACGATTCTTACTCTGATTACTCTTGGTAAATTTTTTGAGGCTCGCGCAAAAGGAAAAACCTCTGACGCAATCAACAAACTGTTAAATTTAGCGCCTAAAACGGCTACCGTTGTTCGAGATGGTGAGGAAAGCGTCGTTTTGGCAGAAGAGGTAGAAAAAGGCGATATACTGATCGTGAAAGCAGGGGAATCCGTACCAGTAGACGGCATACTTATGGAAGGGAACGCCTCCATAGACGAATCCGCCATTACTGGCGAGAGCATTCCTGTAGACAAGCAATCCGGTGACAGGGTCATCGGCGCAACCATCAACAAAAGTGGATATTTCAAAATGCAGGCAACCAAAGTAGGTGACGAAACGGCTTTGTCCCAAATCATCCGTCTAGTGGATGACGCGACCAGTTCTAAAGCCCCTATTGCCAAAATGGCTGATAAAGTCGCAGGTGTTTTTGTCCCTATTGTTATCGGAATCGCCCTGGTTGCTGCCATCGTATGGATGATCTGCGGCGCGACGTTTGAATTTGCTTTGACAATTGCCGTTTCCGTCCTGGTTGTATCCTGTCCCTGTGCGCTTGGTTTGGCAACACCTACTGCGATCATGGTAGGTACCGGACGCGGCGCAACCAATGGGATTTTGATTAAATCTGCTGAGGCACTGGAGACTGCCCACTCCGTACAAATCGTTGTCATGGATAAAACGGGAACCATCACTCAAGGGCAACCGGTTGTAGCCAATCTTTCCCCCCAAAACAACGTAACAGAAGAACAACTGCTTCAGATGGCAGCCTCTCTGGAAAAACTTTCGGAACATCCCCTAGCCATCGCAATTGTGGAGGAAGCACAGAAACGGAAAATTTCATTTCTCCCGGTAGAAAACTTTCAACAGATTCCCGGCCAAGGTATCAAGGGAACGATTAACGGCGTAGAGTGTCTGGCAGGCAATCATAAAATGATGCGTGATTTTTCCGTACAGGACGCCGCCGTGGAAGAGCTACAAAACCGTATGGCAACAGAAGGGAAAACCCCCCTGTTTTTTGCAGCACAGGGTGAATTGATCGGCATGATTGCTGTGGCGGATGTGGTAAAACCTACGAGCAAAGAAGCCGTTCAGGAACTGAAACATATGGGAATCGAAGTGGTCATGCTCACCGGCGACCATCGAAAGACAGCAGAAGCCATTCGCAAACAGGTGGGCATGGATCGGGTCATTGCAGAGGTACTGCCTCAGGATAAAGAGAGAGAAATCCGCAAAATTCAAGAATCCGGCAAAAAAGTCGCCATGGTGGGCGATGGTATCAATGACGCCCCTGCCCTTGCCCGGTCAGACGTGGGAATTGCCATTGGCGCCGGAACCGACGTGGCAATGGAATCGGCAGATATTGTATTGATGAAAAATGATTTATTGGATGTGGCCGGAGCCATAGAGTTGAGCAAAGCAACCATCCGTAATATTAAGCAGAACTTATTCTGGGCTTTTTTTTACAATGTCGTCGGCATCCCGATTGCGGCTGGATGCTACTATGCAGCCTTTGGCTTAAAAATGAGTCCCATGATAGCGGCCCTTGCCATGAGTTTCAGTTCTGTCTTTGTAGTAACCAATGCGCTGCGTTTACGCTTTTTTAAACCCAAGCACGGATCCTCCGTATCTTCAGCAGACGATACAGAACCCGCGCAGCCACAAGAACATAATCATAATCATGATAACAAAGGAGGCATTACCATGAAAAAAGAACTCTCCGTAGAAGGCATGATGTGCCAAAACTGTGTAAAACATGTCACCCGCGCTTTGGAAAGTATCCCCGGCGCGTCCCAGGTCAATGTCGACCTGGAAACCCAAAAAGCAACTGTCTGCGTACCGGAATCAGTCAACGATAACACCGTAAAAGACGCCATCACAGAAGCAGGGTACGAGGTCATAGAAATCAAAACATATGAAAGTTGACAAAACTTGTGCCGTTCCTTCTATTGCATTGCCTGCAAATCATTGACGGCATTCGTTAAATGCAGAAACATCGCAAAACAAAACAATAAAAATGGTGAAAATCAAAGGAGACAGCTGGGAAAAAACGATTTTCCGGCTGTCTTTGGCTAAAAACGTGAATCAAAGCGAGAGACTTTTGAAGGACAATCCATAAAGACCAATTTTTACAAATAAAGAAAATTTTATCAATCGAATAAAAATCGTAATTCTTTTTGGCAGGAATCCTTGTCCGTTACAGAAAGGAAGTTTTGATATCAAACAACAAGCCGGATCATTCAAAGATTGAAATTCCACCCCACTTCCGCATTTCTTGTGTTCAGGGTATTTTTCTCAAGCGAATTGTGTTAAAATATTCCGAAAGGGGGAGATTTCTATGGAAAAAATTGTGTTGCCACACGACCACGGTCAGAGAATTGAAAAAGAATTAGAACATATGCCAAAAGAAGAAGATTTTCAGACCGTTTCCGAAATTTTTAAACAACTCTGCGATGGAAGTCGCATTCGGATTTTTTGGCTTCTCTGTCATTGTGAAGAATGTGTCATCAACCTGGCTTCTCTTGTCGGGATGACCAGCCCCGCAGTTTCCCATCATTTGCGTCAGTTAAAAAGCAGCGGACTCATTGTAAGTCGCAGGGACGGAAAAGAAGTTTACTACAAAGCCGCCGACACGGAGCAGGCACAACTTCTCCATCGAATGATAGAAAAAATGGTAGAAATATCCTGTCCTTCTTTGGAATAATTCTTGCGGAGGAGGTGACGCATGAAAGAAGCATATGAATACTCCATAGAAGAAAACTTGCGAGGAGTGCCAAACGGAACTTTCGAGATCAAACAGCATAACCTTCCAGATGCCTCCGGCACTTTGCTGGTTAAACAATTTACCACTCAGACAAAGGGAAAAGGAACCATTGAAACCTTCCTGCTGTTTCCGGGAATCGAAGTGTCGCTTCATCAGTATCTGGCAGAACGAGTCCGGTTTCATCACGAAGCAAAGGATTTTGTTTTGGAAATCAACCATTGTCGAAAGGGACGCATCGGTTGGAACATGCGGGATGGAGCCGCTGTTTATCTAGGTTCGGGAGATCTGTGCATACACTCTATGGCCAGCTGTGCAGACTCAGAAATGACCCTACCTTTGGGATATTATGAAGGAATTGCCGTCGCCGCAGATTTACAGGAATTAAGCAAACACTGTCCGGCAATTTTACAGGAAGCAGGTTTTGACACAAAAAAAATTTATCAAAAGTTTTGTGTGGAGGGAAAGCCTTTTGCCATTCTCTCGAACAGTATCATCGACGGTATTTTTGCGCCCTTATACAATTTACCGGAATCATTGCGCATCCCCTATTATAAATTAAAATCCCAAGAGATTTTACTGCATTTGCTACAACTAGAGCCAGATACAGGAGAAGAATTGACCCAATACGGTTCTCAGCAAACAGAGTTGATCAAGGAAATTCGCAATTTTTTGATACAACATTTGGATCAGCGGTTTACCATTGAGGAACTTTCCAAAAAATATTTACTCAATACCTCTTCCCTCAAGGCAGTTTTTAAGGCAGTTTACGGAATGCCCATTGCTTCATATGTAAAGGAATACCGGATGCAGCAAGCAATGAAGTTACTGCGGGAAACAAACGACAGCATTGCCATAGTGGCCAAAAAAGTCGGATATGAAACCCAAGGAAAGTTCACAAAAACATTCAAAGAAAAAGTTCAAGTTTTGCCAACAGAATATCGGAAAATGTATCGAAAACAATAGTTTACTTTTTTGATGATATTAATAATCAGCCACCCGGAAATACCGGTGGCTGTTTTTTTGCAAGCAGACAAGGTAAGCCTCAGGAACTATGAAGTAATTAAGGTTGACAGAAAAAACTTCATCTCATATCTCATGGAACAGAACAAGAGGCAAAGTTCAACAACTTTGCCTCCAATACCATACTTTTTATTTTTTTCGTTGTTTGTATACCGGATGATGTATCAATTTACTCATTTCATGGATTCCTGTTTCACCGCACCATTCCGCCTCCGGTTCCTGTCATTTTTCTTAACTTCCAGTAAAGCATTGGTTCGGATCTCCATGATTGGATCCATGGTACAGAAATAGCTTATGGAGTTCATGTCCAAATACAGACGACAACTTTTTGAACGATATCAGTCCAGATAAACTTTATAGGCAACGCCAAGGGCTTTGGCGCACACGTGGCATTCCAAAAAATAACGTTCCTCCGCTGCTAAAACCGAAAGCGTTTTCACATCCTCAATGTCGCAATAAACTTCAATGTTATGCCCGCCGTTTTGTTCCGCTTGTTCCCGTACATAAGTTCGAGCCATTTTTTCCGCGTCATTTTTGATGATTGCCAAATCTCCGTCGGGATAGGAAATCTTTTCCCAAGGAGTATAAAGCGTATACCCTTTGGCATCGGGACGAATCAATAATTCTACAGTTTCCACCACTTGACCGGTAATAGCTCCTACGGCATTGGCAACATCGGAATGATCCGGAATCACCAATTCGGAATCAAGAGCTTTCATCGCGCTGGGATAGTACGCTTGCACCGGAGCACCAACAGCAATAACAGGCAAATGTAATTTCACTGATAAATCGTACGATTTCTTTGATTGATGATTCGCAAAGATTTGTTCCACAAGAAAAGATTGGCTTTCCCGAAATCCGGGAATCGTTCCCATCACTTCGTTCATCAATGTAGCACAGATCATTTTATCGACTTTTTCCATAACAATGCGGTAAAGTTCCGTTTCAGTCAAAGAAAAAGCGCGACAGGTAATTTCCAAAGCAATCTGGGCTGCCTCCCTGTGACCTACGTCGGTTTCCCCCTGGGCCACTTTAAAATCGGTGGGTGTTAGTCCCACTACGGAAAGCAAATCAAGTCCCATCCATTGGTCCAAGGCCAAAAGATCGGGATTGGTAGAAAGATGTTGCCCAATTTTAAGAATGCTGTGGGGGCCGTCAGACAGAAAGTTTTTCAAATTCGCCGGAAGTGCTGAATGGTTCTGTCCCTTTTGAGAAAGAAATAGAAATTCTACTGGTTGGTAGCGGGTACTCTTGAAAACACTTTGCGCAAGTTCCTTTAATTCCCGGAGGATGGTCTCGCTTTCGCGGGCAGCGACGGAAATGGGAGTGACTCGTTGGGGACCAAGCTTTAATCCCGTTTTAGGGTGAAATTGTACATGACTGTCACCACCAAGGCCAATGGTGTGGATATCTACAGCTTTCACACGGGTAAGAAAGCCGCCGACCGTAGCCCCGTTGGGATTCACCCGAGGCAAACCATCGTAAATGACAGCCGTATCCGTGGTAGTTCCCCCCATATCAGCTACCACGGCATTTTGAAGGTTTGTCAAATAGCGAGCACCAATGATGCTGGCTGCGGGACCGGAAAGCATAGTCTCAATCGGACGTTCCAAAGCGGTCTCAGCCACAACCAAAGATCCATCCCCTCTCACCAGCATGAGCGGCGCATCAATGCCCTCCTCCTCCATGGTTTGTTTGACCGCCATAATCAGTTCCTTGATGACCGGAATCAGCCGGGCATTGAGTGTCGCTGTCACGGCACGCTCATGAGCTCCCAAAGTGCTGGTCAGCTCATGACCGCAGATCACCGGGATTCCGTATCGACCCATGATAAATTCTTTCAATTCCTTTTCGTGCTGAGGGTTCCGAACGCTCATCATGCCGGAAACTGCAAAAGCGGAAACTTTATCTTTTACTTCTTCTATATATTTTTCTGCAGTCGCGAGATCCAACTCTGCCAAAGGCTCTCCTTGGCTGTCATGGCCGCCGTCGATATAAAAGCAGTGCTCTGTGGGAATATCTCCCATGGCTTTCTGTCCAATTAAAAATACGCCAACATCGGCTCCTTTCCCTTCAACGACGGCATTTGTGGCCAAGGTGGTAGAAAGAGACAATGCGGCAATACTCGTTTTATCGGGGGCTAACTGTTGCAGGCAGTTGCGGATTCCCGTCAAAAGGCGATGATGCGTCGTGCGAACTTTTACCGTTTTGATAATGGTTCCATTGCTTAAATCAATGATTACACCATCTGTAAAGGTACCACCACTGTCGATGCCAATCCCGTAGTGACGTATCTTATTTTGATCATTGATAACCTTTGCCATTTTTGCGCCTCCTCTCTGAATACAGATTCCCGGAGGGGGCAGATCCCCCTCCAGGAAAAACAAGTCAAAGCAAATTCAAATGGCAACATAAGAGAGAGCATCAATTACGTTATTGTAGTGGTCACATGGTTTTGGCGAGATCCACTGCGGAAACTGCGTCGCCGGCATAACCATCAGCGTTAATTTTCTTGGCAAAATCGGCATTGATAGGAGCGCCGCCCACAAGGATTTTCACTTTATCGCGGTAACCTGCTTCCGTAAAGGCTTCAATGGTTCTTTGCATTGCCGGCATTGTGGTAGAGAGCAGTGCGGAAAGTCCGATAAATTCCGGCTTATATTCTTCATAGGCTTTTACGAAATCCTCGGGTTTATTGTCAACGCCAATGTCATGGACGGTGAAACCTGCGCCTTCAAACATAATAGCGACCAAATTTTTGCCGATATCATGGACGTCGCCTTCTACGGTGCCGATGAGAATGGTGTCCAGGGATTCCTGATTGGCAGCAGCCATTGCCGGTTTTAAAATCATAAGGCCCTCTTTCATGGCTTCGGCAGCAGAAATAACTTCAGGAATAAAAAGGGTACCCGCTTTAAAGTCTGCACCGACAACATTCATCCCCGCGACAAGACCATCGTTGACAATGGTTTGAGCGTCTTCGCCTTCATCCAAAGCTTTTTGAACGAGAACGGCAATTTCTTCGGCATCGCCTTCATATAATGCGTTTGTGATTTTTGTAAATACGGACATAGTAATACCTCCTTAATCAGTTATATATATTTTTTGATGATTCACATAACAAGATGTGGCGTTTGATCGGTAAAGTGAATGATAGGTGTGCGACATTTATTTTGTAATGGCAGCTTCCAATTGTTCTTCAATACCTTCGGGAAGTTTGGGTTTTTGATACTGACTGATATATTGTTCTACCAATTCTTTGGCCACCATGCCGCAGTCTTTGGAGCCGTTCTTGACCCATTCGGCGGGGACGGAACGGTCGGTCAGGCGAGGCAGTAATTGTTCTGTGGGATAGAACTTCTTCGTATGTTTTTTGGAAACAAAGCTGGTAGCTGCGGGACCCACTTCCTTAATGAGATCGACGGCAAGGCGTTCTTCATCCACAGCAATGCCGCGGATGACCCGCTGCGAGATTCTGGCGATTTCACTGTCCATCATGAGACATTCGCAGCTCATGGTGTTTTCCTGGCCGATGATGCCCATACCTAAGATCATATTGCAGTGACCGATGCCGGGAACTACAGCAGTGAGCATTTTTTCCCAACCGAGTTGTGCGTCGATGGTATTTGCATCGGTGAGAACGCCGCCACCACCGCAGGGCAGTTTGTAATATTTCCCCATCTGAGCATTGGCCACACGCATCAGGGCCAATTCGGGACAACCCAGGGAGACGTTACCGTATCTCATGTCAAAAAGACGACACCAGCTGGCATAGATCACAGGAACATTGGGATTGACGATCTTAGCCAAAACAATATGAGCGATGTTTTCGGCATTGGCCAGAGCTACAGCGGAAACCAAGGTCGCGGGAGACGTGGCGCCGGTCATTGGACCCGACTCGATGAAGAGGGGAACTCCCGCTTTGGCAGTTTCTACAACGGTTTCACCGGCGTCTTTTCTAACCACCAGTGGGCTGGTACAGGTAACCAACATTGCCATATTGGGTTTTTCTCTCAATTGATCCATGCCGCCCACAACCAGGGAAGCCATTTTAATGATATCTCTGGCTTCCTGAGCGCCGTAAGCCTGGGGAATCAGAGGTTTTTTAGTGGTCAAGAAACCGACTTTGGCCTGATAGCGGTCGCTTAATTCTACCGGTACATCCACAGGCTGGGCCGGGGGCAAAACAAATTCGGGATAATCGAGGACATCGCAAAGTTTAAGGATATCTTCATAGTCAGCAATGGTTGCTTCGCGAATCACATCGGTTTTCCAATCTTTGGCATAGTTGGCGAAACCAACGGTACCGTAGTGGACTTCTTCGCCGCCAACGGTAAATGCTTTGGTACCGTCGCTGTTATAAAGTGTAACGCTGGGAGCACATTTTGCCAAACATTCATTGACCAGTCCCACGGGAATCCGCACCATTTTCTTTTCTCTATCCACAAGAGCGCCAGCCTGTTCATAGTAATCAATAGAGACTTCATCAAGGACTTCCAAACCAACAGTGGAAAGCAGTTCCATAGAGGCCATATGGACTTGGTGAACTTCTTCGGGACTTAAAGTTTGTACGTACGGACGCATAAATAATCACTCGCTTTCTTTTTATTTTTTATATTTTGCGTTTTACTGACCGTTGCCGTAATCAGTAAAAAAGAAACCATTAAGAACTTACCTTGTTGCCATATTCTTGTTCTGTTATGGTGACACCATTTTCGGCAGGACACGGTTCTCCCCCTGCGGAAGAATCATCCTCATCGAGAAGATCTTTTAGATCATCGAACGCAATCGTTTCTCCTTTGGCCTTTTTCTCTCGTACTTGGACTTTCATGTAGGAATCCCATTTTTTGGTATCATATCGGAAAAAGCTATATAAGATTAATATGATAACAATCATCGTCAAGAGACCCGTACACACACAGGCCGTTTGCACTGGCTTTAATCCTCCCAAGAAAATCAGAGCCAAGCCAATGGCCCCCAAAGAGAAGGCCCACAGCACGCGGTTGAATCTGCCTGGTTCTTCCGTAGCTTTCAGTTTCTTTGTGGAAACAATGGCCAGAGAATATGCGGTGCCGTTGATGACCGTTACACCAGAGATGAAGATCAGCAATGCCATAAGGATGGGAACGATGGTTCCGAAAACCCCCGGCAAGGTTTGCCAGACAGCGACAATGGCTGCATAGGCTCCTTCCGCGCTGTAGATTCCCACAAGGTCGATGACACCGGAATTGTAAACTTCAGCAGTATAATAGCCGAGGAAGACATGGTGGGCATAGATACAGGCGACAGTGATACCGGTACCGGCGATCATAACTTCTCGAACAGTACGTCCTCTGGAAATACGGGCAATGTAGATCCCGGTACTGAGAGCATAGGCCAGCCACCATCCGTAGAAGAAAATAGTCCAAGCATATGGATAGCCGCCGTCCGTTCCAAGGAAATCAGAGTAGAAATTCATACGGAAATAATTGGCCAGCATATTACCGAGACTATCCATGAAGGTGTGAAGGACAAAAGTTTTGTTAGAACAAAGGAAGATAATCAGCATACCGGCAATAATCAGCCACATTCTCCAGTTGCTCATCATTTCCACAGTCTTTTTCAAGCCGCCGTACACACCAATAATGAAAAATACCGTCCAAAAAACGATGAGACCTGCATTTAGTACAATATCATTTTCCCAACCAAAGAAGGAATGAAGGAGCTCTGCCAACAGAGGGGTCGAAAGGCCAACAGAAGCACCTACGCCGCCGAGAATGCCAAACATATAAATGATATCGATTAATTTGCCTAAAGGACCATAAGTGCGTTTTTTCAAAAGAGATTCGCAGGCAACGCTGGGACGATTGGTCTCTTCTCTCTTTACAAAGAAGAGGAAACCAAAAGCAACTGCTACAACAGAGTAAATCCCAAGACTTGCAGTGCCCCAGTCAAACAATGTATAACTGGTCCCCCAAAGAAATGCTTCATCGGAGAAGGGGGTCAGACCAAAGGGTGGGGCTTCAAATCGCATAAACCAATCAATGGCTCCCCAATATACAATGGTTGCGGAAGTTCCGCCGGTAAATAGAAGACCATACCATGCTAGATTGGAGAATTCTGGTTTTTCTGCACCAAAACGTTTTTTGCCAATTTTTCCAAAAATCAGGTAGGCCATGATAAAGATTACAATGAAGTAAAATATCTGCATGGTCCAACCCATTGTCTCTGTAGTAAATTGAAATACCCAGTTGATTACGTTATTGGAACCTTCCGGAAAAAGAAACACCGCCATGCTTAAAGCCAAGACGAGGATCATCGGGATAAAAAACAGCGTTTTATCGAGATTGGCAAAGCCACCTCCCTTCCCTCCGCTTTTGTCTTTACCTTTCATAAAACCACCCCTTTTTCAAATTTTTCATTCTGAATCTTTATGACCTTAGTTATTGCAAAGATTGTGCCAAAATAAAAAAAACTCCTTATGCTGGCATTTTTTCAATTTGCCACATAAGGAGAAAATTATTTAGTAAAAATTTTTTTACTAAAAGCAATATTTTACACGTAGAAAAATTTGTAAAAAAATTTTTACCAGAAAAATTCCTTTACTTTTATGGAAAAAGAACCAATGAAATTTCTGTCGCCTCCCAATCATCCATTAAAAATTTTTCTAGATAAATAAACAAATTTTAATTTAGATGATGATAAACGCAGTCAATCAAATCATCTCTGCCAATCTATTAAAATCAATCGATCTTAGCTCTTTCTCTTTAAATTTATCAATCGGCCACAAGCGACAGCAATCAAGAGGACACCTATGGCATTTCCAATCAATGCGCCGATCGAATATCTGACAATCTCGCCATCCAAAAGTAATATTATGGGGAAAAATACGCCAATCGCACCAAAAACGAAAAGGATTACCGGCATATAACATCCCTTTCGGAGCACTTTTGCATGGAAAATCCCACGCATTATCAACAAAAATGCAACAATGATTCCTATAAAACTTAAACCAGGAGCATCATCGGCGTCCCCCAAAATCATGAAAACAATACAAAAAGCTAATCCAATGATAAAAAAAAGCATTACTTTCGGTTGAAAAAAATTCTTAATCATAACAGTGGCCCTCCTTAATCAAAATACGAAGCAAAGTTTAGATTAAAAAATGAGCCGATGTTCTTCATCAACTCATCTTATCTCTTAGGTTTTGCATTCGATGTGATTATTGCATGATAGGAAAAATCCAGCTTTGAAACATATTAAATAAACACAAAATAATTCTTCGCCATTTTCAGAAGAAAAGCAATGACTCCATCATGATGGATACTTTTTCTCATCCATAAGAATACCGTCGAGGATGCCCCAATCACTGACGAGGATTAAGGGAATATCCAGTAATTCAAAAAGAATATCCAGAATTTCCAAACCAAAAAGGATAATATCGGCCCTGGCCGCAGGCAATCCCACCACGTTTTTTCGCTCTTCCGGCGGAATAGCTGCCAAATGTTCCTGCAATTCCGTTAAAGTACTGCGATCAATGGTTTGCCCATGGATTGCGCTGCGTTTGTAGTCGGCTACATGGTTCACAATAGCTGCAGCCGTGGTGGCAGTACCACCAACAGCGATAAAATGTTTCGGATTATCAAAATGACAGCGAGCCAAGCTCGCATTCATCGCTCGTTTCACCTCGGCACGGCGATACGCCATCACTTTCCAGCGAACAGCGCCAAAAGGCATACTGATTCCTTTCAACCTTCCATTTTCATATGCAGCAACCTCGGTGCTGCCGCCGCCAATATCAATCAGAAGAGCACTTTCGGCAGAAAAGTCGAATCCGCCAGTGGCACCATGAAACGAATACCAAGCCTCTTCTTCGCCGCTTAAAACCCGCAGCGGACGCCGAATGCGGTTTTCTACAATTTGACAAAATTCTTCACGATTGGAAGCATCCCTCACCGCACTGGTAGCAAAAACGCGAACGTCCGTAATATTTTTTCCCACCAATTCCTGGTTCCATAAATCCAATACTTCCAAGGTCCGCCCGATGGCAGCCGAAGAAATTTCACCTTCCCGAAAACCTTCGCCAAGGCGAGTTTCTGCCACTTTTTGACGGATTAATTGATGCTCGTCCCCCACTTGCAAGAGACGCAAACTATTGCTGCCAATATCAATCGCAGCTTTCATCAGTCGTCACCTTCCTGTTTGTCAACGGTTTCCTTTTCTGCCTTCATAATGGCGTTTTAGTGCAACCTGGCGTTCATTACTGTCTTGCATAAACTTTTTCATCATATCTTCAAAAGACATGGAAACAGTTGGTTCCGGTTTTGGCTCCGGTGACAGTGCCTTTTTAATGGAAAGACTAATTTTTCCTTCCCCATCCATTTTCAGGACCTTTACTTTTACAGTATCTTGCTCGTTCAAAAAATCCCGTACTTCTTTTACATAATCGTGGGAAACTTCCGAAATATGAACAAGTCCCACTTTATTCCCGGGCAACTCCACAAAAGCACCAAATTTTGTAATACCGGTGACAGTGCCTTCCACGATATCGCCGACTGCTATTTCCAAATCCATGTCCTCCCGATCTAACCATTTTCCGTGTTGCTGCATCCCAAAGTGTATACATCTCAATGTATATATTCCTAATTATATTATTATACAGGAGGCTCAAAACTCTGTCAATGTAGGATTGTATCGGTTTCTCCTACCGTCTCTTTGATATCTTCGCTTGATCTCGCTTCCATCATTCGCACTTCATCGGGATAAATCATTTCCAAATTTTCCCTGGCATATCGTTCAATAAATTGCTGCGACGTATAAGTTTCCAAAATATTTTTATGTTCTTGGTATTCATCTGCAAGACGGGACTTGTCCCGTTCCAGAGCAGCAATTTCATGATTCAGTTCGTAAATCGCAACAAACTGCTGTCCAAAAGAAAAAAGGACGAAAAACACCAAAAGGGCAAGAAACAACTTGCCCATTGGAGTTTCCAGTATATCCAACCATTTGCCGTGTATCACAGGGCAATCCCTCCTTTTTTTTTCTGTTCCGATCGTTTTCTAAGGCGCTTTTCCTCTCTTTCTCGGCGTTTTTCTTCTTTGCGCTTCTGTTTTTTCTCTCGTTCTGCGATATGCCGTTTTTTTCTGCGATTATGGGACGCAACCATGGCGTGATAAGGCTTTCCTAAGAAATTCCAAAAACTTTCCCCTAACCTCAGGCAAAAGAATAGAGGGGACAAAAGGATTCGTAAAATCGCGCAAAAGAAACGAAATAACCATAAAAATAAACTTTTCATCATTCTTCGAGGCCTGCGGGTCAATTTTCCTACATGGCGCTCTAAAACGAAACGATATAGAAGAAACCCGGCGGCCATCACGGGAAAACCATAGAGACCCGTTTGGCCATGATTGGAATAAAAAAGAAAAATCGCTGTAGCAATAAAGAAACACAACGCACCCAAAGCGCCCCAAACCACCGCCAACAGTGGGTACCGCACAGGGACACTGCGCCAACAGTGGAAGGCAAATCCCAGGAAAATGCCCCAAAGAAAAATCATCAGTAATACGATCAACTTCTTGCCATCTCCTCCGGCGATTTTATTTTGTCAACCGTTCCCATAAAGAAGAAGAGGCAGAACGGTGTTTTTGCTTTCCTCTCATAGCAGCCTGGGGAGGATACGAAAAAGAATCAATCCGTCCGCCAATTTCAGCGTCGCCACTGTCTAAATCAAGGCGACAAATATGAAGTCCGTCTCCGGTAATCACCAGTTGCCCCATGACCGTTTTCAAGAGGATTTTTTCCTCTTCGCTGCTTTCTACAGAAACAACGCCGGTAAGCCTCAACAGGCCGCGGTCCGTCATTCTCATTTCGTGACGGCTTGCATCCAATATTATTTCCCCCTTGAAGGTGATCTCGCATTATTTTATGCAACGGAAACAGGAATATGCCATCCATATAGGAAATAAGCCGTTGGTACGCTTTTATCCCCCCAAAATCCCACGACTTTTTCTTAAATCATGTTAACTGTTTTCATTTTCATAAAAATATATACAAATCGTGAAATTTCTGTTGACAAACACGCGAGTTTATTGCAAAATTAAATATTATATTCTTATTTCTTAGGTTTATGAATGAAGGAGGAAAAACCATGAAAAAAACATTGTTGCTCGTGTTGAGTCTCATGCTCTCCGTGGGTCTCTTGGCAGGTTGCGGTAACAACGAAGAATCCACAACCGACGAAGGCGCCAGCTCAGGTGATACCGTCAAAATTGGTCTCAACTATGAATTAAGCGGCGCTACTGCCACTTATGGTGAAGATAGCGTGAAAGGAATCGAACTGGCCATTGAAGAAATCAACGCAAACGGCGGCATTGATGGCAAAACCATTGAACTCGTTAAAATTGACAACAAATCCGAAACTTCCGAAGCGACTTCCGTTGCAACCAAGTTGATTGACCAAGAAGGAGTTGTTTCCATCCTTGGTCCTGCCACCAGTGGTGCCTTTAAAGCAACCATTCCTGTAGCAGAATCGAAACAGGTTCCCATTATTTCCGCTTCTGCCACGGCTGACGATGTCACCACCAACGACGGCGAAGCCTATCAATATGTATTTAGAACTTGCTTCTCCGACTCCTACCAGGGCTCTGTTATGGCGACTTTCGCCAGTGAAAACTTGGGCGCTACCAAAGCTGTGATTATCCAGGATACTTCCAGTGACTACGCAAAGGGCTTGGCTGAGAACTTCCAGACAACCTTTGAAGAAGCCGGCGGTGAAATTGTAGCCTCCGAAGGTTATGTATCTGGCGATACCGACTTTAAATCCATCCTTACTAAAATTAAAAATAACGAATTTGATGTAATCTATCTTCCTGGTTACTATTCTGAAGTGGGTCTGATTGTAAAACAAGCACGCGACCTCGGCATTGATGCTCCCGTTCTTGGTGGCGACGGCTTTGACTCCCCCACGTTATTGGAATTGGCCGGTGCCGATGCACTGAATAACATCTACTTCACCAACCATTATTCCGCAGTGGACCAGGATCCCAAAGTAGTTGAATTCCAAGCTGCTTTTAAAGAAAAGTATAATACTGATGCCAGTGCTTTTAATGCTACCGGTTATGACCTTGGCTACTTCATTGCCGATGCCATTGATCGTGCAGATTCCACCGATCCCCAAGCAATTCAAGAAGCTCTCGCTTCTACAGAAAACTTTGAGGGTGTCACCGGCACCATTACTGTAGACGAACTCCATAACGCTATCAAGAGTATCGTCGTGATCGGTTTGGAAAACGGTGTTCAGGCTTCCGCTGAAAAAATCAGCGCCGAAACAACAGAAGCAGAATAATACCCATAACATTATGGTGTTAAACGAAACTGACAGGTTGGGAAGATCCATGATTCCCGGCCTGTCAGTTTAGTCCCATTTGGGAGGTGAACCTTTTTGGAAGACTTTATTCAACAAGTCATTAACGGTATATCTTTGGGCAGTATTTTTGCTTTGATCGCATTGGGCTATACTATGGTTTACGGTATTATTGGTCTTATCAATTTTGCCCACGGCGATATTCTTATGATCGGTGCCTATATCGGCTATGCCGTTACCACATATACAAATTGGGGATTTTTTCCCGCTTTGATTCTGGCCATGGCCGGTTGCACAATCTTAGGGGTTTTGATAGAAAAAATTGCCTACAAACCATTAAGAAAGGCAACTCGAATCGCGGCGCTGATTACGGCCATTGGCGTATCATTCTTCCTGGAATATACGATGATGTATTTTGTGGGAGCGGCAAAACGCGGCTATCCTGCCAATGTCCTCAGTGACCATGCATTCCATATTGGCAATGTTGTCATTACAGTACAACAACTTTATATCATCATCGTTACCGTCGTTTTAATGATCGCATTGCAGTATATCGTCCATAAAACAAAAGTAGGGAAAGCCATGCGCGCTGTCTCCATCGACAAAGACGCTGCCCAACTCATGGGGATCAGTGTAGACCGTACCATTTCCTATACTTTTGCCATTGGCTCTGCTTTGGCAGGTGCTGCCGGGGTATTATTCGGGATTTATTATACTTCCATCAATCCCTTGATGGGTATGACCCCCGGCCTAAAGGCCTTCGTCGCAGCGGTATTCGGCGGAATTGGCAGTATCCCCGGAGCCATGGTTGGCGGTTTATCCATTGGCGTGGCAGAAACCATGGTTTCCGGTTATGTGCCTAACGGCTCCTTGTTCAAAGACGCAGTGGTCTATGGGATCTTGATTTTAATTCTGATTATCAAACCCTCGGGCCTTCTTGGAAAAAATACGAAAGAGAAGGTGTGAGCGTATGAAAAATCATCCATTAAAAAATGACAAGTTCCGCACCATTCTCGGAATCATTTTGGCGGTTTTAGCCTTTGTGGTGGT
>CAJFVQ010000021.1 GCA_904420535.1 Candidatus Cryptoclostridium obscurum
TCTGGATAATTTGCCCGTAAAACCATAAAAAAACCACCGTTTTATCGGCGAAATGCCTGTATAACGGTGGTTTTGAATTTGGTGGAGATGAGGGGAGTCGAACCCCTGTCCGAAAGAGGACCCACAATGCTTTCTCCGAGCGCAGTTTATGTTTCATCTCACATAAAAGGTCTACACAAACAAAGGCCTGTTATGCCATCTCGATAAAGTTTCCCGCAGCGCCGCCGAGAATAAGCGCTACAGTATCCTGACCTAATGACCCCATACCGCGCATCGCAGGAGCAGAGCGGCCGAGGTTAGACTGCGATTAAGCAGCTAAAGCTAATTCTTGTTTGTCATTTATTGTTTTTCCACAGTTTTACGGCCATATGGAACGCCGGCTCGCTTACAAAGCCAATCCTTCCCCCGTCGAAAACCAGTACATCCCCATTGGGATTGGTTGGTTTCAAACAAGAATGACTTTTTACATGATAATTATATCATCTTCAGGGCAAAAGCGCAACGGTTTCCTCGTGGCAAATTTCGCCATACTGCAGCAAGAATAAGTCTTTACCGCAATCCAAATAATCATATCCTATTGCGATAAAATCCCTTGCAAAAACAGGGGAATCCACCTATAATGATGATATGATGAATAAATTTGATTTGCAAAACGACGACTATAATTATCTTGATGATCTGATGCGGGGACGCGCCCGGGGAGAACTGTTGGAAGCTGCCGTGGAAAAAGACGTATTTTCCCGCATCGGCAGCGGCAAAAAAGAGGAGGAAATGGCGGATCTTCTGGGCTTGGACGAAGAAATCACCAAAGATTTCCTACAGGCATTGGCAAAACTGGGACTCGTGGGCATCAGCGGAGGATACGTATTCAACACACCGGTGGCGGCGCGCTATCTGGATCGAGCATCCCATCTCTGGAGCGTCCGAAGCTTGACAGAGGATGCCGCACCGCAAAAATTTCTCGCTGAGAAAATAGCGCCGTATTTTGCCGACATCTCTTTTGACGCTCCCATACTCGTCACTGCTTTTGACGACGACGGGGCAGCCTTCACCGCCACAATGAAGGAATATTATTCAGAAATCACTGTAGCAAACGGTGAAAGCCCTTCGCTCCAAAATTGCAGTTTAGTAGTGGTGGGCAAAACATACAACCAAGACGGTCAAGGGGTGGCGGACAACGGCTATTTGGCAGTATTGGGGGAATTTGCCGACATCGATAGCGAAGGCGCCGCAATGAACCGTTTGCACCGCTCCTTCCGCCGGGAAGAATGCCCTTTACCTCCTTCGCGCGAAGTACGGGAATTTCTGAAAAAACAGGGGTTCGTTTCCACGGTGATGCTGCCCCTTACTGATACGGCAGCGGTGATCTTCGCCGCCCGTTCTGAGGAAATCTTAGAGAAACTTACCATTGATCCTTTGGATCGCCTCGAAGTGGAATTAAAACAGAAATGCAAGATCCGCTCGACGAAACGTATGAATCCCAACGATGTGGTGCTGGCGCGGTGGGTGGCGGATCATTGTCGCTTTGGCTGCTCCACCTACGGCGAAAAGTGCTGCCCACCCAACAGCCCCGGTTGGGAACAGACCAAAGAACGTTTGGGTGAATATCAAAATGCCCTGTTGATTGAGGGAGAACCTCCCACCGGGGATTTCCAAAAAATGATGCTGCAAGCGGAAAAAACTGCCTTTAAGGCGGGATATTACAAAGCCTTTGTACTTTGGAGCGGCCCCTGTTCCCTCTGCACGGAATGCAAGCCCCCGGCGCCGCCAAAGAAGTGTACCGCTACGCGGCCTTCCATGGAGAGTTCCGGCATCGACGTCTTTGCCACCGTGCGTAAACAGGGGTACCAGCTGCGAACTTTAAAAGATAAAACAGAGTTTGTAAAATATTTTGGATTGTTGGTTCTGGAATGAGCCGCCCCAAAAGGGATAAGGAGTTCTTATGAATTTAAAACTATTACCCGAGACTTTTACAGTCTGCAAAGTAGAAGATGAATCCCAAATTGAATTCACCGGAACCTACTGCTTTGTGGGGAAAACCGAGGATGAAATTTCCCTGGTTTGTCCCACTGCCGACGTTCCCGGTTTTACCGAAGCGAGAGAAGACGGTTGGCGTTGTTTTAAGATCGAAGGGGAGCTTGACTTTTCCATGATTGGCGTAATCTCTCATCTTTCTTCCATTCTCGCTGCTGAAGATCTTCCCCTTTTTGTCATTTCCACCTTTCAGACCGACTATATCTTTGTGAAAGAGGACGATCTTTCCAAAGCTCTTTTTGTGCTGGAGGAAGAAAATCACAAGGTCAAGGAAGAATTTTAATCGTGATTCAAAAACTCCGCGCAATGCGGAGTTTTTTTGAAAGGTTCCGCGATCTCCGTTTTTGCCGCGCCTGACCTATCATGGGGACGACAGAGGCAGTCAAAGGATCACCGTGCTTTGCAAGGTTCATCGCGATAGACAAGAGGCCGTAAGGATTCAAGAACCACCAAAGATTCCAAAGGGTATCCCCGACGGCGCAAACGGTCACCGCCGCCTTGAAATCCTTTTTCTATTACGATGCCAATACCGGCAACATGAGCATGCGCTTTTTCTGTCAAAGCGACCAACCCCTCCAAGGCGCAGCCCCTGGCCAAAAAATCATCCACAATGAGAACAGAATCTTCCTGCCGTAAATAATTTTTATCCACAGTAACGTCGTAAGTGCGGCTGTGGGTAAAGGAAGTTACGGGAACCGTATAGACATCGTCGCCCAAATTGGTACTTTGATGTTTTTTCGCAAAAACCAAGGGGACGCTGAACGCGTCGGCGACAAAGGCGCCAATGGCAATGCCTGAAGATTCGATGGTTAAAACCTTGGTGATTTCCTTTTGACCGAAGCGCCGGTAAAATTCCAAGGCAATTTCTTTTAACAATTTGACATCTATTTGGTGATTCAAAAAACGATCCACCCGCAAAACAGAATCGCCTTTGACTTCGCCTTCTTGCGCGATGCGTTGTTTTAATAACTCCATAAAACACCTCTTCTGTCCTTACTATAGGACAGTTTTTTTATTACCATAGAGAAAACAGTGACTTATGACAGATTATAACATATCAAAGATAGGAGAGAAAGCCTTATCGGCAATCAGCAGAGAGAAAAAACGTCACAGCCGGTCAAATAGCAGACAGTACCGCAAAGAATGATTCTTTACGTTTTTTCTTAAAAAAATTTTTTATTCTGGAAATTACGCTTTATAGGAAGGCCGTAACTCTTGTATTATTGCATTTCCTATGATATAATATGGATAGATATAATTTTAGAAGGTTTAAACCCTTTATTTCTAGCTATTCCCTAACTGCATTTCAAAGAAAGAAGGAACATTATGCCGGATCAAAAGGGAGCGTCTTACGACGCCAGTCAAATCCAGGTCTTGGAAGGGTTGGAGGCCGTGCGTGTCCGTCCCAGTATGTATATTGGGAACACGGGCATCCGCGGACTCCATCATCTTGTTTATGAGATCGTGGACAACAGCATCGACGAAGCCCTAGCGGGCTTTTGCGACTCCATTTTAATCACCATTCATGAAGATAACAGTATCTCCGTCAAAGACAACGGCCGCGGCATCCCTGTGGATATTCACGAAAAAACCGGCCGTCCCGCTGTGGAAGTGGCTTTAACTGTGCTTCACGCCGGCGGGAAGTTCGGCGGTGGCGGCTACAAAGTCTCCGGAGGTCTCCACGGCGTGGGGATGTCGGTGGTCAACGCGCTTTCGGAATGGCTCACCGTAAAGGTAGCCAGAAACGGAAAGATTTATTTTCAAAGCTATCAACGGGGCGTGCCCGACGCGGACCTGAAAGTCATTGGCAAAGCCGACCACACGGGAACGGAAATTTCCTTCCTGCCGGACAGCGCCATTTTCGATGTCGAAGACATGAGTTTTCAAAAGGATATTCTAATTCCTCGCATTCGGGAATTGGCTTATTTGAACAAGGGCATCTCCATTCAAGTGGTGGATGAACGGGACGGTTCCGACCAGACCTTCCATTTCGAGGGCGGGATTTCTGATTTTGTCACCTACATCAACCGCACCAAAGAAGTTTTACATAAACCCATTCATTACAGCATCAAACGGGAAAATTTTGAAGCGGAATTTGCCATTCAGTACAATAACGGCTATTCCGAAAATATTTTCTCCTATGCCAACAATATCCACACCCAGGAGGGCGGCACCCACGAAACCGGATTTAAATCGGCGTTGACCAGAGTGATCAACGATTTTGCCCGCCGCACTAACCTCCTGAAGGAAAAAGATCCCAATCTGGGGGGCGAAGATATTCGCGAAGGCCTCACCGCCGTCATCAGTGTGAAAGTGCTGGAACCTCAGTTTGAAGGCCAAACTAAGACAAAACTGGGGAACTCGGAATTCAAAGGCTATGTCGAAACCATGGTGGGAGAATGCCTCAGCACCTTTTTGGAAGAAAATCCCGCTGTGGCAAAAAGAATCGTGGAAAAGGCCACCCAAGCCTTCCGAGCCAGAGAAGCGGCGCGAAAAGCCAGAGAATTGACGAGAAAAACCAATGCCTTGGAACGAAGCGCTCTCCCGGGGAAATTGGCGGATTGCTCCGAAAAAGACCCGGAAAAATGCGAACTCTTCATCGTCGAAGGGGATTCCGCCGGCGGCTCCGCCAAACAAGGGAGGAACCCCAAAATTCAAGCGATCTTGCCCCTTCGCGGAAAAATTCTTAACGTGGAAAAAGCGCGGTTGGATAAAGTGCTGAACAATGCTGAAATTCGCGCCATGATTACCGCCATGGGTACCGGCATTGGCGAGGACTTCGATCTTTCCAAGGCTCGTTACCGCAAACTGGTCATTATGACCGATGCCGATGTCGACGGCGCCCATATTCGCACCTTGCTTTTGACTTTCTTTTTCCGCCATATGCGGCAGCTCATCGAAGCGGGATACGTTTACATTGCCCAGCCCCCCCTATTCCGCCTGCGGAAAGGAAAAAATTCTCGTTACGTCTTTAACGAAACGGAATTGGCCCAGGCGCTGCAAGAATGGGGCGGCGGCGACAATATTGAGGTCAGTCGCTTCAAAGGTCTCGGCGAAATGAACCCCGAAGACCTTTGGGAAACCACCATGAATCCCGATACACGTACCATGACCGTGGTGCGTCTTGAGGATGAAAACGCCCTGTTGGCCGATGAGATTTTCACAGTACTCATGGGCGAAAAAGTGGAACCCCGCCGAGAATTCATCATTTCCAACGCCAAATACGCGGAAAACCTCGATTTCTAAACAAAGGAGAGTACCATGTCCGAATTTGAAGAATACGAAGTCAATAAAAACGTCTCTCCTGTTGATATCGAGGAGGAGATGAAACGATCCTATATTGAATATTCCATGAGCGTCATCGTAGGCAGGGCCCTGCCCGATGTCAGAGACGGTTTGAAGCCGGTTCACCGCCGCATTTTGTACTCCATGTACGAAAATGGCATCACTCATGAAAAACCTCATAAAAAATGCGCTCGTATCGTTGGGGATACTATGGGGAAATATCATCCCCATGGCGACAGCTCCATTTACGACGCCTTGGTGCGTTTGGCCCAAGATTTTAACATTCGCTATCCCCTGGTAGACGGCCACGGAAACTTCGGCTCCGTAGACGGCGACTCTGCCGCCGCCATGCGTTACACCGAAGCCAGACTCCAAAAAATCGCTTTGGAAATGATGGCCGACATCAACAAAGATACAGTGGATTTCGGCCCCAACTACGATGAAAGTGAAAAGGAACCTCTGGTATTGCCCTCCAGGATCCCCTCGCTCCTTATCAACGGTTCTTCGGGGATCGCCGTAGGCATGGCCACGAATATTCCCCCTCACAACCTCAGAGAGGTAGTAGATGGCCTCGAAGCCATGCTGGATCACCCCGATATCACTATCCCCGAATTGATGAAATATATCAAAGGTCCTGATTTCCCCACCTACGGCTGTATCATGGGAAAACGCGGCATTGTAGACGCTTATACCACGGGCCGTGGCACCATTCGCGTCAGAGGCAAGGCCCATGTGGAGGAAATTGGCAACGGAAAATCCCAAATCATTATTACGGAAATTCCCTACCAGGTCAATAAAAAGAACCTCATTGAAAGTATCGCTGAACTGGCCCATAGCAAACGCATCGACGGCCTTACGGATTTGCGGGACGAATCGGACCGCAACGGCATGCGCATCGTGCTGGAACTCCGCCGGGACGTGGTGCCCCAAATCCTGCTGAATCAGCTTTACAAACATACACAACTCCAGGACAGCTACGGCATTATTATGCTGGCTCTTGTCAACGGCGAACCGAAGATCCTTAATCTCAAACAGATGTTGGAGGAATACATCAAGCACCAGATCGACGTCGTCACTCGCCGCTGCCAGTTCGATTTGAAAAAGGCCAAAGACCGTTTGGAAATCGTCGAAGGCCTGAAGATTGCCTTGGACAACATCGACGAAGTCATTCGCATCATCAAGGCCTCCCGAGATAACAACATCGC
This sequence comes from Candidatus Cryptoclostridium obscurum, assembly GCA_904420535.1. Taxonomy (GTDB): domain Bacteria; phylum Bacillota; class Dehalobacteriia; order UBA7702; family UBA7702; genus Cryptoclostridium; species Cryptoclostridium obscurum. The sequence goes on from CAJFVQ010000021.1 coordinate 6,525, forward strand.
CAAAACCGCTTTGATGGACGCTTTCGGCTTCAGCGAACGTCAGGCCCAGCATATTTTGGAAATGCAGCTCCGCCGCCTGACCGGTTTGGAACGGGAAAAGATCGAAGCGGAAATGGCAGAATTGCAAAAGACCATCGCCTGGCTGGAAGAAGTGCTGGGAGACCGCAATCTCCTCATCGGCATTATCAAGGAAGATTTGCAACGGGTGCGGGAAAAATACGGCGACGAACGCCGCACCTCCCTCCAAGCCGACGCCAAAGAGCTGGACATTGAAGACCTCATCGCTGAGGAAGATATGGTCATTACCATCACCAACAGCGGCTATATCAAACGGCTGGCCCCCAACAATTATCGCAGTCAGAAGCGAGGCGGCAAAGGTGTAACGGGAATGTCCACCAAAACCGAGGACTACCTGGAAAGTCTCTTCATCGCCTCCACCCACGACTACCTCATGGTATTCACGGAAAAAGGCAGAGTGTTCCGATTGAAGGTTCACGAGATTCCCGAATCGAGCCGCACCTCCAAAGGCACCGCCATCATCAATTTAGTAAACCTCCGGGGCGATGACAAAGTCAAAACCATCTTCCCGGTGAAAAATTTTGATGACGACCGTTATCTACTCATGGTCACCACGCGTGGTCTGGTAAAGAAAACACCCCTAAAGGAATACGATTCTCACCGAAAAGACGGCATTCTGGGAATTTCCCTCAATGAAGGCGATTCTCTTTTGGGCGTGCGTCTCATCGAAGAAGGCGACGAGATCATGCTCAGCACAAAACGGGGCTTTTCCATCCGCTTTACCGAAAGCGAAGTCCGCAAGGTAAGTCGTGTCAGCAAGGGCGTTCGCGGCATCCGTCTAGGCGTCGACGATATCCTCGTCAGCATGGATGTGATCAATCCCCATGAGACAGAAGACCAATACGTGCTTTGCGTTTCGGAAAACGGCTTTGGGAAACGCACCAAGCTGGAGGAATACAGCCTGGTCCATCGGGATGGCAAGGGAATCTATACCTTAAAGGTCACCCCCAAGACCGGCCTTGTAGCCGCCATTCGCGTAGTTCATGAAGATCAGGAAGTGATGTTTATCAGCCGTGAAGGCATCGTGATCCGCACCACGGTAAAGGAAATTCCTGTCATTGGCCGTAATACCCAGGGCGTTACCATCATGCGGGTCGATGGCGAAGATACGGTCAAATCCATGGCCATTGTTGTCAATGAAGACGCGGCTCATGAGTGAGCATCATGGAAAACCGGCATTGTATGGATACAATGCCGGTTTTTTTATATTCTCTTCCGGCAAGGGGAAACAACCCTTGCGTTTAAGGTAAAAGAGAGATACAATAAAGACAGATAATTTACAATATTACGACGATAAGAAGGAGGTTTGATCATGCAGGAAATATACGACTTTTTGAAACAATGCGGTACCTATTATTTGGCCACAGTCGAAAAGGATCAGCCCAGGGTCCGCCCCTTCGGCACCATCAATCTTTTTGAGGGAAAACTTTACATACAAACGGGGAAAGTGAAACCAGTTTCCAAGCAAATGACAGCCAACCCCAAGGTGGAACTGTGCGCCATGAATGGCGATACATGGCTTCGGGTCGCCGCCACGGCAGTGGAGGACGACAGAGTGGAAGCCAGACAAAATATGCTGGACAATTATCCCGAACTCCAATCCATGTATTCCGCCGATGACGGAAATACCCAAGTATTCTACCTGAAGGACGGAGAAGCGACCTTTTCCTCCTTTACTTCTGAACCGAAGGTGATCAAATTTTAACCGTCGCAACGGATCATAGGGGAGAATCGCAATGAATATTCGTGATTTGGAATACTTTTTACAGGTTTGCGAGGATAAGAATATCCATAAAGCTGCGGAAAAACTGTTTATATCCCCCCAGGGGTTGAGCCAGACCATCAAAAAAATTGAAAAGGAACTGGGAGCGGAGATCTTAAAACGTACTAATTACGGTGTGGATCTTACCGACGAAGGTCGGGTCTTTGCCAAACACGCCCGTCAAATCACGGAACACATGGTATTTCTCAACCGCGAGATTGAGCAACTGGCGAATGTGGAAACAGGGCAACTCTTCATCTCTATTTCCTATGGGATGTTCAGCTTTTACAAGGCAAAGTGTATTCTGGATTTTAAGGCATTGTATCCCGATATTACCTTGGAATACCGGGAATACACCGATAAAAAGGCTGTGGAATCCGTTTGGTACGGCGAATCAGATCTCGCCCTGACCTATTTGCCTGTGGACAAAGAACGGTTTCGAATCACCCCGCTCAACCGCAATGAATTATTTCTGGTAGTCAATAAAAAAAATCCCTTAAGCACCAAGGAACACGTTTCCTTCGGCGATTTAAGGGATCAAAGGCTAATCTTACAAAATCAGGAATTTGTTCTACACAATTTTGTGAAGGATCAATGCAAGAAACATGGGTTTGTGCCCAATATCATCTTTGAGTCCAATGGCGTCTGCATGTGCAATAAGCTCTGCCGGGACAATATCGGCGTCACCGTTTCCATGAAGCATGTTCTTGAGGACATCAAAGCGGAAAATTTGGTGCTCATTCCCTTTGAGAAACGGGCTTACCTGGATATTGTCTTAATTTCCCGTTTGGAAATGCCGGAGACCAAAGAAATGAAGCTTTATAAAGATTTTATTTTGACTTACAGCCAACATTTTTAAGACGCGTTCCGCTTCGGCCAAAGCCCCAGATATCCAAACAAAACTAGAGCCACAAGAACAGCTGCGACGGCGGTTTCAGCCCATACCGCCACGTCCAGAAGGAACCATGATTCCACCGAAGAGCGGAAGAGATCCATAGCAGTGGCATTGATGACAAAGGGAAAAGTCATTGCCGCGTAAGAAGGATAAAAGACCTCGAACCGCAACAAAAAAGGGACTCGAACCAGTACGGCCATATATAAAACTCCTGACAGCACCGCGCCGACAGCAACCAAGACCGTTGAAGGCTCAGCAAATGCCGTCAGATAGGCGGTGAGGCAGAGGGCCCCCGGTGCTGCCGTAATGCAAAATAGCGGCCTCTGGGGAGGCATTATTTTTCGATGAACAATGTAGCGGTACAGTACCACGGGCAGCAGGAACAGAAATCCGCAAAGGGCAAAGTAAAAACAGCCGCGGCCCAAAACGACCTGAAAAGGGAGCCTTGCCGTCACCGCCGCCATGGCAATGCCGACATAAACAATAAAATAGGAAGCGTGTACTTGGCGAATCTTTAAATAAGGCAAATGACGGAAGGAAAAATAAAAAATTAAGCTGCAGTGAAGGACGAGACCGAAGCTCCACACCACCATAGCCCACAAAGGGAATCTCGGAAAGAAGTACGAGGAAAGCACCATCAAGGCCATGGAAAACGTTCCCAAAGTGCTGCACAGAACAGGGTCTTTCAAAGCATCGGTAAGGCTTTTTGGAACCAGCGCCATTTTGGCGGTGAGGGCAACCAAAAGACAGAGGCCGATGCCGAGCAGTAAATATCGGAGCGGCGCGATTTCGACCACACAATTTCCCAAAGAAAAGAGGGCCAAGATCACGCCGCTGAGGGGATAAGGAAGCTTTTTCAATGTTTCTAACAAGTTATCTCACTCCAATCCATAGATGGTACCAAAACCATCGTATTTTGGCAAGATAAATTTTTATTGGTGAACCTTTTGACTGTCTATTTCATAAAATAATGAAATATTCGGAAGTTTTGGGGAACCCCACCGTTGGCCGGGTGGGATTCCCCTCTTTTTATGCGGTACTAATTCGTCACATTGAGTCAATCCCACCCCAAAGCTTTTCTTTTCTCTTTCATGTCGGCCACGATCAGGGCAGCCAGGGCTTTGGGATCGGTATCTACTTTCATACAGGAACCTAAGGTTTTTACGGTATCTCGTTTCATGAAGTCCATCACCCGGTCGGAGCCGTAGATTGGCGCTTCCACACAATGATAAGAATTGACGCCGAAGAGGCGAAAAGCAAGTGACGCGCCAATGCCCTTTTCATTGCCCCATTCGGGGCTGGACATGGCATAGGGCATATCGGTAATGCGCTGGCCCAACACATTGGCGATCCCGGCAAACACGCCGCTGGCTCTGGTGTTGTCGATACATTCTCCCATGTGCCAAGCAGGAGGCATATCCTCATCAAGGAACCGCCGCAGGCCTTCGCCGCATTTCGATCTGGCGTCGGGATGACAAAATCCCAATTTTAATAAGGGGAAAGAGGCACAGCCGTTGGTCAAAATGAGGATGTTGTTTTTTAACATCTCTTCCGCCACATCCACAATGGCCCGCTCATAGATAACTTTGGGATTATTACAGCCCACGATATTTACGATACCAAGGATATCGCCTTTTTTCAGAGCTTCGGCCAGTGGCTCCATACCGCCGTAGCGGTGGTTGATGTATTCCACGGAAAAGCCGATTTCCGCTTCGACTTCATAGGGAGGAATAAATACGGGGACATCTCGCCGCTGAGAGAAGCTTTCAATGGCTCTGGTCACGATTTTTTCCGCCAAAGCGTCGGCTTCGTCCATATTGGAATTTTCATGGTCAAAGCCGTAATGCTCGGCCCCGGGCAAACGGGCGGAATCACTGGTAGTGACGACAACGGTTTTATAGCATCTCGCCACGTCCATAATGGCGGGAAAGACGTCCTGAACGTCGGCGACCCAGAGATCCAGAGCCCCGGTGCCCAATACCAATTCCGCGCCGATGGCATTGGAAAGGGGGACCACTCCTTCATTGCGATACATGGCCGCCAGGCCGGAACAGCAAATACCGTAAAAACGGATGCCCTTGGCCCCGGCGGCTTTTGCCTTTTCGGTAAATGTTTCACTCTTGCCCATTTTGACGATCTGACTCACCAACATGGGATGGTGGCCGTGAACGGCGATATTGACGTAATCCTTTTCCAAAGCGCCGATATTGGTTTTCGCCGTCATTCTGTGGCCTGTACCAAAGAGGCAATCTGTAGCGATATTGGCACCGACGACACCGGAGAATACAAAGGAAAGACCGCATCTCAGGAATTGTTGCATGATATTTTCCCAGTCACCGTCGGTGGCGGAGCCGGAACGATGGAGGGCTTCAAAAACTTCATGGTAGGCGCTGATGGGGATGATATCCATATCTTTCCAGACCTTCTGGCGTTCCGGCGGGGCGCAGGCCTTGATGGTGCGGTGTTCCCCGGGGATAGTTCTGGAGAGGTCCTCCAGAAGAATATCGGCCAATTCTGCCGCCAGCTGGTTGACAGATTTCCCTTCCGTTTCCAGACCAAACTGAACCGCGGTATTTTTTACTTTTTCTTCATTGACGATTTTCAGATTTAGTTTTCCCTCGGCGGCATATTTCAAGGCCATAATGACTTCTCTGGCGTGCATCCCGTGTTGAGAGACGCCGCCGGCTACAGCCCGCAACATATTTCTGGAGACGATCAGATCCGCGTCAGCACCGCAAAATCCTTTGGGACTCTTCTCTGTGATTTTACAGGGTCCCATATTACAAATACGGCAACATACCCCGGCCAGACCAAAACCGCAATGGGGTTTCTGCTTGTCGAAACGGTCAAAGGGCGTTTCAAGACCCACTTCCCCCATATGGACGATCATATCGCGCACTGCCGGGTCGGGGGTATGGTCAATGACATCCTGTTTACTGGGGAATGTTTTTCTGTATTCAGCAACGGCTTTTTTGTAATCGTTGACGTCGCCGTGGCTATGATCGTGATTTCTGCACATAGTGACTCTCCTTTCTTCCCGTGGGGAACTACCCGTTGATTCCTCCCGCAGAAGTTTTGGCCAAACGCTTTCTGCTTCTTCTGATTCTAAAATAACACGGAAAGAGAGAAAGGGCAACAAACAAAAACTTTCCCCTATCAATAAATGATTGACGGGGAGAGTTTTCTAAAATATAGGAAAGAGAGATACTCCTGTAATTCTGTTGAGGCCCCCTCCGCCGGGGAGATGCAGCTCATTCTCGGTTTTTATTCCCGCTTGGCCCAAACCCAAGGCCGCTGATGATTTGGGCGTCCAGGGGCTGGCGGCGCCACAAATCGATTAAAATCACCCAAGGTAGGCATTGGTAAGCGAAGGGATTCAGCGAAGCTGCATCTCCCCGGCGGAAAGAGGTTCTCCCCTCAATGTGCCGACGTCAGTTTGATGCCAATAATACCTGCAATTAGCAAAAGAACAAAGAAACCTCGCAGCAAACTCATGGGCTCTTTAAAAAGAATCACGCCTACAATCACCGCGCCTAAGGCGCCGATTCCCGTCCATATCGCATAAGATGTGCCAATGGGTAAAACTTTTGTGGCTTGGGCGAGAAAAAGGAAACTAAATACCATGCCCACGATGGTAAGAGCCGTGAATTTGAATACAGTAAAGCCATGGGACAATTTTAAACATGTCGCCCAAAAGACTTCCAGCCCTCCGGCTAAGATTAAATACAACCATGCCATAAAAATTACCTCCCTTGTTCTGATGTTCTGATTTTTTGGCAAAAAAAAACGCATCCACCGACACATCTCCAACGGCCTACGGATGTATCGATCAATGCAGGTTATTTACTCGGCAGCAAATAACCAATTATAATGTAACACAGGGAAATGCTCCTGTCAATCCCTTTGGGGAAAAGAAAAATCCCTGGGCACGAGATTTCAAAACCCCTTAAAACAAAGTTTTACAGAAAAAACAAAAAACCGTCCTCCAGAGGGACGGTTTCTCTTCTATGGCTTTCTTTATTGACTTTTCTCTGGTTGGCTTTTTCTGCAGGACCCTGTACATATCAGGTCATTTTCTCGTTTAAGCCAAAGCCAAAGTAGCCCCTAAGGTCTCGCATTCAATGCGTTCCTCCTCGCCGGGCTCCTCACAGGAAATGACGGGACGATCCACCAAAACCGCGCCGTCTTTTTGGACGGCGGCAGCCCAGTCCTCCATCCACTGGCCCTCTCCCCAGCCATAAGAGCCAAAAAGGGCCACTTTTTTTCCGGGGAGGTACGGCTCCACCGCCTGGAACATGGGTTCAAATTCCGAAGGTTCCAATTCTTCAAAGCCCATGGCCGGGCAGCCAAAGGCGATGTTCTCGTATTGAGCCATCATCGTCTCTTGAAATTCCGCCGCCCGATACAAGCGGGGGAGGCAGCCGGCGTCCTCGATGCCGCGGCAAAGGTCATGAGCCATCTGTTCCGTGTTGCCGGAACCGCTCCAATAAACGACTGCGATTTCCTTCATACTCCCAACCCTTCTCTCAACGGTCCCATTTGTCGCAAAGATGTTCCACTTCATTGCCAAACTTCGTCAGCGCTTTGTTGGCGGTACCTTCGTTTTTGGCGATGACCTCCATGAGGCGGCGACCCAAAGCTTCCAAACGGAGAAAGGCGGCGTGTTTTTCCTTTTGCTTCGGTAGTTCCCTCTGGACCACAGGAACGGGAACCCCCTCTTTCAAGGTGATGTTTTTCGCTAGGTCATAAACGGCACCGCTATAAGGCGCCGAAGCGTCGTAGGCGTATTCCTCTCGCAGGCAGGCGGCGAAGGCGTCGCAGACCGTATCCTCGCCGTGAACCACAAAAACGCGGCGGGGTTTTTTCTCAAACCCGCGGATCCAGCGGATTAGACCGGGTTTGTCGGCGTGACCGCTGACCCCTTCCAACACTTCGATATTGGCTCGGACGAAAATCGTCTCGCCAAAAAGTTTTACTTCTTTTTCCCCTTCCACCAGGGCACGGCCCAAGGTGCCTTCGGCCTGGTAGCCGACGAAGAGAATCGTAGATTCCGGCCGCCAAAGATTGTGTTTTAAGTGATGACGGATCCGTCCGGCCTCACACATCCCCGAAGAGGAAATGATGACCTTGGGTTTCGTATCAAAGTTGATGGCCTTAGATTCATCGCTGGTTTGCGCTGTTTTTAAACCGGGGAAACTGATGGGGTCAATTCCTCGCCGCACCAGATCCATGGTCTCATCGTCGTAACACTCTATGGTATTATGACGGAAAATTGCCGTAGCCTCGATGGCCAGGGGGCTGTCGACGTAGACTTCAAAATCAGAGAAGTCTCCCAACATATTTTCTTCTTTGATCTGCCGGATAAACCAGAGAATCTCCTGGGTGCGCCCTACGGCAAAAGAGGGAATTACCACATTGCCGCCGCCTTGAAAAGTATAGCGGAAAATGCGGCTCAGTTCTCGGCAATAATCGATGCGCCGAGTTTTATGAACACGGTCGCCATAAGTGGACTCTACCACCAGATAATCGGTTTCCGCCACCATAGAGGGATCACGCACAATGGGCTGATTCAAATTTCCCACATCGCCGGAAAAGACAATCTTTTTTTCCACTTCCCCTTCTTTCATCCAAACTTCAATACAGGCGGAGCCAAGCAGATGACCGATATCGGTAAACCGCAGCCTCAGTTCAGGAGCGACCTCAATCATTTCACCGTATTTCACCGGGACGAAATGCTCCAACACGCCTTCGGCGTCGGCCATGGTATAGAGGGGAACGTACTCTTCTTTCCCCGCCCGTTTTGCCTTGCGGTTGCGCCATTCTGCTTCAAACTCCTGAATGTGGGCACTGTCCCGCAGCATGATGGAACACAGCTCCGTGGTAGCCTCTGTGGCGTAGACCCTGCCGCGAAACCCCCGGGCCCAAAGGAGGGGCAAAAGCCCCGAATGGTCGATATGGGCATGGGTCAGCAGCACGAGATCCACAGTTTCCGCGGGAAAGGGAATTTTCTGATTTTCGTAAATATCGCGCCCCTGCTCCATCCCGCAGTCCACGAGAATGTTGAGGGAGCCCACATTGAGACAATGGCAGCTGCCGGTCACTTCATGGGCAGCGCCGGAAAAGATCAGTTCCATAACGGTACCTCCCGATGATCTTTTTTTCTTATCATAACGCAAAATTGCCGAAGTTTCCAGTCGTTTCTCAAAATTCACCTGAAATCCACAAAAACACGGCCCCAACCAACCAAAATTATATCCATCAAAAAAACCCCAAGATCCATCATCATTGGGAGAATTTTTTGTATCTCAGGGATTTTTACGATTTTTCCACCGGGAAATCAGATCGAAGTTCCAACTTCATTTGAATATGAGGGATGCCGTCTTCCAAAAAGACATCGGAGGTTCGGTGAAAGCCGCATTTTTCATACAACGGACGGGCGTAGACCTGAGCTTCGATGATGATGCTTTGGGCGGAAAATCGCTCCCGTGCCACATCGATGGCCCGCATCACGATTTCACTGCCGAGGCCGCATCGGCGCTTTACGGAAATCACGCGGCCAAGAGAAACATCCTCAAAGATCTCTCCCGCCGGAAGGACTCTGGCATAGGCCAAAATTCCCGAATCGTCCTTGAAAAATACATGGTAAGCGTTTCGATCCGCGTCGTCAACCTCCTGATAAGGGCAATGCTGTTCCACAACGAACACTGGAATTCGCAGTTTGTAAATTTCAAATAATTCTTCCGTAGTCAGCTCTTGAAAATGCTTGACGATCAATTCCACAATGATTCCCCTGCCCATCCTAATTACAAATTTTCACAATCGACACAATGATATATCGCCCCACGAGAAAATAACGACTTCCCCGCTTTTTCAAGGAACTTCAATCTGCCTCAACCGATAGCCATATCTTACCTTTTACGAAAAAGACCCGAATTTACGGGTCTTTTTCCATTTCATTGATTCTTCGTGATACACCTTGGTTTTTGATCCGTTGCCGCAAAATGTCAGTGAAGCTAGCGAGGCAAAGGCACCATATGATTTAAGGGTCCGCGGCCTTTGGCGCCCACGTCCAATTTGGCGGCAATGGCGGCAGTGATATAAGCTTTGGCAGCCCCCACAGCTTCCGTCATGGCCATACCCTGGGCCAAACGGCAAGCAATGGCCGAAGAAAGGGTACAGCCGGTGCCGTGAGTATTGGGGTTGTCAACGCGTGGGCCATAAAACCATTGGCAGGCACCGTCAAAGAAAAGCAAGTCATTAGCGTCGGCCTCGCTGTGGCCGCCTTTCACAAGAATATACCCTTGGTACCATTGGGCCATGGTCTTCGCTGCGATCTCCATGTCAGCGGCGGAACCAATGGAACAACCGCTCAAAGCCTCGGCTTCGGAACGGTTGGGGGTGATGATGTCCGCCAAGGGAATCAGCTCCTCTTTCAAGGCAAGGGAAGCGGAGGAATCCATCAAAGAACTGCCGCTGGTGGCAATCATCACGGGATCTACCACGATGTTCTTGGCACAATATTTCTTTAATTTTTCCGCGATGACGCAGATTAAATTTTCATTGGCCACCATGCCGATCTTAACCGCGTCGGGTACAATATCGGTAAATACCGCGTCCAACTGGTCTGCCAAAAATTGGGGCGTACTTTCTAAGATCGACGTCACGCCCAAGGTATTTTGGGCAGTGAGAGCCGTTACCGCCGACATCCCGAAAACGCCGTGGGCACACATGGTTTTGAGATCTGCTTGAATTCCCGCGCCGCCCGAAGAATCGGAACCAGCAATGGTAAGCACTTTAAACATAGCAAAATACCTCCTCACAAAGGGTTCGCATGGTTTTCGTTCTTTGGGCTACATCCTCGCCGCCAAAAATGGCGGAAACCACGGCAGCGCCGGAAGCGCCCAAGCCTTTCAATGTTCTGATATTGTCTTCCTTGATCCCGCCGATGACCACAAAGGGCAGGGACGTTGCGGCGGCAATGGCGATTACCGTTTCTCGCGGCGTAATACTGGCGGTATCCTTGGTAGAAGAGGGAAACATAGCCCCTACGCCGAGATAATTGGCGCCATCCTCCTGGGCTTGCAAAGCCTGTTCCACGCTGCGAGCCGTGACGCCGATGATCTTATGGGGACCCAAAATTTTTCTGGCTTCTTTGACACTGCCATCTTGCTGTCCCATGTGAACGCCGTCGGCTTGAGACGCCAAAGCGATATCGGGACGATCGTTAATGATAAGGGGCACGCCGTATGTTTGAGCCAGGTCCTTCATTGCCTTGGCCAAAGCCAGCAATTCCTCATAAGGCATGTGTTTCTCCCGCAGCTGCAACAGGGTAATTCCATTCTTCAAGGCTTCCTCCGCGGCCTGGAGCAGGCTCAATGTTCCCAAATGGCTGCGTTCGGTTACGGCGTATAAAAGCAATGTATCTTTGGAAAATTCCATGGAGATCCCTTCCTTCCCGTTTGGAGCCCGAGCAGGTTCCTAAGATCCATTGTACGACATTTTCCCCCGCAACACAACAGGTTCAAAAACATCGGGAGTCAACGGGCGAGCTTTTTCTTTACGCCGTGGCAAAGGGCGGAAAGCA
>CAJFVQ010000022.1 GCA_904420535.1 Candidatus Cryptoclostridium obscurum
AAAAACACCCGCTATAAAAGCAGCAGGTGTTTTCATGGTGGGCCCACCTGGGATCGAACCAGGGACCGACCGGTTATGAGCCGGGGGCTCTACCGCTGAGCTATAGGCCCATCACAAAATGACGGATTTATTATACAATGAATTTACTGCTTTTGTCAATGAATTGAGAGGTACGTCATGGAAATCCAAGGGCGTAAAAAATTGATCATTCTTGGTTTGGTGCTTCTAGGTTCTCTATGCTTTGGTTTGGGAACACTATGGGGAACCCATTTGCGCCAAGCGGATCAGGAATCTGTCGCCACCCCATCAGAATCGGAACAAGCCGCCGATGGCGAAAAACAACAGGAAGAGGAACTTTTGAACCTCAATACCGCCGATTATGAGGCACTTACTTCCCTTCCGGGAATCGGAGACAGTACCGCTAGAAAAATCCTGGATTTTCGTTCCGAATACGGCGGATTCAATGAACTATCGGATCTGGTTGCCTTAGATCTGTTAACGGAAAAGCAGTTAAAAGATATTCAGGAAAAAGTGACGGTATTTTTTCCATGAAAAGACGTCCCCTTACAGTCATCATACTTTTATATATCATCGCTCTGGTGGTGGGCCGTTATTACAGCGGTTCACTCTTTCTTTATTTTGTATTTTCTGCGATGGGAATTGCCTGGTTCATTGTGGCTTTCATAAAAAAGGCCCCTGCCCTTTGGTGGTTCATGGGGTTTCTTTTGCTTTTCGGTTTTTGGTATGGAGGGACGCGTACCGCAGAACCTCCGCCCTTCCCCATTGCGGCGGAAGAAACCTGTACCGTAACGGGAAAAGTCATTACCTTTCCCGAAGTCGGCGAGGATAAACAAACGTTTCTTTTTCGCGCAGATGCTGTCAACGGCGAAAAGAGCGATTTGAAACTTTATATTTCAGCCTCTGTAGAGGACGATATTTCCTACTGCGATATTCTGGAAATCACGGGTACCGTATCAGCCAATCATCCCGTAGCCAATCCCGGTGGCTTTGCCTTTGGCGACTACTTACGCAACCTTCACGCCTCTGCTGTCATTTCTTCCCGCTATGACGGCAAGGTGGAAACCATCGGTCATGATGCCAACGTGCTGGAATCCTGTTTTTCCTTTATCCGCAACCGTTTTGAAACAGCATGTGAACCTTTGACCCGGCAAGGCGCTGCTATGGTTCGCGGCATCTTCCTCGGAGATACTTCTTCGCTGGACCAGGAATATACCGACGTTCTGACGAAAACAGGCATTCGCCATTGCTTCAGCGTATCAGGTCTGCACGTAGGATATATCGTGATTCTTTTGATGGCTCTGGGGTATCTTCTGCCCATGGGAAAAGAAAAGCAATGGCTGATTCTTTTGCCATTTCTGTTCCTGTATTGTGGCGTTACAGGCTTTGAACCTGCGGTTCTCCGAGCCTCCGTTATGGCATTGGTGCTTTCGGCATCTTACAGTCTGGGCCGACAATTTGACCCTTATTCCTCGTTATCTTTGGCCGCGTTTATTTTACTTCTCTGGGACCCCGCCAATCTTTGGTTGGCAGGATTTCAAATGTCTTTTGTGGCGATGCTTTCTATCTTTCTGTTTCAGAAGTTTTTTCGCAAACTCCTACCAAAGAAAGGCCCGGAAGGACTTTGGAATGCCATCGCTGTCACCTTCGCGGCCCAGGTGGGACTCTTACCCGTCGTAGCGGTATATTTTAATGTAGTCAGCGTGATCTCTTTTATTTTGAGTCCCATCCTTTGCGTGGCAGTGGGTGGCATTGTGATCATTGCTTTGGTTGCCACCATCATCGCCCTCTTCGCTCCTGTGGCGGCAACGGTATTCCTCTATGGCGCCGAAGCTCTGGGATATTTGGTCAGCGGTTTTTCAGAATTGGCTGCCGCTTTGCCTGGCGCTTATTTTGCCAGCGCAGCAATGTCCCCATTATGGCTCATCGTGATAGAAGGAGTCCTCTTGCTGGCACTGTTCCTGCCTTGGTTTCGCTTTCGGCCTCTGGCCGCTTTGGGAGTGATGACTCTCGTTCTGGTATTTTTCTTTGTCCCAATCTCCCCCTTTCAGAGGAACTATGATTTCACCGTCACATTTCTTTCCGTAGGCAATGGAGACTGTATCCATCTTCACACACCGGAAGGGAAGAACTATCTGATCGACGCCGCCGGTCAATTCAGCGACAGTACCGGTGTCTATACCATTCGTCCCTACCTTTTATCCCAAGGGATCACGACCTTGGACGGAATTTTCTGCACCCACGGCGATGCGGATCACAGCGGAAGTATTCCCTATTTGCTTTCGTACTTCCCCACCGATACACTGTATCTTTCCGCCGCCGCCATGAATTCCTATGACAACCTGCCCGATATCGCCAAATCAGAAGGCGTTGCCGTGGTTCCATTAAGTCGTGGCCATACATTGTCTTTGGGAGAAAGCATCACCATGAAGATCTTGGCGCCTGCAGAAGAAGATTACGGACCCGACAATGAATTGTCCTTAGTCATGTATGTGACCGATCGCAACACTTCACTACTCTTTTGTGGCGATATGAGCGGCGTTGGACTGGAACATCTGGTAAATCGAAATGACGATCTTTCCGCAGATATATTGCAACTGCCCCATCACGGCAGTGCCACTGGGTTTTCCGTTGAATTTTACCATGCGGTTTCCCCCGAAGCGGTTGTGGGCAGTCTATCTCCCAACAGCAAATATTTTCCCGATGACAATGTAGCAGGGTATTGGCGCCAAGCAGACATTCCCTTTTATCGCACTGATGAAGATGGCGCAATTACCTTTACCATGGAGGACGAGGGCTGGGAAGTCAGTTGTTATCTTCCGTACGGAACAGCGAAAAGAACGACGGAGCATCGGCTTTTTCATAATAATTAACGACGCCGCGGCACACTGCTGCGGCAATTTCCTTTTGGTAATCTTCGTCAAGAAGCATCGTTTCTTCCTCACTGTGAGAAAGGAATCCTGCTTCCACGATCACTACCGGTACCGCTACGGCTTTCATCAAATAAGGTCCGTTGAGGGATTGGGCTTCCCGCTCCTTCAGTTGGTCCGTGTCATGAAGTACAGCTTTTTGGATGGCTTTGGCCAATTTTTCCCCTTGTTCCGACTGGGGATGATAGAAAACTTGCGCGCCACAACAACGAGGATCCGGATCGGCATTGCACTGCATACTCAATAGAATTTCCCCTTCATGATCAGAAACCAGGTCAGCTCTGGCATCGAGATCCTCCTTTTTCACATCACTGTAACACATATCCTCGGTGCGGGTCATTACCACAGTAGCGCCATATCGCTCCAACTCTTTTTGAAGCAAAAGAGCCAGTTGAAGGTTGATGGTTTTTTCCTCACTACCAGAAACGCCGACAGCTCCGGGGTCACTCCCGCCATGGCCCGCGTCCACCGCAATGATGCGGCCCATCAAAGGTTGTGAGGAAGCAGCAGTGGCTACCCGCTGTTTGCCCAAGCAAAAGCAGAAAATAATGATGCAAAGTACCAAAAGGAAAGCGCCAGAACGAAGCAAGCGGTTGGTGTGGAAGGAACGAATGAAAAACAAAACTGCACCTTCTCCCGTTTTTTCTTCCATTTTATGTTGCCAATGGAAACAAAATCACCGTCACCACATCTGTTTTTGGCAAGAAAAAGTATGGAATTATTTTTGTATCTTCTATCCGGGTACATTGCGGAACATCTGTTATCCCTTTGATTCGTTCTTCACAACACGACAATGAAAATAAAGAAGTGCTGTGACCTGAAAAGGTGCACAGCATTTTTATGATAGAATAGGGTGATCACGTTAAAGATAACCCAAACCGCTCTCCCTTAGCAATATAGAGAGTTCCCTTGCAAAAAGCAGGAAATCCTCGTATAATGTATGGGTGCGGTATGAGTCGTCGAAACTCTTGGTTTGGGTGCTGTTACCACCCGAGCGCTGGTAACATTTCGGGGGATGCCGCATCTATATTTTTTTATCAATTTATCAATTTTCCAAGATCGGATCGACTCATGGGAATCCATCCGACAGTCAAAACATACTACATTCTGCCAAACTTTGCAAGAAGTTTTATCAATGGAATCAGCAAAAACCATTGATTACAAGATTATTATATCACACATCATCATAGGGAAAGGAGTTCCTCATGGATACCATTCTTATTGTAGAAGATGATGAAGCATTGAATGACGGTATCGCCATTGGCCTGGGCCAACGGGAGTACCGTCTAATTCAGGCCTATACCAAAGCTCAGGGAGAAACTGCGCTGAAAGAAGGCGGCATCGACCTCTGCATTTTCGACGTCAACCTCCCCGACGGCAGTGGTTTTGATCTTTGCCGCAAACTGCGGGAAAGCAGTGACCTACCCGTGATGTTCCTAACCGCCAATGACATGGAAACCGACATCGTACGGGGATTTGAATTCGGCGGTGACGATTATATCACAAAGCCTTTTAGCCTTATGGTCCTCAGAGCCCGTGTTGAGGCGTTGCTTCGACGGGCCGGCAATCGAAAGGGAGATCGCGGCCTGCACTATGAAAAACATGGTTTTCATTTTGATTTTGATGCCATGGATTTCCGAAAAAACGAGGAAAAAATTGAATTGAGCAAAACAGAACAAAAACTTTTAAAACTCCTTATTGCCAATGAGGGGAACGCTGTCCGCCGGGATCTGCTGGTAGACCGCATCTGGACCGACGGCGCCGAATACGTCGACGAAAACGCCCTTTCCGTTACGGTGAAACGTCTCCGCGCCAAACTAGAAGACACTCCTCAAAAACCCCAGTGGATCCGTACCGTTTACGGCATCGGCTATCGTTGGGAGGGATGAAAATGAAGATCGCAGTGATCATTTTATCCATTCTTGCTCTGGCATCGGTGGTTTGGGCGATCACGGTTCACTATCGTTCCGCCAAAACCATGAAATCTTTGCAGCAAATGGTCAACAGTGCCATTGACGGCACCTTTGAAGAAACAGTTTTCGACGAATCCCAATACTCCGCCTTAGAGGCGAGAATGGCGCAATATCTGCAAAGCTCCCAATTATCGCAGCGAAATCTCTCCAAAGAACGGGACAAGATTAAGACATTGATCTCCGATATCTCCCATCAGACCAAAACGCCCATTACCAATATTCTTCTTTACGCTCAAATTCTGGCGGAAAAAGAGACCATGCCCCCAGAGGACAGGGACATTGTCCGGCAAATTGCCGATCAGTCGGAGCGACTCCAATTTCTCATCAGCGCATTGATCAACCTTTCTCGTTTGGAAGCGGATATCATTTCCGTCAAACCGGTTTCCTCCCATGTGAAAGAGCTTTTAGACACAGTGGCGGCCCAAGGGGAAAGTGCGGCGGAACAAAAAAACATCACTCTGGAAGTACAATGCGATCCCGAGATCACCGCCACCATGGACGAAAAATGGACCGCAGAAGCATTATGGAATATGGTGGACAATGCCATCAAATATACGCCTCAAGGCGGAACCGTGTCACTTTCTGCAGAAGCTCATGAAATGTTTTGTACCATAAAGGTGCGGGATAACGGCATGGGCATTGACGACCAAGAACAAAGCCGTATTTTTAGCCGATTTTACCGTTCGCCCCGGGTCAGAAAAGAACCGGGTGTGGGCATCGGCCTTTATTTATCTCGCCAGATCATTTCTGCCCAAGACGGATTTATCAAAGTCTATTCCAAATTGGGAAAAGGAACGGTATTTTCTGTTTCCCTGCCCATCAGGGCCACGGAAAAAGTCTACGATTTCTAGGTATCCCTCCAAAAATTTACGCCTCTGCTTCCTCACGGCAGAGGCCTTTTGTTACATGGAACAAGAATCTACCATATTCCTACTCCCGAAGGAAAAGTGACAAAAGCGTTAGATTTCCGAAAGACTCTGGTAACATTTCTTTGCTATGATATTACCATCAGCTGACAAGGGATACACCCAAATCGACAACTCGGAGGTAGATTACATGAAAATCTTGGAAACAAAATCCTTAACCAAATATTACGGCAAGGAACCCAATATCGTAAAGGCCTTGGACGGCGTTGACATTTCCGTTTATGACGGTGAATTTGTAGCCGTTGTGGGGACCTCAGGCAGTGGAAAATCCACACTGCTTCATATGTTGGGCGGTCTGGACCGACCCACCGGCGGCATCGTTACCGTTGACGGAAAAAACATCTTCAATTTAAAGGAAGAAGCTCTCACCATATTTCGCCGCCGTAAAATCGGCTTTGTGTTTCAGAGTTACAATCTTGTACCGGTACTGAATGTTTACGAAAATATTGTGCTCCCCATTGAATTGGATGGCGCCAAAATTGATAGAAAATATATTGACAACATCATCTCCGTTTTAGGACTGGAGGAAAAACTGAAAAACCTGCCCAGCCAACTTTCCGGTGGTCAGCAGCAACGGGTTGCCATCGCCAGGGCTTTGGCGGCAAAACCTTCGATCATCCTGGCGGACGAACCCACCGGAAACCTCGATAGCAAAACCGGTATGGATGTCCTCAGCCTGATGAAATTGACCGCGGAAAAATTCGGCCAAACGATGGTTATGATCACCCACAACGATGAGATCGCCCAAATGGCGGATCGTATCATCCGTATTGAAGACGGAAAAATCCTCTATGGCGGTGATGTACAATGAAAGTGAAAAATAAAAAGACCATCCGCCGTTTAAGCAGCCGCATTCTGGCGGCAAACAAAAGCAGAAACATCATCGCCGCTCTGGCCATTTTTCTGGCGGGCTTTCTCATTACCGCCACTTGTTATGTAGGCGTCAACGCTTATGTCAGTTACAGTACCATTTTAATGCACTGGCACGGTACCACCGCCGACGCCGTAGTTAACCGCCCCACCAATCAGCAGGTGGAACTGCTGCGAGACAATGACGACCTCGCTGCCGTGGGAATAAAAATTACCGCTTCCATGGCATCGAAAGATGGGAATAAGGACTTCCCCATTACCATGACGTATTTCGATGAAAACGCCTGGGATATGGACAAAACCCTCTATGATGATATCCACGGCGACTATCCCGCCGCCGAGGACGAGATCATGATGTCTGTTGCGGGGTTGAAAGCTTTGGGCATCGAAGCTCCCTCTTTGGGTATGGAAATCACCTTGCAATGCCGCAATGATATCAAAAAGTGGGAAAGCGATTATATTGAGGACACGGAACGGACCTTCCGTTTGAGCGGCTATTACACTGACAGTGAAGAAAGTACCGAAGAGAACCTCACTTCGGCCACAGCCTTTGTTTCCCGGTCTTACGCCGAAACTACCGGAAACACCATCGACACCCAGGGCAGAGTATTTCTCCGCTACGGTGACAATATTCCCAATGACGTCGACGCCTTTGAGGAAACCCTGGAGGACAGTCTTAACCTGCAACAGGGGCAGAGCTTTACTTCCTATTACAATAGTGGTTTCAGCGAAGAACAGCAGTATACTGTAATCGCCGTCGCCATTGTGATGTTGTTAATGATGCTCAGCGGTTACCTCCTGATCTACAATATCTTTTATCTCTCGGTATCGAAAGATATCCGCGATTACGGTTTACTGAAAACCATCGGCACTACCAAAAGCCAGTTGAAATCCATCATTCGCCGTCAAGCCTTGTTCCTTTGCATTTTCTCTATTCCCTTGGGGATTGGCGCAGGAATTCTGCTGGGCCAATGGGCGTTACCTGCTGTCGTAAAAGCCATGGGCGGCGGCATGGTGAGCTATAACCCAAGGCTGTATCCTTTAATTCCCCTATTGGCAGCGGTCTTCTCCTTGTTGACAGTGTTAATCAGCGTTAACCGCCCTGCAAAACTGGCCGGAAAAATTTCTCCCGTAGAAGCCACCCGCTACACCGGCCCCGTAGGGAAAAAGAAGATTCGCAGATCCTCCAAGGGCGGCAAAATCAGCCGTATGGCGTTTCGCAATGTATTCCGCGATAAAAAACGTGCCTTTGTGGTCATCGTCTCCCTGTTTTTGGGGCTTACGGTTTTTTCCCTCATCATCACCTTGGTAAAAGCTATGGATACGGAAAACTATATTGACTCGGTAATCGACAGTCCTGTAGAAATAAACAACAGTATGATGGTCGATGAAGACGGTAATTTTTACACAGCTGATGCCATCAACGATGACGTGCTTGCCTTCCTGAATGACGTCGACGGCGTGACAAAGGTCTCCGACTCCATTTTGACTCTTTATGAAGGAACTTACTCCCAAGAATACGACAGTTATCTCCGTTGGATCGAAAATACTTACCATATCCCCTTTGAGGAAGCCAAGAAAAACATGAACGGGGCGCTGATGGGGGTAGATAGTGATTATCTCATCATCCGCAACAACCTTACCACAGAAGAACGGGAAGCCTTTGACCGAGGCGAGCTTGCCTTTGTGCAAGGAAGTTACAGCGAAGATTTTACGCTGCCGGAAACTTTTGCCGTAAAAAACCAGGAAACCGGCGCAGAAACCACCATCAAAAACGGCGGTGGCATTGATCTCTCGGCCTTCCCTCTGCAAGGGCAAGGACAGGGGATCACCCTCATCGTCTCCAAAGAATTCGCCCGCACTTACGGTATCGCCGAAGAAGTGAACGTGGTTTACGTGGAAATTGAAGAAAGCAAAGAAGTAGCTGCTACAGAAGAAATCCAAAACTACGTGGAGAACACCGAAGGGCTCCAAATCAATTCTCGGGAAAGCCTCAGGGATTCCCTGGATACTTTTAAAATCATCATGAACGGCGTCGGTGGCGGTATGGCTCTGGTACTGGCGGTCATCGGTATTATGAATTTCATCAATGTCATGGTCAGCGGCACCCGCAGCCGTAAACGGGAATTGACCATGATGGAAAGCATCGGTATGACTAAAAAACAAATGCGACAGATGCTTTTAACCGAAGGCGCTTACTATGCCGTTATTTCTCTGGGACTTTTATGGACTGTGGGCACAGCCTTGGGATATGTCCTCTTCCTGCTCTTCAGAGAACAAGCGGATTACGCTGTCTATTCCTTCCCCTTCCTGCCCTTGCTGGCAGTTTCCGCTGCGGTCCTCGTGATTTGCTTAGTCGTACCTATGATTACTTATAACCATTTTGCTAAAGAAAGTATCACCGACCGCCTGCGTACGGAATAAAAAAACTTTTTATCCGATAGAAAATGGACACAATTCTATGGTATAATATAGGTGTCATCCGTTGATCGAAAAATGATGGACGGCGCTCCAAATCGCAATAGGAGTCCGTCCTTTCGATTCCATGGTATCGAAGGAAAGAATTTCTGATATTGGAGTCGCATAAAATGAATTATGCCCTCTACCGGGATCGAGCATTGACAGCGGACGGTAAGAAAACTCAGAAAGGAGATCCTATGAATATTTTATTTTTCTTGACTCCCAAAGATGAGCTTGCCTATATTTTCGACGACTACTCCCTTCGGCAAACGGTGGAGAAAATGGAACATCACCGTTATACATCGATCCCCGTGCTGTCACGAGAGGGGAAATATGTGGGAGCTATCACTGAGGGAGATCTCCTCTGGTTCCTGAAGAATGAACATGAATTGACCTTAAAAGACGCGGAACAGTGCCCCATCAGTGAGGTACACCGCCACGCCGATTACCGCCCGGTAAAGGTTTCCACTAACATTGATGATTTGGTAGCCCATGCCATGGAACAAAACTTCGTGCCCGTGGTAGATGATCGCGATATTTTTATCGGCATCATCACCCGCAAAAATATGATCAAATATCTTTACAACAAGGCCAATGATATTGTTCCCCAAGATGCCGCCTCCATTGTAGAAGCGACGGCAAATCTGTAAAAAAGCACTCTCTAAATCTCCTTGTAACAATCCATACGCAAAGAAAGAAACCCCGAATCGATTCGGGGTTTCTTTTTTTGCGGGCGTTCCCTTTTGCTTTTATGTTGGGAAAAGAAATAAGGAGATGTTGCCTAGAAATCCGTCGGGAAAGGTAGACGGCAACGCGATAAAAAAGTAAAATCCCATTGCAAAAGATCACGGAGAGAGAATCGCAGGTCGCGGCGACAGTTTGCACCATATGCCATAAGGCCGCAGTCATGACCAAAAGATAAAGGACGAATACAATATTTGACCCGCTTTACTTTCCCATAAAATCATCTATTCTTATTATCTATATATAAGTATAATACTAATATACAATAACAATTTTAATAACTGTTTCAGAAGATGAAAGAAATTTTTGCCGCATGACCAGACTGACCATCCAATGTGATCACGTCGTGATCACCTTCACCGTGCCGCTGTTTATGACAATGGGCCTCCATTCAGCGGCGCCATCTTGATCTCTCATACATTCCGAAGAAATTCACATCAAACGAAATAGATCGTTGGAATCACACCGCAAACAAGATACATTCCCCTTTATATGCCCGATAAGCTCACCCCATATTTTACTTTTACTGTTATTTTTGATTTCTGTTCTAAAAAAAGCGCCTTTTCATATTATGAAAAAGCGCTTTTTCGATTGCTTCAAAATTTCAATAAATCACGAACATTGATCAAACTCAGGCATTTTTTTTGCGCAGAGCAGCGGTAATACCGATCCCTGCCAAGGCCAATCCCATGAGGGCAGCACAGATGGCCATTTGCACACTGTCGTCACCAGTATGAGGCGTTGTTGCTGAAACTCTTTGCTGTTGTACACCGGAGGTGCTTCCAATTGGAATAACAGAAGTTCCCCGATGGCCACAGCGTTCACAGAAATACTCCCGTACACCTGCTTCGGTCTCAGTGGGGAATTTGAATACCCTACCTTCATCCCATTGGTGTCCCAAAGCGGGGATGATCTTTTGATCCTTTACTTCACTACAATGCTTGCAGCGAATCGCTCTAACCCCCGTTTTCATGCACGTGGGTTCTGTGATGACGCTATAATCGTCTTCCCATTCATGTTCACCATAGGCGGCGATGATCCGAGATTCTTTCGCAATGCAACCTTCCATCATACAAGTACGTTCTTCTCTGCCATTGGTCGTACAGGTAGCTTCCTTTACTACGACCCAGGGACCATAGGTATGTTCATGTCCTACCGTTTCGACAGCCGTTACAGAACCTTCTTCTGCTTCGTTAGCATCCGACGCCGGGGCTGCTGCCTCTGATTTAGTATCTTCCTCTCCGCCATCGGGGCGAGATTCTATCTTATTCTCCGCGTCTGTACCAGTCTCAGTCTCTTTATCGTCATTGTTACCATCGTTGTCCTGCGTCTTTTCCGCATCAATCACCCTGGTTTCGACGGATTCACAGCCATCCCTCTGACAGGCGCGCAATGCTTCCCCGTCGTTCCCGTTGACTGCTTCCTTTGCTACGATCCATTCTCCGTAGTCATGCCCCAAAGCATCAATGATTTCCTTTTGGGTATCGCCGCAAGTCTGGCAAACCCGCTCTTTTTCACCCTTTTCAGAACAAGTGGCTTCCTTTACCACGATCCAATCCCCATAGTTATGAACGCTTTTCACTTTCACAATCACTTGCAATTGATATTCTTCCTTGGTGGATTGGTTCACTGCATAAACAGTAAAAACCGCATTCTTATCTTTCAAGGAAACGGTTTGTTGCGCCGCGTAAGGCCACGATTTAATTTCCTTTTTATCCTCAGTAGTGAAAGTAAAGGAATCCCCGGCGGAATTTTTGCCAAAGGTCAAAAAAACGCCAACAGTGAATGTTTCGTCTTGTTCCGTATCACAGGGAACAGTAACATCGTACGTACCGGGACTTTTAACATTGATCGTTTTCCCTTCAAACGTAATGGTTCCTTTGGTAAGGCTGGGACCATGATTTCCCTTTTCCGCAGCAGAGACTGTAACAGGAAGGGCAAAAAACATCACCATCAGAGCCGTTGTCAGAATCCATAATGTCTTCTTCACTCATATCCTCCTTTCTCACCATTTTTACGTTTCGAAATCGAAACCCATCAGTTTTTTCGTTTTTCCTCATTGCTTAAGACGTCTCTCTATGTGGGACGTAGGCATATTATACCATATCAGGGAAAAATTGGCAATGAAAATCCATCGACAAATCCATTCCGCGATGATCGTCGCTTTTTCGTCGTCTAAAATTCTTTTTCAAGAGATTCTTTCATTTTTCATGGCAAAACACTACATCAGTGGTGCAAAGATACGGAGTATGTAGCCGAAAAGTTTTTGCAGCAGCGGCCGGTTTTTACAATCTTCTTCCGTAACACGGTGACACTTTGTCAGAGTCGCCTGGAAATCTTTTTCAATATCTTTCAGCATATCGCAGCCATAAAAATAGGCGCCGCATTCGAAATGCAAATAAAGACTGCGGTAATCAAAATTGATCGTTCCTACGGTGCCTTTATTATCATCGGAGACAAAAACTTTGGCATGAACAAAACCCGGTGTATATTCAAAAATCTCCACGCCGCTTTTTAACAGTTCCTTGTAATACGTTTTCGCCAACCAAAAAGCAGCGGGTTTATCGGGAATATGAGGAAGAATGATTTGGACTTCCACACCTCTGCGGGCGGCATGGGTCAATGCCGTTACCATTTCGTTATCGAGAATCAAATAAGGCGTCATAATATGAACGTAAGAAGTCGCCTGATGAATCATGTCAAAATAAACTTGTTCCCCGGTATTTTCGTCATCCAGAGGCGTTTCACCATAGGGGATGACAAAGCCGTTTTCTTGGGAGGATTCCGACGATGCCAAAGGCAGTAAATACCTTTCAAAGTGTAACGCTCCGGGAGTGGTCAATCCCCACATTTGCAAAAACATGGTGGTAAAGCAGCGTACAGCGTCACCTTCCACCATGACCGCGGTATCCTTCCAGTGCCCGAACCGTTCTTTCTCATTAATATATTCATCGGCCAGATTGATGCCGCCGGTAAACGCGACTTCTCCGTCAATGACGAGGATCTTCCGATGATCCCGATTGTTTTGATAAGAGGAAAGCACCGGTTTAATGGGTGAGAAAACTTTACATTGAATTCCACGTTGGCGCAACTTCTCAAAATAATCATAAGGAAGCGTCGTCAAGCATCCCATGCCGTCATAAATCATGCGGACGTCCACCCCTTCTTTGGCTTTGCGTTCCAGGATCTCGACGACAGTATTCCACATACGGCCTTCGCTGACGATGAAATATTCCAAAAAGATAAAGTCCTTTGCCTGTTCTAGCCGGGGAATCATGGCAGAAAATTTATCCTCTCCCAAAGGGAAATACGTCGCCGTTCCATTGTCGTATATGGGATATCCTTGTCCCTCTAAATAAACTGCCGTAGAAGCGGCTTGAGGGTCTATGGCTTGAAGTCGATTCAAAACCTCGCGATTTTGCTCCAAAAAGAGACTTCCCTCAGTGGTCCGCTGCTGGTAGATATAACGAATCTTATGTGTTCCGAAATCAACACGGGTTAAAAGATAGAAAAGCGAACCAAAGACAGGAACGGTGAGAATCAGCAAAATCCATGCGATTTTGTACATGGGATTGCCCTTTGTATTCAGCAAATAAACAGTGAGTATAAGGCTGGCAGCGGTAAATGCCCCGTGAACCCATACGATCCTTTGGCGCATGACAATATAAATCCAGATGAGAACTGCAATCTGGATTAAGATGAACAGCACTGTCAATATGGTGCGGCCGTAAATAAGTTTTTTTACCTGATCTTGTCCTTTGCTCATAATGCTCCTTGCTGTCAAAATTCAATCAAAAATGTAGAATACCGTATTTTATATCATAAAATGAATCCTTTAAAATGTCAACCAGAGAGATCGCTATGGAAAAACCGTTCTATTTTCCAAACAATCCATTTGATTTTCTGGTGAAAATCTTACACATAAAAATTTTGATTGGTCCCCATTATCTTTTATGGGGAAAGCATATGATATTCCTCATGATTGCCCCAAAACGAATCGATTGTATGTTGCCCATGAAAAACAAAAGAGAGTCTTTGGTGCCGCAAAGAATCATCATCGTTTTAAGTTTCGAAAGTTCCTTAGAAAGAATCCCCAAAAGGCAAGGTTACGATAGGTCGCACGAGAAACCAAATAGGATTCTTTGGGAGATATTGTTCACCAATCCCTGCCCGCCGCGTCAACTGAAGCTAACCCCCTGTTCGGAGCTGAAAATATGGCCGTAGTTGAGCAAAAATTGTTTGATACTGTCATAAAAAAGGATTCCTCAAAGGCATGCCTTGGGGAATCCTTTTTATCGTTTCATATCATATTATTGTATATTGGTTGTTTCTTTTAAATGTGTTGTTTTGCCATTTCCCGAGACCGTTTCACCGTCGAGGCTGAGTCTTTCTTTCTAACAAGAACAGGGGGAAACTTTATATTGAGCAGCACCACTGCCACAAGCACCATGCCGATGCCGACGACTGCGGAAACAGAAATGGACTCATGCAAAACAAGAACGCCCACAAGAGTGGCCACCACGGGTTCCAGCGAAGCTAAAATCGAAGCTTTGCTGGCTTCCATATTGGCGAGTCCCACGGTATAAAAAGAAAAAGGCAAAATAGCACTGACCATAGCAAAGGCCAAAAGATATGACCACATCCACCCGTTTGAAAACAACACAACGCCAATGGCGGGAACGTCACTCATGGGAACCACCACAAAGCTGGCGATAAAAAAAGTATAGGCCGTCACCGTCAAAGGATGGTAACCGCGTTTCATCATCAAAGTTCCCAAAATGCTGTAAAGGGAATAGCCGAAAGCAGCCAAAAGACCGATTCCAAGCCCCAAAACAGAAATAGAAGCAGAATCCCCCAAAACCCCGGTAACAAAGATGAGGCCGCCAAAGGCACAGCAAAGGGCCGCGACCTTTTGAGCATGAATTCGCTCTTTGAAGAGAAAAGCCGACATGATCATTACCATGATCGGCGATGTATAGATCAATACCGCCGCCACGGAAAGAGACGTCAGGGACATCGCCTTATAATAACAAAAATTAAATAATATGACGCTGATCAGACCGTTGGTTAGGAACAGCCAAAGATCCCGCAATTTTATTTTCAATAATTTTCGATCATAACATAACAAAAATACCATTAAAATCAAGGCGGTAACCGCAACGCGAATTGCCACGATTTCCATGGTACCCAGCCCTAATCTTTCCAAATGACGGACAAAAATCCCCATCACGCCCCATAAAACAGCGGCGACAATCACAAAAAAAGGCGCTGCTTTTTTCATAATATTCCCCTCCAAATAAAGCGTAGAACATAAAAAACAATGGAATCAACACTGAATAAGCCGTACTTATCACCGGAAAAATTCCATTTCTAACGTGGCATTCTTCAAACCACGATGCCCAGTGTAGCACAAAAGAACGGAAAAAGAAAGTTGAAAATCCATAAAATTTCCAAAACCGGGAGCAAAGAATTCCAGTTCTGTTTCGTCAAAAAGATCGATGTTTTTGAAAACAGTCGCCCTAAGTTTTTCTTTGTAAAATGCAAAAACTTTTATGCATGGAGCGCCTCTTTTGGCATACACTTTGAAAAAGGAGGATTTCACCATGTCGAAGAAAAAACTAACGCATTACTTCGCAGAACTGCTCTTAAATCGGAGAGCCGACGCCAAGGCGACGATCAAAGGGGATCCGGACCATGAAGAACTGCGGGGGATCATAAAATTTTATCAACGAAAAGAAGGAGTTCTCGTTGTGGCGGAGATTCACGGTCTTACATTGCCTTGCGCTCCCTGTGTCAGTGGGATTCACGGTTTTCATATTCACAGTGGTATGGATTGTGAAAACAATTTTGCCAATGTCGACGGACATTATAATCCTGAGGATTGTCCTCATCCCGCCCATGCCGGAGATCTAATGCCATTGTTCGCCACAAGATCCGGCAAAGCCTGGAGCGCTTTTCTCAGCGATCGGTTTACGGTAAAAGAGATTCTAGGAAGAACTGTGATCGTCCATGAAAATGCCGATGATTTTACGTCCCAACCCTCGGGAAATTCCGGTAAAATGATTGCCTGCGGTGTAATTCGTAGACGCAATGTCTAACCGTGGAAATCGATGGTCAAACTTTCACCATGATCTCATAATCTTTATTGGTTCCGTGCCGCTTTCAAAATTGCAGACAATCATTCCCAAAAATAAATATAGAAAGATTGCCCCTTCCTGCGAGAAGTTGTATAATGGGTTCATAAGTAAATGCGACAAAGCATGATCCATTGGAAGGAAAAACATATGAACCCAAACAATATCGTACTTATCGGCATGCCCGCTGTGGGCAAGAGCACCATTGGCGTCATCCTAGCAAAAATCTTGGGCTATCGTTTCATCGATGCGGATCTCCTTATCCAAGAGCAGGAACAGCGACTTTTAGAAGAAATCATCGCCGCTGAAGGCGTTGATGGATTTATTGCCATTGAAAACCGCGTCAACAGCGCCATTGAAGCGGAACGCTCCGTGATTGCCACCGGGGGAAGCGTTGTTTACGGAAAAGAAGCCATGGAACACCTGCAGAAAATCGGCACCATCGTTTATCTAAAACTGGACTTTGAAACGCTTCGTCTCCGTTTACGCAACATCAAAAACCGCGGTGTTGTTTTGCGAGAGGGACAAACTCTGCGAGAACTTTACCACGAACGGACGCCTCTTTATGAACATTACGCCCATTTTGTTATAGAAGAAGCCCCTACCGATACAGCAGAAGATACCATCGAAAAAATCGTCGCCGCATTAAACTGCCGGTAACAAAACAGATCCCTTGTCATAAGGCAAGGGATTTTTTATTTTAAAAAGGGTTGACATATCGTAAATATTGTATATAATTAATATATACAATAAAACTCCAGAGGTGAACTATGAACATCCAGATTACCAATGATGGCACAGTTCCCATCTATGAACAGATTGCCCGCCAGATCAAAGGGATGGTACTGAACGGCACGCTCAAGGAGGGGGACGCCCTTCCTTCCATGCGCCTGCTGGCAAAAGAACTAAAAATCAGTGTGATCACCACAAAGCGGGCTTATGAGGAACTGGAACGGGACGGTTTTATCGTCTCCATGACAGGCAAAGGCAGTTTCGTAGCAGGTACCGATACAGAATTGTTGAAAGAAGCCCGTCAAAAAGAACTGGAACAGACCATGGAGGAATTGGTTGCCCAAGGGAAAGAGCTTGGTCTTTCTCTGGAAGAACTGATGGAACTTATGACGATAATCTATCGAGGTGAATAACATGGAACATGCTTTGGAACTTCATAACGTTGTGAAACACTACGATGATTTCACCCTTGATCAAGTAACCCTTACCCTGCCCCGAGGCTGCGTCATGGGGTTTATTGGCGAAAACGGCGCAGGAAAAACCACAGTGATCAAAGCGATTTTGAATTTGATCGCCATAGACAGCGGTGAAATCCGCCTTTTCGGAGAAAACGCCCAGCATTTGCCAAGATCGCTAAAAGAAAAGATCGGCTATGTCCCCGACGAATGTTGCTTTCCCGCCCCTTTGACCGTGGAATCTTTGGGAAACGCCATGGCACGTTTTTATACTTCCTGGGAACAGGGAGCGTTCCAACACTATCTTCGTACATTTCACATTGATCCTAAAAAGAAAATCAAGGAACTTTCTCGCGGCACCGGCATGAAGCTTTCCATTGCCGCCGCCCTTTCCCACCATGCAGAGATTCTAATCTTGGATGAAGCCACCGGCGGTCTCGATCCTGTGGTACGGGATGAAATTCTCGACATCTTTCGCGATTTTGTGATGGATGAAAACCACACCGTATTTATGTCATCTCACATTGTGAGTGACTTGGAACGAATTTGCGATTATATTGCCTTGATCCACAAGGGTAAACTGGAATTTTGCCAGGAAAAAGACGCGCTTCTGGAGTCTTACGCCCTGGTGCGCTGCGACGAAGAACGCTTGAGCGATTTGCCTCCTCAGGCCGTCAAAGGGATCCGCCGCCACCAATTTGGTGTGGAAGCCCTGGTCTTGCGGGATCAGGTGAATCCCGCCTTCCCCATGGAACGGATTTCCCTAGAAGACATCATGGTATTTCACTATAAGGAGGAGAAAAAATGCTGGGACTAATTTATAAAGATTTCGCTGTTTTAAAACGTTCTCTCTGGTTCTTTGGCCTTTGGTTTTTGGCCTTTGGTCTGTTTTGCGGTTACCTTTCCTCGGTGGATTTCTTCTGCGGAGCTCTCAGCGTATTTTGCGCTGTATTGCCTTTGACGACATTGTCTTACGACAGCCAATGCGGCTGGGAAGGCTATGCGTTGACATTGCCGGTTTCCCGCCGCGCCCTGGCGCTGAGCCGTTATCTCCTGGCTCTGATCTTCACGGTGGCTTCGGTAATTGTCAATTTCATTCTGCGTTTTTTTCTTGCCCAGGATGGCAGTATTGGCGCCACGCTAACGGTGGTGGCGGCCATCGGCGGTGCGGCCCTAGTGATGATCGCCTTCATGCTACCGCTCATGTACAAATTCGGTGTAGAAAAAGGACGTCTCTTCCTGATTCTCATCGTGCTCCTTGCGGTGAGTTTATCCTTCCTGATTGGGGACGTATTCCAGCGTTCCAACCACTCTTTTTTGCTCCAAAATCTCCAGTGGATCGCGCCTTTAGGCGGTGTTGTTTGCTTTATAATTTCTATGATGATTTCTCTTAGAATTTACGCAAGAAAAGAATTTTAATCGCAACTACAAGGACTCCGTCCATAGACGGAGTCCTTGTTATATTCTTTCCTATTATTTTAAATACCTGTTTCGATCAGTATCGGAGATCTTACGAATGACTTTGCAGGGATTTCCCGCGGCAATCACACCTGAAGGGATATCCCGATTGACGAGGCTTCCCGCGCCGATGACCACATCGTCGCCAATGGTAACGCCGGGCAAAACCGAAACATTTCCCCCAAACCAAACGTTATTTCCCACTTTGATGGGGAGGGCGTACTCCAGGCCTTTGTTCCGTTGTACAAAATCAATGGGATGTCCCGCCGTATAAAAGCCGCAGTGGGGACCGATAAAAACATCGTCGCCAAAAATCACCGGCGCTTCATCGAGAATCACGCAGTTATAGTTCGCATAAAAGCGTTCACCGACTTCAATGTGGTAACCGTAATCACAATAAAAGGGAGTCGAAATTTCAATTTCTCCTTTCACCGCCCCGAATAAGCGGCGGAGAATCGCTTCACGCTCCGCCAGTTGAGAGGGTTTCAGCAAATTCAGCGCATGGCACAGATCGTTACAGGCCATCCGTTCCGCTACCAGCTCCTCGTCATATTTATTATTGTAAAGCACACCTGCTTCGGCTTTTTCTTTTTCCGTCATTGTCATAAAATCCCCCCTTTTATTTCTATGTTCTATCATCATTTTAAACCTCTACAAAAGGGAAATCAACCTTATGATCATGCTAATGAACAAAAATCGCCATGAGCAGTGTGCCCACAACAATCAGTAACAAGCCCCATCGTCCCCGCGGGGTAAGGGTCTCCTTGAATACAATCCTAGAAAAAGCAATGGAAACCAAGATACTCAACTTATCAATGGGTACTACAATGCTTACGATTCCCATTTGGATTGCGCGGTAGTAACACAGCCAGGAAGCACCGGTGGCAATACCGGACAGTATAATGAATACCAATTCTTTGCGGTTGGTGGAAACAATCTCTCGCTGTTTTCCCTTAATCACAAGAATAAGAAAGGCCATGATCAGCACGACTCCCGTGCGAATGGCTGTGGCCAAATTCGATTCCACACCGTCGATGCCAATTTTCGCCAGAATTGCTGTAAGGGCTGCGAATACCGCCGATAACACCGCATAAAGAAGCCAACGTTTTCCCTCCTGTTGATCCCCGTGAGACTCCTTCCGTTCAATCATCATAAGGGTTCCCATCAGAATGAGAACCACTCCTCCCAATTGCACGACGAGAGACTGAGTTTCTCCCAAGATCACAATGGCAAATAAAACCGTCAATACGGTACTGGATTTATCAATGGGAACGACCTTATTAACATCCCCAAGAGACAGAGCCTTAAAATAGCAGAGCCAGGAGGCGCCGGTGGCCAGACCCGATAAAATAAGAAATACCATGGAACGGAAGCTGATATCACCAATGGTATGGGCCGATCCTACGATAAACACCATCAGCCAGGCAAAAATCAACACCACAATCGTGCGCAAAAAAGTGGCCACATCGGAATCGGTTTGCCGGATTCCGCATTTCGCCAAAATAGAAGTGAGTCCCGCGAAAATTGCAGAAAAGACCGCCAAAAGAATCCACATCAACTGTCATCTCCTTTTATGGTTCCGTTGCCGAAGGCACGAAGGCACGAAGGCACGAAGGCACGAAGGCACGAAGGCACGA
>CAJFVQ010000023.1 GCA_904420535.1 Candidatus Cryptoclostridium obscurum
AAAAACAAAATCACGAACCAATCTTTTGCTGCTTTCCATTCATTTCATAATATATTTTCTATAGGAGATTGAGATATCATTTATCATGAAATACGCTGTTTTATAACATACCATCCATGTAAAAACCGGCTTTTTTACTGTGAATCTATGTTATTACTTTTAAGTATAGGACGGACTTTCTCCTATCATAAAATTACCTTCAAGGATTTTTATCAACGCCCTACATCCCATATGATACTATTTTTAAATTATACGCTTTTCGAAGATAATACCACACCTCCGGCAATTTGAATAGAAAGTCCATTGCCGTTGTGAAGGAATCGATGAATAAAGTCTTGTTCTTTGGTACCGGTGATAAAAGTCTGGATTTTCTCATTCACCACGCCGATCAAGGCGGTCCTACGGTCCTGATCCAGCTCGGAAAGAACATCGTCCAGTAAAAGAATGGGGTATTCTCCCCGCTGCCCTTTCATCAATTCCAATTCTCCAATTTTCAATGCCAACGTCGCCGTGCGCTGCTGACCTTGGGAACCGAATTTTTTCACATCGTCTCCATTTACAGTAAAGGAAATGTCATCTCGATGGGGGCCAAAAGTCGTCGTACCACGACGGATATCCTCCTTGCGAAGATCCTGTAACACATCGTAAAAAGTATCTTGCCATTGAACCAAAGAAAATCGACGCAGCTCTGATTCCTTTAAAAAATCAAAACCCCCTACATAACTTAAAATCAATTCTTCTCTGCCATCGGTAATGCGGCGGTGAGCCAAACGGGTCAAAGGCAAGAGGCGGTCCAAAGCTTCCTTTCGTTTCCAAAGGATATAACCGCCGCTTTCCGCCAACTGTCGATCAAAAGCTGCAAGAACAGCACTATCGCCGCCGCCGTCGCGCAATTCTTTTAAAAGATTATTTCGCTGCCGCAGGGTTTTATGATATCGCTGAAACACAGCGTAGCTTTGAGGCGACATCTGGGCAATCTCACCATCAAGAAACCGTCTCCGTTCCTCGGGATTGCCCTTCATCAAAAAGAGATCATCAGGAGAAAAAACCACGGCATTTAAAACACCGATCATATCGCCTAATCGTCGCTTCACATTGCCATCCAATTTTAAGGCATACTTTTTCCGCAGGGAATAGCCGGCTTTTACCGTATGTTTGAGACCACCGCTGATAAAATCACCGCCTACATAAAAAAAATCACCGCTTTTGCCTACCATTTCCCCGACAACACCAGGGCGAAAAGAACTGTAAGCGCTGAGAAAATAAATGGCTTCCAGCAGATTCGTTTTTCCTTGGGCGTTGGCGCCCCAAATCATATTCACGCCGGGACTCCATTCCAAATCAAATCCGCGATAATTTCTAAAATTGGTCAAGGTCAAGCGTTCTAAAATCATAATACCTTTCACTGCATTCTTTTGATTTTGTTCTCTTCTTTTTGATTCGCTACCTAAAGTCATTTTCCTTTTTTCCGGGAAAAAATGGGACGATTCACGATTTATCTTCAAAATGATGTGGATGATCTTATCAAAGATTTTCAGGTTTTATTATCCTTCCAAAATTTGCGGACAACCCTTTTTCGATGATTCCAGTGATTCCAAAATCATTTTCTTTATCCGCAGATTGCCCACGAATGCCCAAGTTTTATCACTACAATATATATATCATCTTGAGACAACAGCATCATCCACAAGTCCGCAAAATTCGCCAAAAATAGTTATCCACAAAGTTATCCATAATTGATGAAAAAATTATTTCCTATATTATATATTAAAATTAATTTTTCAGTTATTCACTTTTAACTTTTTGAAAAACCCACATTAAAAAATTTTTCATCCTTTGGATGTGGATAACCGAACTTGTCTTTTTTCGCAAATTTTGCTAAACTAAAAATCCAATCAAAATCATTTCTTTGTACTTTTTCTTTGTAATCTTCTGAGATCTTTTGAATCTTGACAAGGATCATGAAAATCAAAGATCAGATGATTATTTTTTATGTTACCATTGATTTTTGGCAATCTTTTCACTGATCATAAAAATAGAAAGAAAACGGTGATAATTTGCCATAAAAGCAAAAGATTGATTTCTCCGCTATTTGAGATGTAAAAACTGCATAAAAGATCTTGCATCAATCCGGGGATTTTATTTTCCTTTCACTCGTTTTTCATGATTCCCCGGTTCAAATCAT
Organism: Candidatus Cryptoclostridium obscurum; assembly: GCA_904420535.1. Taxonomy (GTDB): domain Bacteria; phylum Bacillota; class Dehalobacteriia; order UBA7702; family UBA7702; genus Cryptoclostridium; species Cryptoclostridium obscurum. The sequence goes on from CAJFVQ010000023.1 coordinate 2,186, forward strand.
AGGAGGTAATACAATTGACAGATCCCGCCAATTCTTTAGAACAATGGAACCGCTTTTGGAGAGAAACTCTTTTACTCATCCGAGACAATGAAACGATTATAAAAAACAGTTACAATACTTGGCTAGAACCTCTTGACGTCGTTGATTTTAAAAATCAAAGTCTATTTTTGGATGCCCACAATTATTTTATTCGAGACTGGGTAGATAATAATTATAAAGACCTGATTCAAAAATATTTGCGAAAACATTCCAATGGCAGCGTTGCAAAAGCTGTCATTGTAGTTACCAATCCAGACGGCACTTACAGTTATACCAAAGAAGATGAGGAAGAAGAATTGAAAACACCGGCACCTCCCACACCGGAACGCCCCTTTGTCAGCCCCAGTATTTTCAATCCCAAATATACCTTTGATTCTTTTGTCGTCGGCGATAATAACCGTTTTGCCCACGCCGCTGCCATGGCTGTGGCTGAAGCTCCGGGACGCGGTTACAATCCCATGCTTTTTTTTGGTGGAGTGGGATTGGGAAAAACTCATCTCATGCAAGCAATCGGTAATTTTATTACTGAAAACGACCGCCAATCCAACGTAGGGTATTTCTCTTCGGAACAATTTATCAATGAATGGATTACTGCCATCCGCCATAAAACCACCGAAGAATTTCAGAAAAAATACCGCAATTATGACGCACTTCTCATCGACGATATTCAATTTTTTGAAGGAAAAGATAGTTGCCAAGAAGAATTTTTTCACACCTTTAATGCTTTGTACGAAGGAAATAAACAAATCGTTTTAAGTGCGGACCGTCCCCTCAATGAAATTGCCAATTTGGAAGATCGACTCATCAGCCGTTTTAGCGGAGGGCTCACTACGGAATTGATGCCACCCAATCTGGAAACGAGAATTGCTATTTTAAAAAACAAAGCCAAAAACGAAAATATCTATGTCCAAGGAGACGAACCTTTATTCTATATTGCCAACCGAGTGGATTCCAATATTCGCGCTTTGGAAGGCGCCCTCAACAGGGTTGTGGCCTTTGCCAAAATTAACGGCTCTCAAATCACTTTGGAACTGACTGCCAAAGCTTTGGAAAATATTGTGGCGGAAAACAAGCGCAAACCCATTACCGTCGAATCAATTCAGCAGGTAACAGCCCAGTATTTTCACATCAGAATTGAGGATCTCAAAGGAAGTAAACGCAATAATTCCATTGCATTCCCCCGTCAAATCGCAATGTATTTATGCCGTCAGTTCACTGATCTCACCTTTCAGGAAATTGGCACGGAGTTTGGAAACCGGCACCATTCCACGGTAATGCACGCACAAAATGAAATTGAAAAACAAGTAAGCCACGACATAAAAACAAAAAAATATGTAGAGGAAATCACCAATCTTATCAAAAAAATTTGACTTGCTATGGTTATGGCAATCAATCATCCAAAGATCCATTGTATCATAAAACAGATCACATTGTCATGAAATCACATTTGCGGACAAAGGTTATCAACATCCCACAAAGAATTCACAAATACCGCTGCGGATTGAAATTTTATGCCAAAATATCGGTAATTTCATCCTCATTTCGTCCATAACTTGTCCAAGATCGATTCATAGACAAAAAACGGCAAAATACAGGTCTTTTATTGCTTTGTCCATAAATTCACAGCCCTTATTATTGTTATTATCTATTTTATATTAATATTATAATCAAGGAGAACGTTATGAAAATTAGATGTGAAAAAGAAAGTCTTCTCAGGGGACTTCAAGGGGTTTACCGTGCCGTCTCTACAAAAAATACCATCTTTGCATTAAGCGGTATTTTGCTCATTGCCGAAGAAGGAGTTCTCACTTTTAAAGCGACAGATATGGAAATTGCCATCGAATATCGGGAACACGATATTACCATTGAAGAAGAGGGAAGTATCATTGTGCCGGCTCGTTATATCTTAGAAATTGCCAAAAAACTTCCTTCAGAAGAAGTAACCCTTTTTACTGAAGGTTACACTGTTTATATCCGTTACAGCGGCTCAGAAATTACCATCAACGGTTTGGATCAGGAAGAATTTCCTGCCTTCCCCCAAGTCAATGGCGACGTTGCCGGACGTTTTGATTTGGAGGTATTTCAAAAAGATATCAAAGAAGTCTCTATTGCCAGCGCATTGGATGAAAGCCGGCCGGCGTTTACCGGGGTTCTCTTTGAAATTGAAGGAAAAAATCTTAGGATGGTGGCCACCGATACCCATCGTTTGGCTTTAAAAAATACTTTTTGGGAACCGACGGGAGAAAAAGATACCGCTTCAGTATTGATTCCGGCAAAAATTTTACGGGAAATTTCCAAATTAGCAGCGGAAGATGATGAAACCGTAGAAGTTGTTATCGGCAATCACCAGGTGAGTTTTTCGGTGGGAAATATCCTGTTTATCTCCCGTTTAATTGATGGAAAATTCCCTAATTATCATTCTGTGATTCCCGAGGAAAGCCGTTTTGTGGCTTCGGTGGAAATTGATGTCCGCCATTTCCTTGCTACCTTGGACCGGGCTTCTATTATGGTGAAAGATCAACTCAGAGATCGCGCCGGCAAAGCGAGGTTGATTTTGGAAAACGAAACTTTGGCTGTTCACACCCAAAATGTGGAAGTGGGAAAAATTCACGAATCCATTCCTGTATTTCAAGAGGGGCAAGACATTGAAGTGGTGGTCAATTCCCGTTACATGTTGGATGTGTTAAACGTTCTGGAAGAAGAGACCATGGTAATGAAATTTACCGGTCCCAGTACACCTATGGTAATGGAAGGAAAAGATCGTAAAGATTATTTATATCTTACGCTTCCTTTAAAGTCTTAAGAACCAAATAATCAAAAAGAAAAATAACCCCCTGTTCTCTGATGAGAATAGGGGGTTTTCCGTTGTAGGGAGGGATTGTAGAATTATAATATCATACTGCTTCTACTGGAGTCAGCCGATAAATAACATCAGCCTGTTGAGCCACGGAAGGCGAGTGGGTGACGATGATGATACATTTCCCTGCCGCCGCCAAACCGCGGAGAATGGCCATAATCTCATTTTGTGTCTCTCCATCAAGATTCCCTGTGGGTTCGTCAGCCAGAATAAAATCCGGCTCGTAGGAAAGCGCTCTGGTAATGGCTACTCGCTGTTGCTGGCCGCCGGAGAGCTTTAAAACCCGGCGGTCGGCTTCCCACCGATTCCAGCAGTTCATAGCTTCGCTTTTTCTTATTAGTACAGGGATATTTCGCGATATCTATGGATAATTCCACATTTTCCGCGGCAGTCAACTTAGTGAGAAGATTAAAACTTTGGAAAATAACGCCCACATATTTTCTACGATAATCGTAAGGGTTGATATTACGGAGATCCTTTTCGTTGCAGAGAATGCGTCCGCCGGTGGGGTGGGTAAGACCCGACAACAACGAAAGCAGGGTGGTCTTCCCGGCGCCGGATTTGCCTACGATGGCATCGGCTGAAAATTCGTAGTTGATGTGGTTCAATACCTGGTTTTGACCGTAGGCGAAGGACACGTCCTCCATTTTCAAAGTAGCGTTTTCTGTCATCTGTATGTTCCTCCTTAATCGCGATTGGCGAGAATATTCAGGGGTTGGTAGCGTATAATCGTTCCGACGGAGACCGCCGCCGATGCTATGGCGAGGACGACGCAGATCCCTAGCAGTTTGACGAGGATTTCGCCGTCGACGGCGGCGGAAATTTCGGTGACGGCGCTGATCCCGTTGCCTTCCGCTTCCTGGGGCGGTTCTGCTATCGTTCCGTCAAAACTCGGCATTTCACGACCAAAGGCTTGCTGCTGATTGTAGGCGGTTTGCTCTTGGGATGTAATTTGGTTTTCTAAAAGGGCGTTGCCTACGGGAACGGAGACCGCCGCGCCAACTCCGCTGCCGATGATGACCGCGGCGATAGTAACAATGAGAATTTCGGTAATAAAGATGAAAGCTACCTTGGATTTTTTCATGCCAATGGCGGTAAGAACCCCGATTTCGTACTTTCTTTCGCGAATGCTGAAAACATTCAGTACTACCAAAATAAGGACGCCGATGGCGACGATGACAATGAGAAA
>CAJFVQ010000024.1 GCA_904420535.1 Candidatus Cryptoclostridium obscurum
AATGCCCGTACCTTTGTGTAAATCAAGTTGCGGCTTATGGTGTACAATGAAGTAGCGGTTGTCATCACCCTCATGAATAATGAAGCGGCTCTGCATGGTTGCATCATGATGGAAACGTGATTGTTTGGAAATACGGGCATTGGATTTGGGACCAGTTGATGTAACAAAAGATGCATTATATAAAACCTCTATTTGTGATTATTGTAAAATACCAATAGTCTTACAGGATATGGCAAAAGTTTACTATTTGTGTAAAAAATAGAAGGATTTGGTATTTTTATGTTGAAATTATCAATTTTTTATACGGAGGGTATTATCATAAAGAAATAACTAACATTTTTGGTTGTTGTCGCTTTCTTGCCGTGTTTTTCATCCAGTGCTTTTGCTGCAGATGTCCAAAAACAGATACAGGATAAAATGCAGGAAGCTATTGGTCAAGAAGGTGAAAATTCTTTTGTTGGTAATCCTTTGGAGACCGGGCAAGTAGTTGTTTCTGAATTTCCTGACTATGCTGACAGAATTGCTACGGAAGAACAACCATCGTCTGTTTCGGTCGAAGATAGTTTTCCCATTATGGATGTTGAAGATTTAGAAACATTTCGTGATAGAGTTAACAAAGGGGAAACAACCTTAAACGGCCATTTAATGGCGAACATTGATTTAGATTTTGAAACTTGGACACCTATCGGAACATCGACAAATCCATATCATGGGGTATTTGATGGGCAAGGTTTCAGAATTGAAGGCCTTTATGTTGTTCAATCTTCGACAAGTCTTGCGGGATTGTTTGCTTTTACCGATGGAGCATTGATAGAGAATCTTGGCATTGAAGGTAAAATTAACGGAGGAAGCAGGGCAGGTGGCATTGTAGGCAGCGCTCTGGATACCTCTATTACCAACTGTTACAATAAATGTACTGTTATCGGATATGGGCCCAGCGGTGGTCTTGTAGGTGGATTATCAGGAGAATCTGTAGTTGCTTCTTGTTGCAACAAAGGGATCGTTTCAGATACAAATACAAACGAAGAAAAGGCCTCGTTTAATGGTGGAATTTGTGGTGTTATTGAAGGTTCCTCTTCAATCTTTTATTGTTATAATATAGGAACTATAACCGTATCACAAGGAGCCGTTGGTGGAATCGTCGGATGCTCGGCTCGAGAGTCTTTGGTGATAAGCTGCTATAATATCGGAGAAATAGGAAAATCCGGTTCTTCTGGAGGCATTGTGGGTTTTGCAACGGATATATCCGGAGTTTTAAATTGTTGTTACCTGCAAGGGGCAACTCCTGGGATTGGCGGAGATATGAGCGCCTACGAACACAAAATTTATTATGGCACTTCCGAAAATATGAAGACGTCGGCGTTTATTACTTTCCTCAATGGTGGCGAAGGCGAGTTCTTTGTTGCTGATGGATACAATATTAACAATGGTTATCCTGTTCTATCTTGGGAAAAACCTGCGCTGCCATCTTATAAAATCTCCGTAAGTAATGAAATCATTGTCTCGAAGACCAAGGCAGAACCCGGAGAAACGATCCAGCTTCTTGCTCCCAAAGAAAACTTTATTGGTTGGAAAAGTACACCGAGTCTTGAAATTGCTACAGGAGAGTTAAGTTCTCAAGTTTATGGCATGTTTACAATGCCAGATAGCGCTGTAACAATCACCGCACAGTATAAATCGAGTACCAAATTCCAAGACGTTCCTGACAACGCATGGTTTGCGCCGTTTGTTTACGACTTAGCAGGGCAGGGGATCTTGAACGGAAGAAGTGATACTATTTTTGATCCTGACGGCAACATCACACGTGGAGAATTTGCAAAAATACTAGCTTATGCATCTCAGGATGATTTGAGTCAATATAAAGGTACTTCAAATTTTGCTGACAGTAAAGGCCACTGGTCAGAAACTAATATTAACTGGGCTTATCAAAATGGTATTGTAAAAGGTCAATCTGAAACCACTTTTGCTCCCAATGCCAAAATTACTCGTCAGGAAATGGCCGTGATGATTAAACGCTATGCCGACTATAAAGGAATCGACTTACCGAAAAGCAATCAAGCGGTGACTTTTGTCGATGATGGTAAAATTGCAGCATGGGCCAAAGCAGAGGTGACAGCAATGCAGCAGGCAGGCATTATCAATGGTAGACCCGGTAACCTTTTTGATCCGGAAGGCAATGCCTCAAGAGCGGAAGCTGCTAAAATGATTTCCGTTCTGCTGGATCTCTAATCTATATTTGATCATAGAGCCTCCTTCTCCCGGCAGAAGGGGGCTCTCATAATAAATGGTTAAATTTCTCTCATCAATCATGGCAGCATTGTCATGGGATTGATCAACGAACTCTATTGATGAAAAAGGTATAAAATCCAACGTTCACAGTGATATCATAAAATCCTTGTATTGACAAAGATTTATAAAATGTGCTAAATTCAATATTGATGATGAATTTTTTAACGATTTTACAGGGTAAGATTTCAGAACCTGAAATTTTGCTCTTTTTCTTTTGGTGGTGATCTTATAATGTCTTATGATCTTACAACGGGCAATCTTTTTCGACGGCTAATTTCCTTCTCTTTGCCCTACTTTTTGTCATATTTCATGCAGAGCCTCTATGGTTTGGTAGATCTTTTTGTCATTGGTTTATATAACGGAACTGCCACTGTGGCTGCAGTCTCCATTGGTAGCCAGGTGATGCATATGTTGACAGTGATGATTGTGGGGCTGGCCATGGGAGCGACAGTCCGCATAGGCTTTGCCGTGGGCCAGAAGGATCAAGAACGGGCGGCCAAAACCATTGGGAACTCCGTAACGTTTTTTGCCTGTTTTGCTTTGATTTGTATGGTATTGTTGTTGATCTGCACCAACGGGATTGCAGGATTGATGCAGACGCCGCCGGAGTCGATGAAGGAGACGATCCAATATCTTCGAATCTGTTTTGCTGGAATTCCCTTTGTCGTAGCTTACAATGTGATCAGTTCTATTTTTCGCGGAAAAGGTGATTCCAAAACTCCAATGGTATTTGTGGCGATCGCCTGTTTTGTCAATATTGTTTTGGATTTTCTGTTGATCGGAGGTTTTCATTGGGGGGCTGTTGGCGCGGCTTGGGGGACGGTTTTGGCCCAAGCGGTGAGTGTGGGCTGCGCTCTGCTTTGGCTTCGTCGCCGTCCCCTCGGCTTTCCTTTTTATAAAGAAAGTTTTCGTCCTAAAGCCGCTGTTTTAAAAGAAATTACCGTGGTTGGCGGCCCCATTGCATTGCAAGACGGCCTGATTCAAGTGGCGTTTTTATTAATTACCGTGATTGCCAATACACGAGGAGTTACTATTGCCGCCGGCGTTGGCATTGTGGAGAAAATCATCAGTTTTTTATTCCTAGTGCCGTCGTCGATGCTTTCATCTATTTCTGCCATGACTGCTCAAAACATCGGTGCGGGGAAGTTTGTCAGAGTGCGGAAAACACTTAATTATGGTTTTGCCATTTGTTTGGCTTATGGGATTATCGTAAGTGCATATTGTTGGTTTTTTCCGGAAACGCTGTTGCGACTTTTTTCCGATGATCCCGATGTGATCATTTACGGTTGCCAATATTTAAGCGCTTATGCCCTTGATTGTGTTTTTGCGGGAATTCATTTTTGTTTCAGCGGTTATTACTGCGGTTGTGGTCATTCCGGCGTTTCATTTTTTCATAATCTTATTTCCATCATGTTCGTGAGAATTCCCGGAACGTATTTGGCGGCACAGGTCTTTCCTGCATCCCTCTTCCCTATGGGGCTGGCGGCGCCTTATGGGTCAATTCTTTCTGCTCTGATTTGCGTGATTTTTTATTTCGTTCTGAAAAAACGAGGACGTCTCTATCCAATGATGGGAATGTAATGTTTTACTGCGGATGATTGCGGTTTCCGGTTGCCTTTTGAGATAAAATGGGTTACAATGTTTACTGTTATTACAGACGGACAAGGAGGAAGGAACGTGTCAGTGGAAAATGTAAAATCATATCTTGCTCGGTTTGGCGTCGACGATCGCGTGATGGAGTTTGAAACCTCCAGCGCCACGGTGGAATTGGCTGCGGAAGCTGTGGGCACCGAGCCTGCCCGTATTGCAAAGACTCTTTCTTTTGCGGTGGGAGATGAATGTATTCTGGTGGTTACGGCAGGAGATATGAAAATTGATAATAAAAAGTTTAAAAATTGCTTTGGTGTAAAGGCTAAAATGCTATCTCTTGATGCGGTGGAATCAATGACAGGCCATCCGGTAGGCGGTGTTTGTCCTTTTGGCGTAAAACAAGGCGTTAAAATCTATTTGGATGATTCAATGAAACGTTTTGATTCAGTTTATCCCGCAGCAGGCTCTTCCAATTCAGCCGTAGAGATGACTTGTGACGAGCTGATGCAATTCTCGAATGCAGAGGCTTGGGTTGACGTCTGCAAAGAATCATAAATTTTATGGATCATAGAAGAAAAAACCGTCGCGGAGAGAGCTCCTCCGCGACGGTTTTTTGCGTAAATTCGAGCAGTATCATCGATTTGCGGCATACAATTGGCATGAGGCGCAAAACGACTTCTTTTTTCTCTCTTTGTCGAAGATTGATGAAAGTGTGCCGTTGGCGTTGTAAAAGAAAGTTTTTGGCCTTTGACTCAGTGCCTGCATTCCTGGGGAATATGGAGTCTTCTGCGGAGAATGAAACAATGATTAACGCTTTGAGCAGGGGTTTTAAAGATGAGAATTTTGTCGGAATGTCGAAATGAGGGGTACGGTTTTCATTGCAATTTGTTTTTCTACAATGGTATAGTGAAGAAAATTTAAGAAAGGAAGTGTCATGTGATTTTCATTAAAAGACGTACCATTGCTTTTTGTTTATTGTTACTTTTTCTTGCGGCAACTGCTTTGCTATGTCTCAGTTACCAAACGGTTTATGCTGTAACAGTCAATGGTGAACCTTTGCTCTACATAAAAAGTGAGAAAGAGGGCAAAATGATTTTAGACCATTATCTCGATGAAAATAAGAAGGTTTATGGTGATTCTGTTAATTTTAAACAGGATGTTTCACTGGAGCGGTGCTTTCGCCGCAGTGACATGGAATTTTCCGAAGTAGAGCAAGGACAAAAGAAATTGCAAAAAGCAACGGAATTGGAGATGGAAGCTGCCGTGATCGTCATTGATGGAGAAGATACCGTTGCCGTGAAGGATGAATCTACTGCTACGGAAGTACTGGGAGAAGCCCGTGAAGAAGACGAAGCCCCTGCGGATAATGCTGAAATTCTTTCCGAAGGATTCCGCGAAGAGGTAGAAATTGAGGAAAAAGTCCTTGATGTCGACGCTGTTGTGGCAGAGACTGACGCTGTAGATACTTTGACCGGTGGAGAGGAACCGAAGCTTTGTTGGGAAGTTGTCTATGAGTATACAAGGACACTGGAAATTGAGGCGCAAATAGAGTACGTCGATGACGATACTCTGGCTTACGGAACCACCAAAGAAATTTCTCCCGGAAAAAACGGCGTCGAAGAACAAACCATCCATGCAGTACAAGACCAAAACGGTAACTGGGAAGAAAGTGTGGTATCTTCCAGAGTTGTGGAACCTGCGGAAAATCAAGTGATTGCCCGGGGAACAGGGCCTGTTTTCGCCGATGTTAGTGAACAGATCGTTTTGGGACAGACAGAAGTTCCCATCAGTGGGAGAATTACCGCGACTTTCGGCTCTTCCGGCGCTTACTGGAGCAATCGGCATACGGGCCTTGACATTGCCGCGGCGGCCGGAACGCCGGTGCGCGTCGTCTCCCCCGGAACTGTTATTTCTGCAGAATGGAGCGGATCTTACGGCAATATGGTGACGGTAGATCACGGCAACGGTATTTCTACTCGTTACGCCCATCTTTCCTCCATTTCTGTTGCCGTCGGCGATACGTTGGCTTTCGGGGATGTACTGGGGTTGTGTGGCAGCACAGGAAACGCCACTGGAGATCATCTTCATTTGGAGGTACTAATCAATGGTGAATGCCATAATCCCGAAGAATTTTTTAATATTTCTATGTAAACGATGTAAAAAATGAAAAAATGTGATAGAATGGGGAAAGAAATGGTAGTAAGGTGGTAATAGCAATGGCAGATACAAAAGAATTATACGATATGATTATTGTCGGCGGCGGTCCTGCGGGACTTACCGCAGCCATTTACGGCGGCCGTGCCGGTCTAAAAACTCTTGTTTTAGAACGGGCTATGGTTGGAGGTCAGGCCGCCAATACACATCTTATCGAAAACTATCCTGGTTTCCCCGAGGGGATTGGTGGTTGGGATTTGATGCAGCTTTTTCTTGCCCAGGCCCAACGTTACGGAGCAGAAGTAGTCACTTCCACCGTAACTGCCTTGTCAGACATGGGAAATGAAAAGCTGGTGCACTGTGGTGATATTGTTTATCGCAGTCGTGCTGTAATCGTTGCCAGTGGCGCCGGTCCCCGCCCTTTGGGAGTGCCTGGAGAAGAAGATTTCTCCGGTCGTGGAGTATCCTACTGCGGAACTTGTGACGGACCGCTGTTTCGCGATAAGACCGTTGTTGTGATTGGCGGCGGTAATACGGCTTTTCAGGAATTGATTTTTTTAAGTCGCTTTGTAAAAAAGATTTACCTTGTCCATCGTCGCAGTGAGTTTCGTGCCCAAAGAGTTTTAGTGGATGAAGCTCGTGAAAACGAAAAACTGGAATTTTGTCTCGAGGCGGAAGTCGTCTCCATCTACGGTTCCAATGTGGTAGAAGGGGTGAAGATCCGCCAAAAAGGGGAAGAGCGGGATTTGAAGGCCGACGGCGTCTTCATTTTTGTGGGGCATTCGCCCCATACGGAGTTTTGCCAAAATTTCCTGGCCCTTGATGAGGGAGGTTTCCTTTTGGCCGATCCTGATTTAAGAGCGTCCCGCCCCGGTTTTTATGGCGCAGGAGATGTTGTCAGCAAAGATTTCTTCCAGGTTGCTACTGCTGTAGGCGAAGGTGCTCAAGTGACCCATTCGATCTTAATGGATTTTCAAGTACAGGATCAATAAAACAATCTTATGCCTCATTTTACAGCTGTTACATTAGTAACAGCTGTTTTATTTTGTAGTCATAATTGCAAAGGGAGCAACGTAAAATGGAATAAAGCGCTATGACCAAAAGTGATAGCAAAACAACGGAGGATGGCATGGTAGAAATCGGCGAAATCAGCAGCGCCTGGGGAATCGTTCCACAAGAGGTGAAAACGGTTAAGGACAATGTATGGCGCATTAAGGCCGTTGACGGTGAATACGCACTGAAGCGCAGTGGTTTATCTCCCGCTAAACTGCAATTTATCGCCGAAGCCCAGAACCATTTAACGCACTGTGGGTTTCAGTACTTTTCCCACCCGTTATTCTGTGGTGGTGCTCCTTTTTTAGAGCGGGAAGACGGTATCTATACCCTTTACGAATGGGTAGCGGGAGATCGGTGTGATTTTGACCATCTCGGCCATTTGAAGGCTGCAGCGGAGACTTTGGCTCGCTTTCATTTGGTATCGCGTTTACCATCTGTGGTAAAAATAAAATCCCATAAAAAGCCGGAACTTCGTTGGGTACGTCGCATCAGTACGCGTATTGAGGATATGGAACGATATGCCGTTGTCGCCTCAGAACATGCCGAAGGTTTTTTTGAAAAAATGTATCTGGCCTTCTATGGTCCTATGATGAAAAAGGCATCGGATTCTCGTCGTCTACTTTTGTCTTCCGAATATCCGAGATTGGAAGAAGAGGCAAGAAAAGTAGGAAGCTTTATCCACTATGATGTTGCTGCTAGAAATTTTATCATTCAAGATGGAAAAGCTTATCTTATTGACTTCGATTACTGTGCTCGAGATCTTCCTTTGGTAGATTTAATGCGCCTTATGAAACGATCTTTGAAGTATGGCAATAATGCTGAAAATAAATTAAAAGTCATCATCGAAGGGTATGGACGGATCTATCCCATGTCAAAAGAACAATGGGAGGTGCTCCATGCTTTGTTGCTTTTTCCTCAAAAGTATTGGCGTTTGGCTCAACGATATTTCCAGAATGACCCACACCGTGATAATGACTTTTTTAAAAAGAGAATCCGTACCGCGGTGGCAGAATTGGAGCGGGAGGATCAATGGATTAAAATTTTTCGACGATATACAGGGCTGGAGGTGGCAAGATGAAAGAGGAAGCCAAGGTGCTTTCCTATTGGGGACACCGGGGAGATTTGAGCCGTTGTGGGAAAAATAGCTGGTTGATTAAAAAAGGGAGAGAAAAGTATCGCCTTTTACGGCGCGATGCGGGAGATGGTTTTGCCATGAGTGAAGCAGCAGTACGCTGCTATTTGGCAGATCGAGGATTTTCCTATCAACCACGTCTCTGCTTGGGAGAAGACGGCGCTGTTGCCAGACGTGATAATAGCGAATATTTGTCAGAGCATTGGAGCGGTGCCGGCCGGTTTCCTTTTGATGATGGTTATCATGTGATCGAAGCCGCCCGTGTTCTAGGGGAATTTCGAAACATTATGATGGATTTTGATTGGCGTGAACATGGATTTCCTATAAAAGAAATGCTTCATCGTCCTCGACGCCTGGAACAGATGTTGGAAACAGGAGAGCATTGTCAAAGTTCCTTTCGCCACCTATTGCCCCAGGAGGAAATGGAGGATATTTTATCTCGGGGAAAGCGCAGCTTATCCGTACTTTCCGGTCCTCTTTATGAAAAAGTTTCGGGAAATATTTTGAGAAATGGAGGCGTTGCGTATCGTGCGATTCGGCGCCGCGGATTGATGCTTCACCATGGAGAACCATTGCTTACAGATTTTTCCAGACTTTCCGAGGACTTGCCTGTGGTTGATTTATGGCAGCTTCTACGCCGCTATTTTTCTTATGAAGGAAGCCGCGGTGAAGTTATCCAATCAGCCATTACTGCCTATGAAGCGCCGTGCCCTCTATCGATAGAAGAAAAAAATATATTGATTCAGTTGTTGTGCTTTCCTTATGTGTTGTTGCGGAATTTGGAGCGTTTGGAAAAAGATAAGGCAAACGACCGCTTACGCCGTGAGACGGTTCATATTTTACGAGCGGAGCATTTTCACAAAAATTTCTATCGAGAACTGGAAAAGGAGGGGAGCTATGAAAATTGCCATTGACGGACGGGGAGCCTTCCATTACCGTGGTACGGGGATTGGCACGTACACTTGGCGCCTGATTGATGCGTTGGAGCATGGGATGTATTTTGATACTCCCGAGGATCATCTGCGTGTCTTCTTTCCCGGTGAAGAGTATCGCGGGATTACCATTCAAGATCAATCTCCCGCGTTTCCTCATCATGGCGGCGATTTATGGCGAGACTATTTTTTGGATCATGCGTTACATCAGGAGGGAATTGAACTTTACCACGTACCGCAAAATGGCATTGGTTTGCCCAAAAAAAAGCAGTGTTTGGAAACAGTCACTATTCACGATATGATTCCCTATGTGTTCCCGGAGACCGTAGGAAAAGGCTATCTGAAAGAATTTTTAGGGGAAATGCCTAAAATTATGGAACGGTGTGATGGTATCATTACGGTATCTCAATGTTCCAAAAAAGATATTTTACGGCTGTTTGATTATCCGGAAGATCGCATTACAGTGATTGCGGAAGCTGCGGAACCCATTTATCATCCCATACCCAAAGAAAAGGCCAAAGCGCACCTTAGGGACCATTATGGTCTTATGGGCGACTATATTATTTATGTGGGCGGTTATGGAATCCGCAAAAATGTGAAAGCTCTTCTAGTGGCGTTGTCTTTATTGAAACATGAAGAAAATCATCGTATTCAACTGGTGCTCCCGGGAAAGCGGCATCGTGATTTTGACCAGTTGGAACAGTTGGCCGAAGCCTTGAAGATTGGTGATAGAGTGGTATTTCCCGGTTTTCTCCCGGTAGAAGAATTGCCATATTTTTATGGAGGTGCAGAGTTGATGATTTATCCTTCTATGTATGAGGGGTTCGGCCTTCCTCCTTTGGAAGCTATGGCTATGGGCATTCCTGTTTTGGCTGCCAAATCTTCTTCGCTGCCTGAAGTCCTGGGAGATGCCGCTGTCTACTTCGACCCTTTGGACAGTCTAGAACTGGCGGAATACATTCATGCCCTATTGCGATGTGAAGGGAAACGTCGCCTCATGGGGGAACAGGGATTGGCCCGGGCAAAAGAGTTTTCTTGGCAGCGAAATGCGGAGGAAACCGTAGCTTTTTGGCGTCGCATTATGGAGATAGGCGCGCGATGATTGATTCATAAAAATTCGGGAGCATCCAATTTTAGGTTGGATGCTCCCAAATATTTATGAAAAAAATTTTTTGATGAGGAACCAAATCACAGGGATGAGAAGAGAGGGTAGTAAATTCATGGTTTTGCAATCTTTAATCCCGAGAATCGAAAGACCAGAACTGGCAATTAATATACCGCCTACGATGGAAAGCTCTGTCATTAATTCTGTGGAAATCACCGCTCCTAAAAGACTGGCGATCAGATAGATCGCGCCTTGCCAGCAAAAGAGAATGCCAGCGGCAATGGCAATCCCAATGCCATAGGCGGAGGCAAACACCATGGATGTCACGAAATCCAATGTGGCATTGGTGAATAAGAAGGTATGATCGCCGTGGAGCGCACTCTCAATGGGACCCAAAATGGAAAGAGTACCGATGCAAAAAATCAGTGTGGCAGTGGACAGTCCCTGTCCCAGATCTGAAGACGAAAACCGTTTTGATAATCGTTGAAAGCGCCCTTCTATGTCGATGATGGTGCCTATAAGGCTGCCTGCGGCAAGGCTGATAATAAATAATACTGGGTATTCACTGTCGGGTAAGTGATTGACAATGGCATTGATTCCCAATGCCGTTGCTGCCAATCCCATGGCCGTAAATAATGCGCCCTTATATTCTTCTTTGATTCCTTTTTTGGCAATACTACCGATAAAGCTTCCCAATAAAATGGTGGCGGTGTTGACAATGGTACCGATCATATGATTATCTCCTTTTTTCTTTCTTAAAAAAATAAACCCTCTAGTAGCTAGAGAGTCAAGATGTTTTTTGAAAGGGAAGCTGAATTTCTGTAACAAATTGATTGGGATCATTGGTGATTCCATAGTCGATCAGGGTGATCTCCACAGAATCGCCGCAGAGCATGTAATGATTTTGATGGAAATATTCTAAAAGTTGGCGGTAGTAACGATTTGCTTCGGTATGTTTTCCCCGGAAGCGAATGACGGCATAATCTCCTTCTCGTATAAAACTATGGATACCTGCTGCTTCTGGGAACTCCTCATCTTCCAGGAGAACAAAAATGGCGGAAAAATTCTTATAGTCTCCCAAAAGAATTTGCTGTTGGTCCATGGATACGCCCACATCACCTAAAAACATTAATCCTTCCAGATCATTGGCGCGTTCCAACTGACGGATGGGATACTCCAGATCATCTTCAATGGGAATGGACTGTCTGAGAATTGCTGCTTTGCGCGGCGGAAGATGAATCTCATGAATTTCATAGAGGGGAGCGTTGAGGGCATCATCAATCTGATGAAGGCGGCGTTGTATTTTTTTCCCAATGCGGTGGAATTCCTGAATGCGATTTTGAATTTCCCTTTGCTGTTCTCTGAGAAGCGATTTTAGAGTATCTGTTTCTTTTCGATCGAAGAAATGAGCAACGCGATCCAATGGCATATCGAGAGCACGCAGATATTTGATGGTATTCATTCGTTCGAACTGTTTGGTGGAGTAATAGCGGTAGCCACTATTATCATCCCGCCATTCCGGCTTTAATAAGCCGATTTCGTCATAATAGCGAAGGGTGCGGATATTGGTTTGAAACAGCTTTGCCATTTCACCAATGGAAAATAGCTCTCTCATCAATTGCCTCCTTTGTGGAAATCATCTGGAAAACAAGACTTATAAAAATGCTGTTGTCATCTTTTCTGTTGACAACAGTTTTTTATTGGCGCGTGCACATCCATAAGGACTCTTCGCACCAAATCTGTCATTGGATTCAGCATTTCTCAAAGTTGTGTTTTGTCAAGTGATAGTATCAGGTTCTGCGAAAAAAGTCAAGGGCTGAACTATTTTCTCTAGGCAGTATGGAACGACACCGAAAATAAATATCTAAAACCCCAAGACAGAAATCATTCTAGTGTTTGACCTGATTTTAGAGTTTTGATCTAAATCATAGTACGTAATTTCTGCCGAATTTTAAGCGTCAAAATTTTCAGAAAATAGCCAAAATTTTTGCTGAATATTGTTTTAAATGCTTTTGAGGAGAATCGAAAAGGCCTTAAGCTGGCAATTTTTAGGATGTATGATTTGGCACGATTTTTGCTATATGGAATAAATCATAGGATACATATGACGTGGAAAGGAGGAATGTGCGTGACCTAAGTAAAATGCCCTGTTGCAAATAGTGTAGATGATCATGTTCGTAAAGGAGGAATTATGTTAAAAGCAGATGTCGTAATTATTGGAAGCGAAGGCGCCGGAGCACGCGCCGCGATTGAGGTCGCTCGCCATGGTGTAAAACCGTTGGTTTTGACGAAGGGTCCCATTGGGAAAAGTGGAGCCACCATTACGGCAATGGCCGATTTTGAGGTTGATTCCCGCAGTGCAAAAGAAGTGTTGGGACTGAATGGCGATATAAGAGACAGTCAAGAGAAATTTTTTGAGGACACGCTGATTAGCGGCGGTTACCTGAACAATCAAAAGATGTTGGAACGCCATGTAACTGAAATTCCCGCCATTGCCAAAGAGATGATTGATAAAGGTATGAAAGTGGAAAAAGATCTCGACAAAGCAGCCGGTCAATCTTATCCCAGAAGCGTTATCACCACTGGTCACGAATTTATGAAGCCTTTGATCAAAATGTGTAAAGAAGAGAATGTGGCGGTATACGAATACTTTATGGCGACAGATCTGGTAAAGAAGGATGGAAAGATTGTTGGTGTTGTCGGCCTTGATCTGTCCACCGGGGAATTTGTAGAAATCAGCACAAAGGCTGTAGTTTTGGCAACCGGCGGCGGTATGCAGATCTACCCCTATTCTACCGCACCGGATGAACTGACCGGAGACGGACATGCCATGGCCTTCCGCGCCGGAGCATCGTTCATTGATATTGAGATGGTGCAATTTATGGGTGGAACAATGATTGCTCCTCCCGCCGTAGAAGGACAAGGGTTTGGTTATGCGTTATGCGCTGATTTAAATTCCATGGATTGTTGGATGCTGAATAAGTTTGGTACCCGCTTCATGGCAGAAAAGGATCCTGTCCACAAAGAACACGTTACCAGAGATAAACTTGCTGTCGGTATGATGACAGAAGTCTTTGAGGGAAGAGGCACGCCCAATGGCGGCATCTATGTATCCGTATCGCATCTTCCGGATCAGATTATCGATCATTATCCCGCAGCGAAAAATGTGCCCTATCTTTCCAAAGATTGGGATTTTATGGGCTTCAATTATAAACAGATCATGGAAGAGGCCAAACGAGGGAAGGCATTGGAAATGGCCGTTGCCAGTCATTTTTTCTGTGGCGGGATCAAAATTGATGAAACAGGTTCGACAGGAATTCCCGGATTTTATGCAGCGGGAGAAGTTACCGGAGGAACTGAAGGCGGCAACCGTATTAGCGGAAACGCATTGACTCAGGTTTTGGTGCAAGGGAAAGATGCCGGAGCTTCGGCGGCGGAATATGCCAAGAAGGCAAGTTTTGAAGAACTTCCTAAAGATATGGGACAATATAAGGATCGTGTTTTGAGCCCGATCTCCAGGGAAGGAAGCGAATCCTCCTTTGAATTGCGCAAACGCCTGCAAAAGCTATGTTGGGACAATATGTGTGTAGTCAGAACCGAAGAGTCTTTGCTATACGTAATCAGCGAGCTTCAAAAGTTCAAAGAAATTCTGCCCCACATCGGAATTCGTGCAAAAAACAGAGTGTATAACCGAGAATGGGTCGACGCGCTACAACTGGAAAGCTTGATTACCGTTGCCGAGCTGGTGGCGACCGGCGCATTACAACGAAAGGAAAGTCGCTGTGTGCATTATCGCCAAGATTTCCCGGTGGCCGACTATCAGAATTATAGCATGAATAATATTCTAGAAAATGATAACGGAAAAATTTCCGCTCATTTTGAACCCTGTGTCGTAACATCAATTTCTATTCCTAAGGAGGCTCCCAAAAATGAGTGATAAAAAGATCGTAAAACTTAAGGTATTCCGGTTTGATCCCGCCATCGATCAGGAACCGCATTATGATATTTTTGAAGTAGAGACCCAAACAGGGTACAGCATCTATAATGCTTTGGAATATATTGCGGAAAATCTCGACTCAACATTAGCCTATTATGCTTCATGCAGAATTGGGGCATGCAATGGCTGTGTAGCTCGAGTAAACGGTAAAGTTGTGCGGACTTGTACCACAATATTGACTGATGATATCACAGTGGAACCGGTAAATAAGGATAAAGTACTGAAGGATCTGGTTTTGAAATGTGCCCCATTGCCGGAAGTTATGTAATGGTCAGGAGGTGTTCTTATGGGCCAAAATCAAACATCAACAAAAAAAAGTAGGTTGATCCGAACACCGAGGAAACTGAGCGTTGCGGAGACATATATCACGATTGCTTTTATGCTCTGTGCCCTGATCGTTTTATATGCCATCGTTGGTTGGGATCTTAAAATTACGTTATTGCTGGTATTGGCATTTAATGTATTTATGGGATGGCGCATTGGAACCCCTTTTAAAACAATGGAAAAATACATCGGCGATCGTATTGGCAGTTTGGGATTCTTTATGCTGGTATTGTTGGGAATTGGTTTTCTCATGGCAACGTGTATTTGTTCCGGTACCATTCCCGTTTTAATTTCTTGGTTGGTACAATGTGTTTCTCCCTCCATTGTTTTATTGCTGTGTCTGATTTTGCCAAGCATATTGTCGGTGGCTGTGATTTCCAGCTTTGCCACTTTGGGAACTTTGGGGATCATTATGTTTAGCGTTGCAACTATGTGCGGAGTTCCGCCGGGCCTGGCCGCAGCGGCTTGTATCTGCGGTGCAAATTTTGGACAATACTTCTCTCCTTTAGGAGATACGACGAATCTTTGCGCCCAAGTCAATGGCATCAGTATCCAACGATTCATGAAAGGTTTTAGCATTCCCTTTGGAATTTCCTTTGTGATTACGGCTATTGTGTTCTTCATTCTTGGAAATATGTATGTCAGTGGCTCCGGAACAGGCAGCGATATCGCGGTTATTACCGATTGGGTACATGCGAATTTCAATACCAGCGTACTGGTGCTGCTTCCCTTTGTTGTGGCAATTGTGTTAGCGTTGTTGAAGGTACATGCCATTATTTTGATTTATGGCACCGGTGTTACTGCTATGATTCTCGGCTTTACCTTGCAAGGTTTTGGTGTTGTCGATTGTATTAATGCAGCTTATAACGGTTTTTCCACTGATATTATGATGCCGGGAGTGGAAATTCCCGAAGCGGTTTCAAGTCTGCTGAATCGCGGCGGTATTTACAGCATGGCCGACGGTATTGTCTTTTTCCTGATTATGCTGGCCTGTATTGCCGTATTAGATGCCATCGGTGTCTTTGATGTATTGAAAGAGTCGATGTTTAAAAAACCTGGTACAGCAGGAGTTATGACGTTGAAAGCATCGATTTGCAGCTTCGTTTTTGCCATTGTTGCCTGTGAGACCTATACTACGGTCATGCTCAGTTCCGAGGTAATTAAGCGCCCCATAGAAGCTGCCGGCTATGATCCGACGAAGGCAGCCAATATATCAATTGCTATGGGGCAACTGACCTCATATTTATGTCCCTGGTCTTTTTTGGCGATTTATATGGCGGCGATCTGCGGCGTATCGGTTTTAGATTTTGCACCCTATGCCGTGCTGTTCTGGATTTTACCCATCGTAATTATCGTATTGAGTTTTCTGGGAATCGGCAATAAAAAATTGCAGACCGTCAAAGCCGAGGTTCCTCAGGGAGAATTGTAAAATCGATTGACTTTCTTTAAAAATCGTTAAAATCGATGTGCGGCCGGATCAAGAAATAGTAGAAAGGAGGAAAGAATACGATGGGATAATTGAACAGTTTGGAGCTTTTGTCGCGGATCTGGGCGCATGGTTGTGGGGGATTCCACTACTGATCATATTCCTTTTTTGTTATTTGTTTATCTCAGCCAGTACGGGATTTGTCCAGTTTCGACATCTCGCCCATATCTGTAAAAATACCTTTGGTGAAATGTTTGGCCGTAAAAAGGGAGAAGGCACTATCCGCCCCTTCTCCGCCGCCATGACGGCGCTTGCCCAAAGTGTGGGTGCTTCCAACATTGTGGGCGTGCCTCTAGCGATTGCTATCGGTGGGCCAGGAGCACTCTTCTGGCTATGGGTTGCCTGTCTTTTGGGAATGGGGATGCGATATGCGGAAATCGCCATCGCCGTAAAATACCGAGAAAAAAACGCCAATGGCGAATGGGTAGGCGGCCCCCAAATGTATATGAAAAAGGGACTCCGCGCCGGGGCTTTGGCGATGGTATGGTCCGTTGCTTATGTTCTGGTGGTGTTGCTTTCCGTACCTGCGCAAACTGCCTCTGTTGTTGAAAATGCTTCCACCGTTGGTGTACCTGGATGGCTGGTAGCCGGTATTATGTTTATTGCTACCGCGCTTGTCATTTTTGGCGGCATCAAACGTATTGCAAAAATTACGGATATTTTGGTCCCTTTTATGGCGCTGTTTTATTTCCTTACGGCATGGGGCATTATATTCTCTCACGGCAACGCTTTGGGTAGTTCTTTGGTACTAGTATTTCAGTCGGCTTTTGCTCCAGCTGCCGCTGTTGGCGGTTTTGCGGGATCCGGTGTGATTATGGCAATTCGTCAAGGGGTAGCTAGGGGGATTTATTCTTTCGGCGCTGGTATGGGGGACTTTACCATTGCCCATGCTGCGGCAATTACAGATCATCCGTGCCGTCAAGCCCAGTGGGGAGTTTTTGAGATGATATGCAGTTTTGTTATTTGTACAACTTCCGGCTTATTGGCTTTGACAACAGGTTTGTGGACTGTTGGAGAAAGTGCCGCAGGAACCATTCCCTCATTGGCTTTTGCCGAGTTTTATCCCGGAAATTTAGGACCAATTCTGTTATCTATTTCCCTGTTTTTGTTTGCCTATTCCACCATTTTGGTGGCGATTCACTATGGACGTAAACAGGCGGAATATGTCGGTGGACAAAAACTGTCCCAAATTATGGGGGTAGTATATCTTCTTTGCATACCTTTTGGCGCAGTTGCCACCATGGGATATTTTTTAAATTTCGTAGACATTATGCTGGCCTTTGTTGTATTTACAAATATTATTTCTGTAACACTGATGTGGAAGCAAATCAGAGCGCTTGTAGCAGATTATTTCGGGAATCCAAATTTTTATCCGCGGAGAAAAAAGTTTCGCAATGAAAACGGATGATAAGCGACTCTGGACATCATCCATCATTTCTTTTATGATTTATTAAAGGAGGTATTTATATGACTCTAGTATTAGAAAATCAAGTTGCTGTAGTTTTTGGCGGAGCCGGAATTATTGGGGCGGAAATGTGTAAAGCCCTGGGGGCTGCCGGCGCAGCTGTTGCCGTTCTGGACATGTTGCCGGAATCAGCGCAAAAAGTCGCGGATGAAATTGTTGCCGATGGAGGCAAAGCGTCGGCTTTTCAATGCAAAGCCGATGAAGAAGATAGCGTGGCTGCCGCTTTAAAAGCTGTCCATGATGCTTATGGCCGTATTGACATTTGTGTCAGCAGTATTCACAGACAATTTATTCCCGAATTTGTTGTGAACCAAACTTGGGAATATTGGGATCGTCATATCGAGGCAATTAAAATCCATATGTTTATCTGTAAACATACGGTGCCATATATGCAGGAACATCGATATGGACGTATTATCTATATTTCCGGTGGGATGTGCCGGCGTTTTTATGAAGGCGGCTCGGCTTACTCCTGTGTCAAAGCCGGTTTAAATGCTTTTACGAAAACCCTTGCTATGGAGGTTGGTAAGGATAATATCATGGCAAATGTCATTGCTCCCGGCCGTATTGTGGACGAGTCCGGCGGGCTTACTTCTGAACGAGCAAATGCTTTGGATAGTAAAGCCGAAGAAGATCCCATGGATGATGTGTGCGAAGCCCCCACGGGACAATATGCTACGGCAAAGCATGTTGCTGAATGCGTTGTCTGGTTAGCTTCCCCAGGATGCTACAATACGACAGGGCAGACGATTTATGTCGGTGGCGGCGAAATCATGCCGATGCCCTGAGAATAAGAATTAAACTCTGATTCAATCCTTTGCTTTATATTATACCAGTAAATACCACGCTTTCTGAGAGCGTGTGTAGTATCCTTTTCTTTCCCCTCTATAAAGATTCCCCGGCAGCACAAACCAAGGTGCTGCCGGGGAGTTTCTGTTTTAGGGCAATAACGGCATAAATTCCATGTGAAATATGTTATGATCCTATGTTTTTATTATTCTGGAGGAATAAGGTCGAATTTTTTTATTTTATATTGTAGATTGGAACGACTGAGCCCCAATGATTCTGCGGCTTTTGTGATATTCCATCTGTACTTTTGCAATGCGTTGGAGATGAGCGATTCCTCGATTGCGGTGAGAGTATCTTTTAGATTTCCGTCATTGCATTGTTGGCTGTATGCTTGAGTGCCATCTTGTTCTGGAAAAAGTGGCGTGCTGTTTTCATTATTTTGGGCGTGTAATTCCGGAAGACGGAAGGAGATGCTGTCAGAATCTAATATTAACAGAGAATGGAGCATCGTATTTTGTAATTCTCGCACATTTCCCGGCCAAGAATAGGACATCAATGTTTCGTGATTTTTGGGGGACAAACAGATGCAAGGGATCTCATAAGCCGAAGAGTATTTCTCCAGAAAATATTCAGCCAGCGGAATAATATCTTCCTTTCGCTCTCTTAATGGAGGTACATTGATGGTAAGCGCGGAAATTCGATAATAGAGATCCTCCCGCAAAGTATGGTTGGAAATGCACTCCTGGGGTTGCTGATTAATGGACGACATGATCCTGCACCCTACCTTATGCTCCTTGGTGTCACCAAGCTTACGGTATGTTTTTTCCTGGATGACTCTTAACAATTTTGCTTGAAGGTTACCGGGCATGGAATTGATTTCGTCCAAAAACAGTGTCCCTTGACCGGCCTGTTCAATAAGGCCCTTGGTATTTTTTGCCTCGGTAAAAGCACCGGGTACAGAGCCGAATAATGTAATCTCAAGCAGATTTTCAGGAATGGCGGCGACATTAACGGCAATAAAGGGCTGCGACGCATTGGCACTGGCATTGTGGATGCTTTGAGCGATCATTTCTTTCCCGGTACCAGTTTCTCCGCAGATCAGGATAGGTACTAAATTGAAAGAGGCTGCTTTTTGTGCAAGTTTTATGGTTTCTTTCATGGATGGGCTTTCTCCAATGATGCTGGAGAAAGTATAGTAAGTGTTATTTTTATTGGTATTTTCGGCGGAGATTTGGTTTTGGTACTCCAGGATATCATTTAATAAGGGGGTAAGCTGTGTATTCCAGTGAAGCACAGTACAAGCGGCAATGGTTTTCCCTTCTTTTTTAATGGGATAAGAACTGCCGAAGGCAACGATGGTTTTTCCAGATGGTGTTGTATATACATTTTTTTTATTTAAAAGTTCCTTTCCTGTTCTCAATGTTGTCAACATATTGCTGCTTTCTGGATTTGGAAAAACTTCTTCGTATTTTTTCCCAACGACCATTTCCGGAGATGTGTCATCATCGGAGTGAATTGATTGCGGCAGATGGTAGAGTAACGTCGTATGATCTACATCACTGATCATAAACCCTAAATCACTTGCGGAATTCATAAATTCCTTATAGATATATAATTCATCCATGGATTTTTTAGTGGATGTATTGTCAGATATTGTATAAAAATAGAAAGGTTCTCCTTGAAAATTCTTTTTACTACTATGAACAGAAAGGATACAATCATTCAACTGAAACGAGAATTGGGTTCTGCTTTTAGGCAAGGAAGATAATTTTTTTATGAGGATCTCTTTGGCTAAATGCATTGTCGTGGAAAAATCAATGAAGGCTTGGTTATAACATACGATGTTATAATTTTCTGCAATCATGACGATGCTGCAAGGGAGACAGTCCAAAAGATTTTTTGCCTCTTTCAAATTTGACTTTAAAGAATCTTGTTGTTGCATGCATGATCTCTCCTCTCGTTAACAAAATATCGGAAGTCCATCTGGTTAATGAAAAGTTCCCTCCTAATTACTATATTAATTCTATCATAATTTCTTTTTAAAATAAATATATCCTGAATACTTTGCCTATTTGTAATAAAAAATTAGCAAAAATAATTTCAGTTTTATAGAATACAATTGGATTTTGCTATAAAAATAAAAAAACCTGATGCTGTAAAACATCAGGATTATGAATGGTGACGCGTAGGGGATTCGAACCCCTGAATGCCAGCGTGAAAGGCTGGTGAGTTAAGCCGCTTCTCCAACGCGCCATAATGGTAGCGGTGAGTGGATTTGAACCACTGACACCCCGGGTATGAACCGAGTGCTCTGACCTCTGAGCTACACCGCCACAGCGAATTATATTATTATACAAAACTGTGAAAAAGTCAAGTGTTTTTTTCAAAAAAGTCTAATTTTCCTTTCTTTCCAGATAAAGTTTGCCATCCCGATATGTGATGGTGTCGATTTCGCTCCAATTCTCCACGCCGTTTTCCCGTAAAAATTCCAATACGGTTCCTTCGTCAATGGACAACTCTTGCCATATTTCCGTTTTGATCTCTCCGTGTTCCACCAGATATTTTGTCCCTTCAGCACCAAAAAAGCGCGGTGTGATGGGAGCTGCCTCGTTTTTCAAAATCACGCTAAATCGGCCGCTGGGTTCCAAATTGGCAATGTCTACATCCTTTTCATCTCTGAGCCCTTTGATACGAAGTTCTTCCATAACGGCGGCTTGGTCAATCCGGTGAATTAGCAAATTTTTTTTAATCAGTTTTCCGTTGCGGATTACAGGAACTGGACCTCCTTCCATGACTTTGCCGACCTTTGGCATTTTTGAATATAGGGAAGATAAAATGATTTGTAATGCCGTCAATGTTGCAATGGCAACCATGGGGCGAATCATACTTGCTTCCCCGCTCAAAGGAGAACCCATAATTTCACCAATGCCCAATACAACCACATAATCTAGGGGTTCCATATCTCCCAGCGAGCGGTAGCCCATGAGCCGAAAACAAAATAATGTGAAAAGAAACAGCACAGCTGTTTTACCGATCATCATAAAAGATTCCGTCATGGTTTTGCTCCTTTTTCTTTCATTCTCTGTTATAGTATGTCCTTTTGTAATGGAAATATGGCATAGAACGTCTGTCAATGGAAAAGCTATATTCCAAGAGATATGACGAAAGATATCAATCTTACTTGATAGTTTATCTTTGGTCGATTACGAATGAAAAGGAGAATAGTATGAATCATATTGTTTCTTTTTGTATGGCCGCCGTTGCCGGCGCGGCCATGGCGCTTCAAGGAACCTTTAACACGGCTGCTGGTAAAGTCATTGGCATCGGTGAAAATACTTTATTAGTACATCTCATCGGTGCAGCTACAATGGCGTTAATTTTGCTTTTTGGTTTTGGAAAAGGCGATTGGTCGAAGATTACGGAGATTCCGTGGTACGGATACCTCGGCGGAATTCTCAGTGCAGTGATTATTTTTGCCGTAATTTCAGGAATGTCGGCTTTGGGAGTGGGGAATGCCACGGCCGTGATTGTTTTATTCCAAGTTGCCATGGCGCTCATCATTGATAGTTTTGGTCTCTTTGGAGCAGACAAAATCCCCTTTTCCTGGTGGCGCATTTTAGGTCTGGCATTATTGGTGGCGGGCACGAAATGTGTATTTTATAAAAGTTAAATCCATAAAAAACTTTTTAACATGAATCACTTGCTGTCGGATTCTGCGGTCCTTTTATAGAGGCGCTTTTTGATATCTTTGCAAAAAAGAGGCGACGATGTGATCTAGATTGTACGGTTTCTTCCGAAGGTTGGGGAATCTTGTCGTTAACTTATCATCGCCATAGCCTTGATGCGACATGATTTGCGGCCATTTTGTCTTATAATGGCAACAGTAAATGAAGGAGTGAGGGAAATGGCCGAACAAGTGAAAAATGATCTTTTTGAGCAATCTGCTCCCGAAATGGGGAAAACAGAGTCTTTCACCAACCGACTGCGTCGATGGAAAGACGCAGTGTTGCTTCACTTTCATGTGATGAGTCTGTTTTTTGCGGCCGCAGGGTTCCTTCTGGGCGGAGCCTCTGTCGCGGAGCAACTGTCTCCTTTCGGCATTGCCTGGTATGGCGCTCTCGGTGCCGTTGACCGGCGAAATTTGTTATTTCAATGGGCGCCGGTGATGGCCGGTTATCTCATTTGGGCGCCGCATCCTTTGGTTTACGGTGCCATCCTTCTTTTGCTCTTTGTTTTTCTGGGGTTATATACCCCGGCTGGGAAAAAACCGCGGCTTTTGCTGCCCTTGACAGTATTTTCTGCAGTTATAGCTGTGCGCGGTATTTTCTTAGTGTTCTCCGGCATTTCGGATCTCCTCCTGGTTATCATCTTTGTGGAAAGCATCTTAGCCGCCGGTTTGTCCTTTGTGCTTTATATGGCAGCAGAGACCTTTCATCGTTTAGCATACGTGGACAAGCTGGGCCGGGAGGAGCTCCTATGCACCTTTGTGTTTGTTGTTTCCGTTCTTTTGGGAATGGAACGTGTGGCCTTTGGAACGGTGGCTCTCAGCGACGTTGCCATGGGGCTGGTCATACTGATAGGAGCACTGTTGGCAGGAGCCGGCGGCGGTGCCGCTATGGGGGCATTGATGGGAATAGTTCCCGGTTTGGCCGGGCTCACTGCTCCCGAAGCTTTAGGCGTATTTGCCTTTTCCGGTCTATTGGCCGGTGTGTTTCAGCGTTTTGGACGCCTTGGTGTTATCGTCGGTTATGTGGCCGGTAATTTGCTTCTGACATTCTATTTGCTCAGTACGTCTCATATATTATCTTCTATCGTCGTGGCATTGGTTTCGTCACTGTTATTTTTGCTGATTCCTCAGGGCATGATGTTTCGTTGCAAAGAATTATTTCATCCGGGAACTGCCATTCCCCGAGGTCCGAAACAAAAATTCTACCATGATTATGCGCGAAGCCGCTTGGGGGAAATCAGTCAAGGTTTTTCCGAGCTGGAAGTGGCGGTAGAACAGTGCCAGCAGAACGTTACCCCTTTGGAAGAAAAAAATATTAAATCAATCCTGGCCCATATCTCCAGAAAAGTTTGTCGTGAATGCAGTTTAAAAGAGATGTGTTGGAAAGATGACTTTTACAACTCTTACCGTGATGTGATGACGATGTTTGCTGCAGCCGAGGCCCGTGGAGTCGTGACCTCGAAAGATGTTCCGACAGCGCTGAAACGTCGCTGTTTCCATGAAAAGGAAATGGTAGCTACAGTGAATTGCCTTTATGAAATGTATCGTCAAGGAGAATATTGGCAGGGGCAAGTGGCTGCCGGTCGTCGCCTGACCATTGATCAGTTGAAAAACACTTCAGAACTTTTGGAAAAAATTGGCAGGGAAATGCGTACATTTCAAGATTTACGAAATGTATTGGCGGGAAAGCTTCCCGGCGCCCTGCGAGCCGAAGGCTTTTCTGTGGATTATTTGACGGTGGTTGAGGCCAATGATAAAGTAATCGACTTGCGTTTACGTACACGGCGTTGTCGTGGCGGCGGTGTTTGCGGTGAGACGGTAGCTGACGCCATTTATGATTTGACAGGGAAAAACTTTTTTGCGGCATCCTGCCAATGCAGTAAAGAACGTAATGAGCTTTGCCGCTGTACATTGCTGAAAGAAGGCGCTTTGAACCTTGATATCGGTTCTTTACAGATTCCCAAAAACGGCAGTGGAATTTCAGGGGATTTTGCCGCGGACTTCCTTTTGCCCGATGCGTCTTATGGTTTGATGATTTGTGACGGCATGGGCAGCGGTGAGGAAGCAAGAGACAGCGCAAAACGTACTGCCGAATTGGTTCAAAATATGTTGCAATGCGGCTTTCAAAAAGATTTTGCCGCTGAAATGGTGAACTATCTTACCATCATGGACCGAAAAAATGAAGTTTTTGCCACCATGGATCTTTGCGTGATTGACCGTCATAAAAAAGAAGCATGTTTTGTAAAAATGGGAGCCGCTACCTCCTATATTTATTCTTCCCGCCATGGCCGGGAAGGGGTGCGGCGTATCTCCGGAAACAGTCTCCCTTTGGGTGGCATCCATGACCAAACAGCAGAAATTTTCCGCGAACCAGTCGCGCCCGGCGATATGATTCTGATGATTAGCGATGGTATTTTAGACACGGGGGTGAACCGCGACGAAATGGAATACTGGCTTACCAGAACCTTTGCGGAAAGCACAGGAGAGGAAGCCCGCATTGTGGCGGAGCGATTGCTCAATGGGGCTCTGGCTTTTTCCAAAGGATCCGCGCGGGATGATATGACTGTCACGGCAGTGGTAATAAAAGAATAGAAAGAGAAGTTCCTGAAAAGCAGGGAAAGGGTGCGTTGGGATAGAATATATAGAATCGGTATCGTGCCGATTCTATTTTTCTGTTTGACACAGTAGGAGGATCTATGGGCAATTGTATGGGCGGAGCTGTAAAAAGTTTTAAAAATGTTATGGAATCCCTTGGCGTTTTAGGGTGCGCGCATCGATTTTTATTGTGTGTTTCCGGAGGGCCGGACTCCATGGCGATGCTTCATATGATGGCAACAGAATTCCCCATGGAAGACTTCGGCGTTGCCCATCTCAATCACGGTTTGCGCAAAGAAGCGGAACGAGAATCCGATATGGTAAGGAGTTTTTGCGCGCAAGAGGGAATTCCGTTTTACCGAAAGCAAGCCGATGTCTCGCGATATGCCGCGCAGAATAAAATTGGAATCGAAGAGGCTGGTCGAAAACTGCGCTATGAATTTTTTCGCAGTTTGGGGTATGAATACATCATGACTGCCCATCATAAAAATGATCAGGCTGAAACGGTTCTGGGAAACCTCATCCGCGGTTGCGGCCTCCATGGTGCCCGAGGAATGCTGCCGTTGGAAGGAGATCTCCTCCGGCCGTTGTTGGATGTTTCCAAAGAAACTTTGGAAACATACTGCCGCGATTATGGAATTCCCTTTGTGGAGGACGCATCCAACCACGAACTTTGTTACCGTCGCAATGTAATACGTCATCGAATTCTACCATCGTTGGCAGAGATCAATCCCGAAGTCGTGGATGCGCTTTGTCGTTTTGCTCAATCGGCAGGAGAAGAAGACGCTTTGATTGAGTCCATGGCAGAAAATGCCTTCCGAAATTGTGTATCACAGGATGGTGATGAATATTCTCTTTCCTGTCAATGGGTGACTGATTCTCCCAAAGCGTTGGCCCGCCGGGTACTGAGAAAATGCGGAGAAGCCCTAGGGGGCGCATTGGATTTTGCTACGACGGAACGCATATTTTTTTTGGGAGAGGGAAAACAAATACCATTGGGGCAACGGTGTTTCTGCCGCTGCAGTGGTAGAAAGTTTATTTTTTATCGGGAACATCACCAGAGGTTTTCGGCCGAAATTATGAAACCTGTTGCAGTAAATCTTTACGGAAAAACAACGTTTCCCTCGGGATATATGACTGCGACTCCTTATTCCGGACAGAAAAATCTGCCCTCGTATGGATTTTCGGCACTTTTCCCTAAAAGATTGCTGGAACAAGGGGTAGTATTGCGTAGTCGTCAGCAAGGCGATTGGTTTTATCTGCCTCATGGAGGAAGAAAAAAATTGAGCGACTATATGATTGACGAAAAAATTCCGGCGGAACAACGCGACGGTGTTTTATTGTTAGCGGTGGGACATCGTATTCTTTGGATTATCGGTCGACGAATTTGCGAAATTCCGCAAGATGACAATATTTTTTTCAAAGTATTTTTAAAAAAATAATAACAATGCCTTTTAAAATCTACATTTCTGTGATATAATCTCTTGATAATGGGTTAGATTTAGCTCTGAAAGGAGAACGGATTTGAAATACGCAAAGAATATCATGATATATATCATCATCGTTTTGGGGGTGATGGTTCTTTTTCAGTTTTTAAGCGGAAATTCCTCCTCTTTGGAAGAATTGACAACGTCCGAATTCAACACTATGGTACAGGACAATGAATTTACCGATGTGAATATCATTGCCAATGACAATGCCTGGGAAGTAGAAGCCAGGGGAAGCGACGATACCGTATACCGCGCCACCATTCCACCCAGTGAAACTCTGGTGGAAACATTAGAAGGGAACGGCGTCAGCGTCTCTTACAATGAAGACCCCGGAGATCCATGGTGGATGAATCTTTTGATTATGTTGGTTCCTACGTTGCTGATCATCGGCATCTTCCTTTTTATGATGAATCAAAGTCAGGGCGGCGGTTCCAAGGTGATGCAATTTGGCAAGAGCCGTGCAAAAATGCAGGAACCGAATACAAAGAAAGTTACTTTTGCTGATGTAGCAGGTGTGGATGAGGTTCGTGAAGAGCTACAAGAAGTGGTTGACTTCTTAAAGGACAACCGTAAATATAGCGCGTTAGGTGCAAAAATTCCCAAGGGCGTGCTGCTTTTTGGCTATCCCGGTACCGGGAAAACCTTATTGGCCAAAGCCGTGGCTGGAGAAGCCGGTGTCCCTTTTTTCTCCATCAGCGGTTCTGACTTTGTGGAAATGTTTGTGGGGGTTGGAGCGTCTCGCGTTCGCGATCTCTTTGATCAGGCGAAGAAAAATGCTCCTTGCATTGTATTTATTGATGAAATTGACGCAGTGGGACGTCAACGCGGCGCAGGTGTTGGCGGTGGCCATGATGAACGGGAACAGACTTTGAATCAACTGTTGGTGGAAATGGACGGCTTTGCAGAAAATTCCGGTATTATCGTTATTGCGGCAACCAACCGCCCCGATATTCTTGATCCAGCACTTCTCCGTCCTGGGCGTTTTGACCGCCAAATCAGTGTGGGCGTTCCCGATGTGAAAGGTCGCGAAGAGATTCTCCGCGTCCATATGAAGGGAAAACCCATTGACAGCGATGTGGATTTGAAAGTTCTTGCCCGCCGCACTCCCGGGTTTACCGGAGCCGATTTGGCCAATTTGGTTAATGAATCGGCATTACTTTCGGCACGCCGCAATAAAAACACCATCCACATGGCGGAAATGGAAGAATCCATTGAAAGGGTCATCGCCGGTCCGGAAAAGAAAAGTAAGGCAATCAACGAAAAAGAAAAGAAACTTGTATCTTACCATGAAGCGGGGCATGCTGTTGCAGCTTACTATTGCTCAACTTCCGACCCTGTCCATAAAATTTCTATTATTCCCCGGGGACAAGCCGGTGGCTATACACTGATGCTGCCTACGGAAGACCGTAACTACGTAACCCAGAGCCATATGGAAGATGAAATCGTGATCCTTTTGGGAGGACGTATTGCAGAAGAGCTGATCTTAAAAGATGTCAGCACCGGCGCCCAAAACGACTTGGAGCGTGCTTCGGAAATTGTTCGTAAAATGATCACCCGTTACGGTATGTCAAAGAAACTGGGTGCCTTGACTTTTGGTCATACCCAGGAACAGGTATTTTTAGGCCGGGAATTAGGGCAGGAGAAAGGATATTCCGAAGAGATTGCCAGCGCCATTGACCAGGAAGCTCGGCGCATGATCGATGCCGCGTATGAGAAATGCACCCAAATTTTACAGGAGCATGCCGATCAGCTCCATTTGATTGCAAAAACCCTGTATGAAAAAGAAACCGTGGAAGCCGATGAGTTCCTCGCCTTAATGGAAGGTAAGTCTTTAGACGCTCCAAAGGATTCTGAACCCCATGGTGATACGACGGGAGACGACATTGTAGACGTCGAATTTGTCAGCGTTGAAGATCACGCTCCGCAAAACGATAATCAGGATAAAGATAATGAAAGAAATGACAAAACTGGGGAAGATTCTTAATTCTTCCCCATACCAATTTTATGTGGATTCCATTGCCCAATGGGAGAAAAAAAGGATGTTTTGCCGCCATGACCGCAGCCATTTTTTGGATACGGCCAGGGTGGCTTATATTCTTTTTCTGGAAAAAGCTGTAGCTTGTCCAGAGTTAGATTCCTTCGGACAAGATGAAATCCGTGAGATGATCTATACTGTGGGATTTCTTCACGACATTGGCCGTTACTTGGAATATGAGGATCCAGCCAAAGATCATGCCCAAGAAAGTGCCAGATTGGCAGAGCCTTTGCTGCGGGACGCGGGATTTCCCGATGATGCATGCCATCTGATTTTAAAAGCTATATCGAACCATCGCAAAAAAAATAATCAAGGGTTTGATCTTTTGATTTACCGCGCCGATAAGGAAGGGCGGCCGTGTTCTCACTGTGATGCTTTGCCGCAATGTAAAAAATTTGCCGCCGGGGAAATTCCTTTGGTAAAATACTAATAAAATTTGAATGAATTAAAGAGGTAGTAGCATGAATCAATTTAATGTGCGTACCGTTGTGCTCAACAATGTAAAAGAAGCGGAAGCCTTCATGGAGAACTATATTCATTGTGATGCCAAAGGCACTGTGATGATGGGACGCAAGTTGGGGAAGATGGCCATCGTCGCAGAAAATCTTCGCCCTCCGGCATGTTCCATTTTAAAGCAGACCATGCTTTCTTTGGGCGGCGAAGCAGCAGTCCATCGTAATGTTTTGGTTCAGAAAGTGGAACATTCTTCCGTGTTGCTGATGGGGACGTTGGCGCAAATGAAACGGCTTGTGAAAAAAATCAAACCGCAAGATTTTGGGCTGGCAATATTATCCGATGAATTGAATGAAGTTTTAGAGGCGCCGAAACCCCGCAGCAAGCGGGTTATGCCCTATCGCGGTGGCGAATTGGAGTTCGGCAAAAAAACTTTGATCATGGGGATCTTAAATTGTACCCCTGATTCTTTTTCCGACGGCGGCCAGTGGTTTGATACGCAAAAAGCCATTGACCATGCGTTGGAAATGGAGGAAAACGGCGCGGATATTATTGATATCGGCGGCGAGAGTACTCGCCCCGGTTCTGCGGAAGTAACGGCGGAAGAAGAAATGAAACGTGTTTTACCTGTGATTGAGGGGCTTCAGGGGAAGCTTTCCATTCCCATCTCCATCGACAGTTATAAGGCCGTTACAGCGGAAAAAGCCTTGGAAGCCGGTGCTCACATTATCAACGATGTTTGGGGATTTCAGCGCGACAAGGAAATGGCCGATGTCGCTGCAAAATTCCAATGCCCATCCATTGTAATGCACAATAAAGTTGAAGCCGTATATAATGATCTGATGAGCGAATTGATGGCATTTTTACGGAAGAGTATCGACTTGGGTGTTAGCGCCGGATTACCGAAAAGCCAGATCATTGTGGATCCCGGTTTCGGCTTTGGCAAAACTATGGAACACAATCTTACATTAACTGCAAAATTACGGGAATTGAGCGCTACAGGATGCCCTATTCTCATGGCAGCCTCCAGAAAAAAAACCTTGGGGTTGATTTTGGACGCGCCGCCGGATCAACGTTTGGAAGGAGATTCCGCCATTACGGCAATGTCGATCCTCAATGGCGCCGATATGGTACGTGTTCACGATGTGAGGGAAATGGTAAATGTTGCCAAAATTGCCGATGCCGTAGCGGCAGCCGGTTATTAATGATTAAGGGAAAGGCAAAGATTATGGATAAGATTTATTTGAATGATCTGGAATTCTACGCTTATCATGGAGTATTTGATTTTGAAAAAGAAGAAGGGCAAACTTTCTTTGTCTCCCTGGTTTTGGAAATGGATTTGGCGCCTGCGGGCACGTCTGACGATCTGAACCAGACCGCCAACTACGGTACAATTTATGATATCGTTGCCGAAATCACGCTGAGTCATAAATATGATCTCATCGAGACTTTGGCGGAACGAATTGCCGCTGCGGTGTTAGAGGAATTTCCCAAGGTGGCGGCCGTAACTGTGCGGGTGGATAAGCCGAAGGCGCCGGGATCTGTGAAATTCCACGCCGCCGTGGAAATTCGGAGGGAACAGTCATGAGCAAAGCAGTCATCGCCTTAGGCAGTAATGTAGGAGATACCTTATCAAATCTGAAAAAGGCTGTGAGGCTTTTAGAGGACGCGGGGTGTCGCGTATTGGCAAAATCAAAACTGTATTTGACAGAACCTTGGGGCTATGCTGATCAGGATGATTTCCTCAACGGCGCGATCATCGTTGATACGGAGTTGGATCCTTTGTCCCTGCTCGGAGTTACCCAGGGAATCGAAGGCAAAATGGGCAGGGAAAAACTGTTTTTGAACGGTCCTCGCAATATTGATCTGGATATCCTTCTTTATGAAGAGGAAACTGTGGAAAAGGAAAATCTTGTCATTCCTCATCCTCGGCTTCATCAAAGGCTTTTTGTATTAATGCCCCTGAATGATGTAGCCTCTCAGTGGAAGGTTCCCGGCCACGGCAAAGTATCGGAGCTTTTGGCAAATTATCTTGGTGACGAACGTGTTATTTTAACGGACTTGTCTTTGGATTGAGTTGTCACCAAAATCACAAAAAAACATAAAATAGGGTAGCGAAACAAAAGGAGTGATCCCATGTTGTTTCTTGCTGCTCTTATTTTTTTCTCTCTGGCGGCGGTTTCCCTTTGGGTTGTGCTGAGCGGAGACGATGGTTCGGTGGATGATGATTTTTGGGATGAATATCCCTAATGCAGGACAGAGGAGGTTTTTTTGTGGGAAAAAATAAGGATTTCCCCTGTGGGGAATGGGTATTGGAAGAAATGCTGAAAGTTGCGATGGAAGATGAAAAAAATGACCATATCAAATACTTAAAAATTGCCAAAATGGCCCGCCGCCAACGGGATAAAGAAAAGCTTTTGGCAATTGCAGATGATGAAAGACGGCATCGCCGGTGGCTCATGGCGATTTATAAAAATTTATATGGTAATCGCCGCCTAAACTTGCAAGAGCGCCCCAAAAAACTTTATCGGTTTGATGAAGCCATTGGCAAATCTGTTATCGCGGAATACGAAGGGATTGCTTTTTATCGTGAAATTTTAGGTAGAATCCCCTGTGAAGAGATGAAAAATGTCATTCGCAGAATTATGGAGGATGAGCAGCGTCACGCCTGTATCCTCGAAGATATGCTGGGGTTTTGCCATTGTCGGAGAAAGTAGCGGCGCTCAATTGGTTGGCCGGGCACCGCCTTGCGGGGTTCGGCCGCTGATTTTTTGGAAAGCTTCTATGCTTGAAGAATATGCCAAAATATGGTATTCTTTTTCCATTGGTTCAAGGAATTTACATAGCAGCCAAAAGAGAAACAAAAAGTTAAATGTAATAGGATCTTTCTCGGTGTTGATGGTTCACTCCGTTCGACATAGCTTTTCGCCTATTGCGTGAAAGAAAGGAGATTTCCATGGACAAGTTGTTTTATCTGTTGCTGGTGATTCTTGGCGGCGCAGCTACGGCAGTGCAATCTCCGGTCAACGCTGCTTTGGGGAAGCGCATTGGTGTCTTTGAAGGTGGTCTGGTGTCATTTATTGGCGGAACCATTGTGATGCTAATCTTGGTGCTTTTATTTGGGAAGGGGGATTTTAGCGCTGTATTGAACGGCCCCAAATGGCAATTACTTGGCGGTGTGTTTGGTGTTATCATGGTGATGATGATCATCATTGCTACGCCGAAACTGGGTGTTAGCCTTGTTTTAGCAGGTGTTGTCTTGGGACAGTTGGTCGCAGGAATGTTTATTGATCATTATGGCCTATTCCAAACCCAAGTGGTTCCGATTAATATGTATCGCATCATCGGCATCTTATTGATTATGGCCGGCGTTCTTTTTGTTTATAAAAGCAAAGTCGGCGCATAATAAGGCAAACCGACCTTAATAAATGGTGATTTTATGAAACGGATTCAAGAACAATTAAAAACGCGATGGCTGGGACAAAACTACATTTATCGTGAAGAAGTCACATCGACCAATGACGCTTTACGGTCTTTAGCAGACGAGAAAGCGCCTATGGGAACTGTTCTGCTGGCGAATCAACAAACCGCCGGCAGAGGCCGAAAAGGCCGTACTTGGGAATCGCCGGCAGGAAAAGGTCTGTGGTTTTCCCTGTTGCTGCGGCCACCTTTACATCCTAGAGAAGCCGTTGCTTTAACACTAGTAACAGCGGTGGGGATCTGTCGCGGTCTCGATTATTATCCCGGTTTGGGGGCTGCCATTAAGTGGCCCAATGATATTTTATGTGACAGCAAAAAGCTTGGCGGCATTCTCTCAGAAATCAATGCTGCTCAGGAAAAGCTTCATTATGTTGTAATCGGTGTGGGCCTCAATTTACAGGCGGCGTATTTATCGGAATCGGTTGCCCCTATTGCCGTGGGAATGGAAGATATTTTACAGCAAGGTGTGGACCAACGGGAACTTTTGTGCCGTCTTTTATTGGGATTGGAAAGCGTTTATGACGAGTTCTTTCACAATGGTTTTGGGTTGCTCCGTCAGGAATGGGAAGAGCGTTCTCCGATGCTCGGGAGAGAAGTCCATGTTTCCACAGTCAACGGAGACCTGGACGGTGTCGTCTTGGGATTGAGTGAGGAGGGGTTTTTACGGCTTCAATTGGAAAACGGCAAAGTCGCCCATGTGATCTCCGGTGATGTGCAAATGGTGGAGGGAAGGTGAATTCATGCATGTGAGAGAGCGTTTTCTACGCTATGTTGCCTTTGATACGCAGTCGAACCCAAAAAGCGGTTTTCATCCCAGTACGGAGAAACAGAAAAAATTAGGTGAAATCTTGGTAGAAGAATTGGCGGCCATGGGAGTATCCCAGGTGTCCATGGATCAATATGGATATGTTTACGCTGCAATACCTCCTTCCAAAGGGCTGGAAAATGAGCCTGTCATCGGGTGGATTGCTCATATGGATACGGCACCCGATTGTTCTGGCGCCAACGTCAAGCCGAGGGTAGTGGAAAATTATGATGGCGGAGAGATCTTCTTAAATGATGGAATCGTGATGTCTCCTTCAGAATTTCCTCATCTTTTGGATTATGTGGGAAATGATTTAATTGTTACCGATGGTACTACTCTGTTGGGCGCCGATGATAAAGCCGGTGTGGCGGAAATCATGACCGCAGCGGAACTCTTGTTGGCGGAGGATGGTCCGGAACACGGGGCGATTCGCATTGCTTTTACCCCTGATGAGGAAATTGGCGAGGGAACGGATTATTTCGACATAGATGGCTTTGGTGCTGATTTTGCCTACACTGTTGACGGCGGTGCCTTGGGCGAAATTGAGTATGAATGCTTCAACGCTGCCGGAGCCCTCGTTACGGTTAAGGGAGTTAATATCCATACCGGTGACGCAAAGAATAAGATGAAAAACGCATCTTTGATCGCTATGGAGTTTTTATCTATGCTTCCTCCGGTGGAACGGCCGGAACATACCGAGGGATATGAAGGGTTTTACCATCTCCATTCTATGGAAGGTAATGTGGAACGTGCAGAGATGGAATTCTTAATTCGAGATCACGATAGCAGCGCGTTTCAAAAACGAAAAGAGATCATGGAGCGAATCGCTGTGTTCCTTAATGAAACCCATGGTGCTGATACGGTGGATCTTGCCATCAAAGATAGCTATTATAATATGAAAGAGAAAATTGAGCCCCATATGGAAATTGTGGAACGAGCAGAACGAGCTATGCTCGCCGAGGGCGTTATCCCCAAAATACAGCCCATTCGCGGCGGCACCGATGGGGCGCGTCTTTCTCATGAAGGGCTGCTTTGCCCAAATTTATCTGCGGGAGGTCATAATTCCATGGCCGCTTTGAGTATATCCCGGTACAATCCATGGAGACTATGGTGCGGGTTTTGCTTCGATTGGTAATTCCTTCGGAAAACCAAAGAAATTGACCGAAAGGTTGTGAAAATATGTTGTTAGCCATCGATGTGGGGAATACCCATGTGGTGATTGGTGCCTTTCATGGAGAGGATATTACCCATCATTGGCGTATTGCCACCCATGGTGGAAAGACTGAAGATGAAATCGGTCTGATTTTGCTTGAGCTTTTAGAACGCTCTCATTTAGATGCCAACGATGTGAATGGAATCGTCATTGGTTCTGTGGTACCTACTTTAACGGAATCACTGTTTTATATGGCCCAAAAATATTTTAAAATTAAACCTTTGGTTGTCAATGGTCGTATCAAAACAGGAATGCCAATTTTAATGGACAATCCTGTAGAAGTGGGAGCTGATCGAATTGCCGATGGTGTGGCGGCTTATCGTCTTTACGGCGGCCCTGTGATTGTAGTGGACTTTGGCACAGGAACCACCTTTGACTATATCACTGAACGGGGAGAATATGCCGGTGGCGTTATTGCGCCAGGGATTGGTATTTGTATTGAAGCGCTTTTCCATCGTGCGGCTAAGTTGTCGAAAGTGGAATATGTGAAACCGCCGAAGGTGATCGGAACTAACACTGCCAATAGCATGCAGTCAGGATTCTATTATGGTTTTGCGGGACAAGTCGACGGCATTTTGGAGAGCATGATCCGCGAAATCGGACACGATCATGTCAAGGTTGTCGCTACCGGCGGCTACGGTCGTCTTGTGGAGCGGGAAAGCCAGTATATTCAGGTTGTGGAAAGCAATCTCACGCTCTATGGGTTGAAAATGCTATACGAGGAAAATTTAGGCCATGTCGACTGAATGGAAGATCGGTACCACCCATCTGAATAATCGTGTTATTGTCGCACCTTTGGCAGGAATTACCGATAAAGTATTCCGCCGCATTTTGGAAGAGATGGGCGTGGGGCTTTGCTTTACGGAGATGGTCAGTGCCAAAGCTCTGATTTACCAGAATAAAAAGACCCATGCCATCATGGATATCCGTGGAGAGGAAGACGTTTGTGGCATTCAGTTATTTGGTCCCGATCCCGGCGAAATGGCGTTAGCCGCCAAAATGGCCGAGGATCGCGGGGCCAAAGTCATTGATATCAATATGGGATGCCCGGTGCCAAAAGTTGTAAATAATGGAGAGGGAGCCGCGCTGCTTCGGGATATTCCCCGTGCCTTAAAAATTGCCGAAGCCGTTGTCAATGCCGTAAGTGTCCCTGTGACGGTAAAGCTGCGCCGCGGCTTTGACAAAGACCGTAACGGCATTGACCTTGCCAAAGAGTTGCCTTCCGTCGGCGTGCAGGCGTTGACAATGCACGGACGGGATCGTACGCAATATTACAGTGGGAAAGCCGATTGGGAAGCAATTGCTGATGTGAAGCAAGCGGTATCCGTTCCCGTGATTGGAAATGGGGACATATTTACCCATTCAGATGCAGTCGCAATGCTGCGAGAAACGGGTTGTGACGGCGTTATGTTGGCCCGCGGAGTCCTGGGAAATCCTTGGTTGGTGCGGGAGACAGTCGCTTGTCTTCAAGGTATGCCTGTGCCTCCTGCGCCTACCATTGGTCAGCGGATTGATTTGGCCATCCGCCATTTGGAGGAGAGTTGTTCTCTTTATGGCCAGTGGTTGGGTGTTCGCTATATGCGTAAGTTTTTAGGCTGGTATATCAAAGGATTTCGCGATGCTGCGAAAATGCGCCGTCAAATCAATACCCTTACGGAAATGTCAGAAATTAAAGAATGTCTTTTATCCTACGCTAGATCTTGTGAAGAGCATGGGGAAGGACAGTGGGATTGTTCCGCTCCTGCTGATTTATAAAAAATGAATCAAGGTCATATCATGCAATGAGGTGATATTATGACCCTAATTGCAGAACCTGTGGTGGATTCGCGCCCCTGCTCGTTGTTCGCAAAAGAGCGAATAGGAGAGGCTGTCGCCATTGCGGGAGCCCACTGGGTTCCTCTGTTTTGCGGAGAAAATCGCAAGCCCTCTTTTTTGCATCGCCGCCGTCCTTTGGTAGAATACCCCGATTATCTTACCGATTCTTCTCTTTGTCTGCCCGAAGAGTTAAGGAGTATCCCCACTCTGAAAGGAGATTCTGTGGCCGCTTTGGCTATGGCTTGGCATTTGCAGGAACACTTTTCTTTGAAAGACCGCTCAGTAATTTTTTGTGGCCTTCGGGAGGCGGCGTCTCTATTTTGGTGTGGATTTTTATTGTCTTTGGATGCATCTTTATATCTTTGGGATCGGGAGAAATCTTTTGCGGAACGGTTCGCTTATGATCTATACCATGAAAGCGGAGTTGTCGTTCCCGTCGTATATCGGGAATCTTTACATGAGGGCGTTCCTGTGCTCGTTCATGGCAATGTATCTACTCCTTTTTTGCGGAATCCTATCATACCGATTCATAAAGACAGCCTTTGCTTTCAATGGAAAAAACGGCTTTTCCCATCTGCTGTAATGGAGGGTGTGCTGCGAGGCCAAGGATGGCATCCTCCTGAACTTAAACAATTGGAATCCGAAAAAATTCGGAATGATTTTATGTGTCGATTAAAAGAAAATCAAATGACAATTTGGCGAGAAAGAAACCTTGACAATTTGCGTTGGGAGAAATATAATACATATAATTAGATGGCATAGTTTGAATGTGTCTGTAATTGGGTGGTTTTATCGCATGATAAGACCGCCTATTTATCATTTTTAAAAATACTCAAAGGAGCAATGATATGAGTAACGAACAAGAAGAAGTTCTTTTAACAGCGGAAGGGCTTGAGAAGCTGAAAGAAGAATTGGAAAATTTAAAAACTGTGCGCCGCAAGGAAGTGGCTGCCCGTATCAAACAGGCCATTGAGTTCGGTGATATCAGTGAAAATTCTGAATACGACGATGCCAAAAATGAACAGGCCTTTATTGAAGGAAACATTCTCGATTTAGAGAAAAAACTCAGTCACGCCAGAATTATTGATGATGATCCATCTGATACTGAAAAAGTTTCCATTGGTTCAACGGTCATTTTGGAAGATGTGGAACTCGGTGAAAAAATGGAGTATACCATTGTTGGTTCCATGGAAGCCGATCCTATGAACGCAAAGATTTCCAACGAATCTCCTGTGGGCAGTGCCATTATCGGTCAAACACTTGGCGCAATTGTAGATGTTGCAGCCCCTGCAGGAACCATTCAATATAAAATTGTCAACATTAAAAAGTAAATAAGAGGATATACTATGTCAAAAAATGAGTCTAAAGAGGCCGCTTTGGGGCTGAACGATCAGATGCTGATCCGGAGACAAAAGATGGAAGCCCTGCGCGAACAGGGAATCGATCCCTTCGGCCATCGTTTTGAAAGAAGTTGTTTTAGTCAAGAAATTATTGATCATTTCGATACCATGGAAGGAAAGACCGTTTCGGTTGCCGGACGCATTATGTCTGTTCGCGGTCACGGAAAAGTTTCTTTTATGGAGCTTTCTGACTTAAAAGGTACCATACAGTTGTTTTTCAAAATTGACGCTATGGAAGAAGAATCCTTTAAGCGCATCAAATTGTTGGATATCGGTGATATTATTGGCGTGACCGGGGAAGTATTTCGCACTCAACGCGGGCAGATATCCGTACGTGTGGCCACATGGGAGATGCTTTCCAAGAGTCTTCGTCCTTTGCCGGAAAAATACCATGGTTTGAAAGATACGGAACTTCGTTACCGGCAACGCTACGTTGATCTGATTATGAATCCGGAAGTAAAGGATGTTTTTATCAAGCGCAGCAAGATCATCCGTGCCATTCGCAACTGCCTCGATCATGACGGTTTTATGGAAGTGGAGACCCCGACCCTCCATACCATCGCCGGAGGAGCTGCGGCACGCCCGTTTATTACCCATCATAACGCTCTCGATATGGAACTCTATATGCGAATTGCCTTGGAGCTCCATTTAAAACGTTTGATAGTCGGTGGCCTGGATCGCGTATATGAAATTGGCCGCGTATTTCGGAATGAAGGGATTGATATCAAGCACAATCCTGAATTTACCATGCTTGAGATCTACCAAGCTTTTACCGATTATCAAGGTATGATGGATCTGTTAGAAAACTTGGTAAAAAATGTTTGTGAAGAAGTTCTGGGCAGCACTACCGTTACTTATCAGGGAGAATCGTTGGATTTCTCTCATTGGGAGCGTATGACGATGGTAGAAGCTGTCAAAAAATATAGCGGTATTGATTATTATGAATATGAAACCTCCGAAGCTATGATTGCGGCCATCAATGAAAAAGGAATTCAGTTGGAATATGATGGAACGCCTACCAAAGGAACGCTTTTAAATTTATTATTTGAAGAAACTGTAGAGGATCACCTGATTCAGCCTACCATTATCATGGATTATCCTATTGAAATTTCTCCGTTGGCAAAAAAAATGGAGGATCCCAAGTTTACCTACCGTTTTGAAGGGTTCGTTTATGGGCGTGAACTTTGCAATGCTTTTTCAGAATTAAATGATCCTTTGGATCAGCGGGATCGCTTTGAAAAACAAATGGAGCTCCGCGCCAAAGGAGATGACGAAGCCCACCCCCTCGATGAAGATTATCTGCTTGCTATGGAATACGGATTGGCTCCCACCGGTGGCATTGGCATTGGGGTAGATCGGTTGGTAATGTTGCTGACCGATAGCGTGTCGATCCGAGATATTCTCCTTTTCCCCACGATGAAACATATTGGCGGGGGAAGCGGTAAAAAGT
The DNA here is from genome assembly GCA_904420535.1 of Candidatus Cryptoclostridium obscurum. Classification (GTDB taxonomy): domain Bacteria; phylum Bacillota; class Dehalobacteriia; order UBA7702; family UBA7702; genus Cryptoclostridium; species Cryptoclostridium obscurum. The sequence goes on from CAJFVQ010000024.1 coordinate 38,783, forward strand.
CAGAGAAACAGACGGTGGCAACGGATGCGACAGAAGAAAAAGAAGTCATAGATTTTTCAAAAGTTGAAATCGAACCGCTGTTTAAAGACTACGTTGATTTTGAGACCTTTAGCAAATCTGATTTCCGCGCTGTAAAGGTAAAAGACTGTATTGCCGTACCAAAGTCCAAGAAGCTCCTTCAGTTCACTTTAGACGACGGAAGCGGCGAAGATCGTACCATTTTAAGCGGGATTCACGCATATTACGAACCAGAAGATCTGATTGGTAAAACTTGTATTGCTATTACCAACCTGCCTCCCAGAAAAATGATGGGGATTGATTCCTGCGGTATGCTGATTTCCGCTGTTCACAGTGAAGAGGGAGAGGAAAAACTTCATCTTTTGATGGTGGACGACCATATTCCTCCAGGCGCAAAACTTTATTAATAATTGGATTATAAAAATTAAGGGACTTTTTGCGAAATGATACGAAAAGTCCCTTGATTTAAAATTTTTCTAAAAAATCCTTGAAAAAGTGTTGACTTTTGGAAAGAAAAGTGTTATAGTTAAATTCGCCCGTTAAACGGGTAACACTTTTGTCAAGACTGAGTAAAAATTCAAGCAAAAGTTAGTAGAAAGTACTTGACAAAGTGAAGGAGAAGTAGTATACTTTAAAAGCTGGTCTTTGGGAACTGAAC
>CAJFVQ010000025.1 GCA_904420535.1 Candidatus Cryptoclostridium obscurum
ACACCTTACCTTGGTCTGCTTGGTGCTTCCGCTGCCTTTACCGCTGCCTTCGGTACGGTCCGTACCTGGGGCCTGCAAATGGTTGGCGGTACCACAGGAGGTTTCATTGCTGACAAAATCGGCTCTTCCTGTAAAACTCTGATTGGCGGCTTCGCCGTAATCGCCGCAGGTTTTATAGCACTGAACCTTGTGCCGGTAACTTCCAGCATGATCTGGCCTGTGGCCATTTTGATCCTTGTCTTTGGTTCCGCAATTTATGTGAACCGCGGCGTCTACTTTGCTGTTCTTGATGAAGCCAAGGTACCTGCCAATATCAATGCTGCCGTTGTTGGGATCGTATCCGCTATTGGCTTTACTCCCGATGCTTTTATCTATACTGTTATCGGCTACTTCCTCGATACCTATCCTGGAACTCTTGGTTACCAGATTACCTATTGGATGGGGGCCGGTTGCGGCGTCTGCGGTTTGATCTGTGCTTTGATTGGCGTCAGACTCATCAAAAAACAAAAAGCTGCCGCTGCTGCGGAATAAGCTGTTTGACAAAATAAAAGATAAAACGAATAAAAATCAACCGATATAATTTACATAAGCGTTAAAACGGAGCTTTTATCAAAATAAAGCTATGTCGTTTCAGGCGTCTCGTCCAAAATTTTGGACGAGACGCTTTTTCATTTGCTAAAATAAAAATACAATGGAATTTTATAATATAACTTGACATTTTATATTATATAATATATAGTATTATACGTAACAGAAAGGAGGCGATGACATGGTTTTTCCCTTTAGTGCCGCATTGCTGGATAGCTGTGTTTTGGCCATTGTGGAGCGGGGAGACGCTTACGGATATATCCTCACTCAGAAAATGAAGGAAAAAATGGAAATTTCAGAGTCAACACTTTATCCGGTATTACGCCGCTTGCAAAAAGATCGTTGTTTGACCACTTATGACCAGCCTTATCAGGGGCGAAACCGCCGCTATTATGCCATTACCGATGAAGGCCGTGCAAAGCTGGAGGAATATCGTAAAGAATGGATCAACTACCGTGGCATTGTAGAGGATATCTTGTTTGGAGGTGAAAGAAATGGATAAAGAACAATTTTTAACTGCTTTGGAACGGGAACTTTCCCGTATTCCTCAAGAGGAGCGGGAAAATGCTTTGGCTTATTATGAGGAATATTTAACGGAAGCCGGTCCCGAACGGGAAAAGGATGTCATTGCGGAACTGGGTTCAGTAAAAGACATTGCATTGCAGCTTTCTGCTGATTACGCCGTGAAAGAAATGGAAGAGGGAATGACAGTCTCTCCGAAAAAAGGGCTTCGTGCTATGTGGGTCGTGATTTTGGCAATTTTGGCGTCTCCCATTGCATTGCCCATTGGCATTGCGATCATTGCGGTTATATTTGCCCTGGTAGTGTCTGTTGCCGCTATAGTGCTTTCTTTTTGGGCCAGTGCCATTGGGTTAACGTTCGGTGGATTAGGCGGCATGATTTTGGGATTCTTTGCCCAAGCCGATTCCGTTTATAGTTATGTGGCTTATTACGGTGCTTGCGTCGGTGCTGTCGGCATCGGTATTTTGTTGGGTCTCTTCTCTTTCTGGCTTACAAAAGTTACATCTCGCGGGATGGCTCATTTATTCCGCCGCATGGTCGATCGGAGGAAACATGAAAAACAGGTGTCATGAAAGTCATTCCAAAAGATACCGCCTTTGTGCAGTTCTAGCCGGCGTTGTTGGAGTCGGTTGCGCTATTGTTGCGGTTGTATTTCATCAGCAAAGGAGAAAAAGACTATGAAAAAGCCGATAAAAATTCTTTTAATTGTTGGGATTGTTCTCACTCTGATTGGAGGCGTTATTACTGCGGTGGGTTTTGCGTCGTCGAAAGAGTTTCCCTATCTTTACTGGGGGGAAGAGGGGAGAGTTATTCAGTATCACAGTGAAGGCCTTGGGACTTCGGAACAAATCACCATAGATGCCTTCTCCAAGATTGATATAGCGACGGAAATGGGGGCTGTGGAAATCATGGAAGGGGATCATTTTTCAATCCAGTATATCAATTATCCCAAAGACTCCCTGCCGACTTATGAGGTAAAGGATGGAACACTTTCGTTACAATATGCGGTTTCCCTCAAAGGAACGGTGATGTTTGGCGAAGGTGTCAGTGCATCGCCTAAGATTACGGTGACTGTTCCTCAAGGAACCGTTCTTTCTTCTGTGAATGTTTCTGCGGATGAAGATATTACCGTTACCAATCTTACAGTTGACAACCTTATATTATATAGCGACTACAGTAATGAGGTTGATCTCCAAGATGTGAATGCCGATAATTCTGAAATTCATGTTGGAAGCGGTTCTCTTCTGCTAAAAAGTTGTGTTTTGGGGGAAAGTAGTTTGTGGGCGGAATATGGTGATATGGAAATTATTGATTGCCAGGGGAGTGCTCCGTGGTCCATCGATGCTGAAAGCGGAAATATGGAAATTAAGAATTCCCAGTTAGAGACAGTTACTTGCAAGGTCGGATATGGCGACGCCACCATGGAAAACATCATGTCCCAAGGTCTGGATTTATCCATGGAAAGTGGCAACGCCCAAATCAGTGGTGATTTACGGGGGAATACCAAAATCTATGCGGAATATGGAGGTTTACTCTTGAATCTCGTTGGCACTGAAGGGGAATACGGTTATGAAATCGAAGCAGAATACGGCAGTATTACGGTAAACGGCCAAACCATTGAAGGCACGATGCGCTCAAAAAATGATACGCCGGACCAGATTGAAATCATTAGCGAAAGTGGTGATGTGGAATTGAGTTTCCGTCAAGAGAGCTAATCATGTCAAATAGTTGAATACCATGGATGGAATGTGTTAAAATAATAGGGCCAAAGCTCATTTTATGGGCTTTGGCCAGGATTTTTTCTATTTGAAAGAAGAATTGAGGTTATAAGCGATATGGAACAGGTTTTAAAAGAATTTGCATCATTGAACCGTATCCCCAGGCCATCAAAACATGAGGAAGCAGTGGCAGAATATTTAGTAGAGCGCAGCAAAGAATTGGGGTATCACGGGGTACGGGACCATGCAAATAATGTTATCATAGAAGTTCCCGCCACATTGGGATATGAAGATGCGCCCTTTGTGATAGTGCAGGCTCACTCCGATATGGTATGTGTCAGTGAAGATCCCGATTACGATCCGTTGAGCGACCCGATTATTACAGTCAATGATGGTAAGACGCTGCGGGCGAAAAATAGCAGTCTTGGTGCGGACGACGGTATTGGTGTGGCCATGATTTTGGCGATGCTGCAAACAGGCGCTCCTCACGGTCCATTGCGGGTCATTTTCACCGCTGATGAGGAAAGCGGTATGAGCGGTGCTATGGGATTAGAGGACAAATACACCGAGGGGGACTATTTGATTAATCTCGATTGGGAGGAAGAAGGCTCTCTTTGTATTGGCTGCGCAGGAAGTCTGGCGGTAACTTATGAAAAACTTTGCCATTTTCAGAAAGTAGAAGGTCTTGGTTATGAAATTTCTTTGAGTGGGCTGCGCGGCGGCCACTCCGGTGTGGAAATTGTTGAGCATCGTCCCAATGCTATCGCTGTCATCGGGCGATTTTTGAAGCAGCTTGTAGAGGAACAGGTGGATTTTTCTTTGGTATCCGTTGACGGAGGACAGGCCCATAATGTCATCTGTCCCGACGGAAAGGCCATACTGGTTGTGGAGAGACCTTCCGAAGAACGCTTTATGGAATGCTTTCGGAAATTCCTGAGTCATTTTGAGTCAGAGTTCGGTGATTCCGAAAAGGAATTCCTCTTTGTGTGCAAAGAAATGGAAGAGCTTTCCCAAGGATATTCCAAAGAGGACAGCGAGGCCATCGCATTGTTTCTGGGGCAATGTCCTCAGGGCGTGATATCCATGTCTCGGGCGTTGGAAGGTTTTGTGGAACTTTCCAATAACCTCGGCGTGATTTCCAGTGATGAAAACGGTGTAAAAATGGAAGTACTGTATCGTGCCAATGATAGCGGTCAGATGAAAGATTTGGCGGGGCAAACCGCACGGCTGGCGGAGAGTTATGGCTGGACTGCTGTGGTAGAATCGGAAAATCCTTCCTGGCCGTCGAAATTGCCCAGTGCTATTTTGGATTTGGCGGAAAAAATTTACCGGCGGCAAACAGGGAAAGAGGTTCGGGTGGAATCCATCCATGCTGGGTTGGAATGCGGGTATTTTGCGGGAAAAAATCCAAAACTCGATATTCTTTCCATGGGCCCCACCATCACCGACGCTCACAGCGTGCGGGAAGCTTTGGATTTGAATACACTGAAGCCCACTATGGATCTGTTTTTAGAGCTTCTGGCTTCGTTGCGATAACAAAATGGAATTGTTGAAATAGTAAATTTTATAAAAAAATACTTGATTTTTTCTTCGCGGTATGGTATGATTACATCATCAAAAGTGAATCGCTCATTACTTTGAGGCATGAAGGAATCGGGTTGAAATCCCGGACGGTCGCGCCACTGTAAGCTCTGAGTCTACTGCAATTTGCCACTGGGAAACTGGGAAGGCGCAGGAAGACGTTGAAGGCAAGTCAGGATACTGAAACCTCATTGATGATTTGGAAACTTCCGCGTAAGAAGTTTGCGATTTTTGTTTTATCAAAATCGTCTTGTTTCTTCGGGAGCAAGACTTTTTTATTAGTTGCCAATCTTAACACAAACTCCTTATTTTTTCTTTGTTGGGCAATCGCCGATCTTCGCCTAAGTTACGCATTTGCCCTTTCTTTCTTAAATTCGTGCGATTTGTGCACTTATGATAATGGATTCTAATTCTCCTTAATATTTTCATTTTTCCCTTGATTGCTTTTGCGGCGGACATTTCGTTCCGCCGCACTTTATTTTATCAAATATCTGAATCAAAATCGGTATCGTCAAAGCATTAAACCCTTAAAACATCAAAACATCAAAACATCAGAACAAAGGAAAATTTTAGCGATTTTTCATCCTATGTCCTATGGCAGTCTACCGCTATAGGAAAAGTCTTGATCACGAACAGAGCGGCACATCGGTATTGAAACCACAGCATCTGCAAGTTGCTTGACATTTCGATTCTGTAAGAGGTAATTATTATGGAAACAAAGCGTATTTTTTGAGGTGATCTGGCCAAAAAGCTCCATGGCACTCGTCAGGCGGTGTCTCGTTGGGAGATTGGAGCAACCGTACCAAATACAGAAACCTTGAAAGTGCTGTCGAAATTTTTTGATGTTTCCATCAATACATTGTTGGGTTCTCCCAAGGCATTGTTTTGCCGGTGTTGCGGTATGCCCCTTGACGATTCCTCAATCAGCAAAGAGGTCGACGGCATATGGAACGAAGAGTACTGCCAATGGTGTTACACCGAAGGGAAGTTTGTTGATATCAATGTTAGAGGAATGAACTGATTTTCTCGCGGAACATGTATCAAACGAACACTGGCCGCCGGAATAAACACGGGTTCACCTTGAAACAACTTATCCAAACTTGCCCATTGGAAGCGAGGCGCAAGTGACCAAGCGTTCACCAACGGTCGATTTTTACTTTGCTCTTCACAAAGAAAAACAAGAAAGCGCATAGGATCTCTTATGGAAAGAAACATCATGGATCCATAATCATGAAAATGATCTAGGTGCGGAAAAATGTCGGGAACGAGCCTCAATCTATATCAAAATTTGGTTTCTTTGACCGTTGCTCCACTCACTCTGTTGGGGGTTGGGGGCTTGAACTAATGATATCTTTGACTTCGGATATGAGATCATCAAATTCTGCGTGATCGCGAAGGAAGGCATAGGATTGATTTTGCATGAGGTCGATCTGTATAGTATCCGCCAATTTAGCGGACAAAAAGACAGATCCGTTTCCATCAGCATACTGATATAGTCGAGAATCTTTTGGTTCCCACGGTTCCCTCATTGCAGGAAGCATTTGTTTGAGTATAGAAATACATTGTTCCGTATCTTGTTTTTCCAGCGCGATTCCTAAATGAGCGTTGTAGGATAACCATTGGGGAAAATCAAATTGTTCTGAAACAGATCGATAAAGATTTGCAAAAAATATCGCATCGTCCTCTCGGAATTCTTTTAATGCGATGTCCAACTTATTCATTAGGGAAGTCTGAATCATTGTAACGCCTTCCATTATTTTGTGTTCCCAGATTTTTGCCGCATCTTCGAGTTTTTCTTGACTCATATAAAGAATGGCAAATTGTTCTTCTCGGTCGATTTTCGAATAAGATAAAGAATTTATAAGTTCTTCTGCGGCGGAATAATCACCTCTGTTGCGATGATATGAAATCAACATCATGACAGCCATGTCTTTGATTTCCGGGTTTTCACTGTTAGTCATACGCTTATAAAAATTTTCCAGGATTTCTCTGTAATCATCACATTTTGACACATGATAAAGGAACAAAGCACCTTCCAAATACAGAACCGTTGAATATAACAGTGCCTCACAAGTGGGGTATTCATGGATTTTGTCGAGCGCTATTTGAAAAGCTATTTCGTATCCCTGTTCTTGTACGATTTCATCAAGTTGATTCACAAAATTTTCGATTTCAATTTCCGTCAGATCCTCACGGAAGGACATTAGCGTATTCAAATCGATTTTTAATAAGCGGGCTAAAGCAGGCAACAATGTGATATCGGGATATGTATGGCCTTTTTCCCATTTATTTACTGCCGGAGTGGATACGCCTAAATATTCTGCAATTTGTTCCTGGGTTAGCGATAATTTTTTTCGTTTTTCCCGAATAATTTGATTGATTCTCATCTTGTACCTCCTAGGTTTCTTGGGTTTATGATAGCAAAGATCGCTTTTCGGTACAATGGAATGATCGTTAAATTACTGATTTGCAAAATTAACCAAAAGTAAAAACGGTATCGTGGACGGATGATCGACAAGGCTCTGCGTGGGGAACGCTCGATTTTTATTACATATTTTTATGTAAGTACCACAGGCGTCCGATAAAAGCAGATTGGCCGATGAAAAACGCTGCAAATAGGGTAAAAAAGCTGACAGTGTTCATATAGCCCAACAGCGCCAGGATGAGGATGGCAATGCTAAACAAAGAGGTGAATACTTCAAAACCCGTGGCTTTCGCCGCGTTGCCTAAGGCGATATTCCGTTCATCCTTTGCTTCGATTTCCTGCTCTCTGGTCTTTTTGAAGAATAGCTCACATACGCCGCAAATGATGAGCGCGATCCCTGCAATACTGGTAGCCCAAATGAAAAGATCCGGTCTCGGTATTGGTAATAACTGATGAATGCCCAAACCATAAAGGAAAAGGCCTCCCAAAAAAATCAGAAAACCGATGGTTAAAATGCCGAAAGATACTATTTTTTTCATGATTCATCCTCCTCGTAAATGAAAATATCTTCAATTTTCATGCCAAAATAACGCGCGATTTTGAACGCCAATAGGATGGAAGGATTATATCTCCCATTTTCCAGAGAACCGATGGTTTGTCGGGACACTTCCAAAACTGCCGCCAGTTCTTCCTGTTTCATGCCGTGTCTTTTTCTAATTTCCTCCAGGCGATTTTTCACTTTGACTGACTCCTTATGGAAAGTTTACTTGTCATTGAAATCATAGCATGATTTTCGACGAATATCAAGTAAACTTTCCATAGAAATAAAACGCGAACTATATTGCCATGACGAATATGGAAATTCCTCTTCTCTGATAATAGTGCGGGACAGCAGCACTCCTTGCTGTCGCCCCTTGATTGCCTACCAGCAACGGCGGCGCTTATGCGCCGTTCATCTTGACCGTTGACTGGCTCGACTGGCTTTGCTAAATGATTAGTTATTGAGTGCTTCCCCAAAGCCATTCTATATCGGGAAAGAACAAATGCAGAATAAAGGCTAAAATCACTATTCCCAGCAAAATGACACCAGCATAACAAAAGATTTTTACAAATTTTCTGGACTTATTTTTTACATTTTCAACGTCTAAATAAATAGACGCCACTTTCTCATCAGTTAAATTTTTATCGCGTACATCTTGAACATCAATATCTTTTACCAACTCATCTAA
>CAJFVQ010000026.1 GCA_904420535.1 Candidatus Cryptoclostridium obscurum
CTGGAAAACTGCCATAAAACGACGGCAAGAACCAACAAAGCCAAAAGAAACAGAATCAGCTTTTCCGAAACGATCAGGCCCATGCCGCGCAGGAACCCCTTGCATAAGATATAAAAACCACCGCCGAAGAATGCACTTTTCAACTGAGTAATCAACTCGGGAAAAAACACATCCCAATAGTAAGGAGAAGTCAGAGGTACCGTCTCAATGCGTCCAGAATAAAGCAGACTTTCGGAAAAAGCCGCAGTAAAGATAAAATAGAGCCCCGCCGCGACAATGCTCCACAGACAGAGCCAAAGGCGACAGCCGGCATTTTTACGTTCTAAAAACGCCAACAGAAGAATCAAGGTCACAGAAAAAACAAGAACCTGTTCGTAAAAGCCATAGGCTAAGAGCTGGAAGATCATAAAGAGTCCTCCGCTCAACAAAGGATTCCCTTTCTTTTCCAGCCAGCGCACAAAAAAAACGCTGGCTAAAACAGCAAAAAATAGCCCCGTTACAATACGAGTAGAAGCGGACATCCAGTAAGTTCCCTCGGTAACCAAAGGGAAAAGTGTCAAAAAAATAACGAATAAAATGCCGGTGCCAAAATATTTGGCAAAAATGCGGCGCAGCAACACTGCCGAAGCAGCATACATCAAAGAGACCAGCGCAACGCCTAAAAGCATATGGTCGAAAAAATTCGACCAAAAAAACAGATCCGCCAATCCCGCCAGAGGACGAGCGGCCAACATCCCCAACATCGTAACCGTATCCCAAGTCTGACCGTAAAATTGCGCATAATTATGATATTGAATATAATCATCCAGCTGTGGCCAGTATTGAAATCCAAAGGCACAATACTTAACCATAATCAATCCAAACACAACCAGAAAGATCACCCAATCTCGGTAGACGGGTATCGTTTTTGCCGCAAAAATGCTTTTTGCCATGTTCTTATCTCAAACCTTTTCCATTGGATTCTTATTGGCAGATACTCCGGCCATTACCTCAATTATTTCTACATGGTTTGGAAAAAACCTTTTCCAAAATCTCCGTTTTCCGCTTGATACGTCATTCCGATACTTCTGCGCTCCCTTTATGATGGTTACAAACAAAAGGCCGGAAACGAAAGCCCTGTTCCATAGGGCAGTGACCATAAAACAGAGAACTCAACCATACAGAGGATTATTTATGCCTATTCCGGAAAATTGTCGGCGGCGAGCGGTATGTCCAAAATGTTTCAGACGACAAGTAGCCGCTTTCGCAGCGCAAGGTCTTAACAGTAGGTCGTGACGCAACGCTCGATCAGGCAGTTTCCTTCTGTTAATGCAGAATGACGCGACCAGTCAAATGAAAATTTATCGTATACAAGCATTGATAAATTTTATCGGTACATCCATACGTTCTGCAACTTGTTCAGGTGTCATTCCACTGTTTAAAAAACGCTTGCATACTACCTTTATATTCTCTCCGACTTCGATAATATGCTTGTCTGGGTCATAAAAGCGAACAACCCTCTGTCCCCACGAATGTTCTTTGACAGGGTGGACATATTCAATATCGCAATCTTTCAACTTATCGGCAAACTTATCAAAATCATCTTCTTCAAAGTAAATTTCAAAATTGTTGCCGCCAAAAGTAATATCATTTGTACCAATGAACTCTTTGTATGTTTCATTTGTCTGCAAAGCCAAACCGCCTGTTAAAGTTTTATTCGCTCCAAAATCCATAATCACATGAAGACCAAAAACTTTTCTGTAAAACTCAACTGATTTATCTATATCGTTTACTACCAGCATAATATTTTTCAATTTCATTTTCATTACCTCCGCAAATTATATTTTGTCTCGCTCTTATGCCGAGTAAAGTATAGCAAAAAAATATGGAGAAATCTACCGACTGAATGTGAAACGCCCAGGTTTTTACCTGGACGTTTTCGGTATTAATCATAAATCAGCTCAAACTTCACAATCTCCTCTGCCTATGCCTTCCAAGCGTTAATCTACCGTATCCATTCCATTTGTTTATCGGCTTTCTGCCCCTCGGTCACATCGCACCGTTTCTTCAATCTCCAAATAATACTGTCTTACAGATACAAAGCAATAAACGACTTTATTTTTTCTCTACCGGTTCCTTTAATCGCGGAACTGCGACGACTTTTGCAAAAAAGATACCGATCATACCACCGCAAAGCTGCCCGATGAATACGGGAACGACGAGATTGGGCTGGAAATTTACGTTAAAGGCAATCCAATCCCCCAAGGCATAGCCCGCGCAAACCGTAAAAGCAATGGCTATGACCTTACTGGCGGGGCTCATATCTTTCACCATGGAAAACAGAGCCACCGCATTGGCCATAGCCGCCAAAAGCCCCGCGCTCCCCACTTCGTCTAGGCCTACCAAAGCGCCGAGTTTGGCAAGTCCCTTACCGCAGAATTTTCGGATCAAGTAAACCATGGGGAATGCCCCGGACAGCATCATGGCGATGGTTCCCAGTAGCTCGATGGCACGAAAACTTTCCTCTTCATCGCCGAGCATAGGATCGAACCCCCACCCACCAAAAATTCTGGAAAAAATGCCGGTATAGTATTCAATGATCGAAGCTGCCGCGATCAGTGTTAAAATTGACAACAGAACTTTTCCGAAAATAATAAACCCTTTGACCATGGCTTTTGGGAAAAACTTCAGTCCCAGAGCCAAAAGGACACAAAAGATGACAATGGGCAAAAGATTCAAAAAAACCGTGAGAAAGTCCAATTGGAGGATATATTCCGCAGCGCCGGTCGTCGTGAAGGTCGTGCGAATGGCAGGTTTGGTAATAATCAAAATAGTACAGGTAATCAAGACTGCAAAAGGAATTGAAAGGAAACCGCTCATCGCCCCCAAAGCCAGATAAGAGTGATCTTCTTTTTTTAAAATGGAAAGTCCAATGGGGATATTAAAGGCAATGGTAGAAGCCGTGGTAATGGCCACCATCACGGCAATGACCACTACTTCAGGACTGCGTGCCAAAGCGAGGAATAGAGCATACCCGCCGCAATCGGGAGGGATGATGACTGCTGCCGCAATGGCGGGATCCGCCCCGATAGAACGAAAGATATCGCCAAAAATATTCTCCACACCGATCACCAAATAAGGAACTGAGACCATTAACCCCACAACAGGCAAAAAAAGCGATGCCATGGCGCGAATACCGTCATGGAAAGATTGCGCTAATCCGGAATCTTCTTTTACTACCGTTGCGATGGCACCGGCGCCACAACATCCCATAATAATATACAACACAATTTGACCCAATAGTTCCATAATCCCCCTCCTTTTTCATAGTTTCCTTTGCATTTATTATAAACCTTCAACCCGCTTTAAGGTCAAGAAAACAATAAAAATCAGGGAAGTTTCCCTGATTCCGTAAACATTTATTATATTTCTTTTGTATCATCAAGAGAAAGTATGACTCCGTAGAAACGACATGGGGTCTCCCACTCTCCCAAAGAGATAAGATAATAGACATAATAGGGAGGCCTGATGCGGTACCCCTGGGCTACGGCATCATCGAAAGCACTTTGCAGAACAGACCTTTCGTCGATATCCCCCTCCCGCCGGACAACGGTATAAAGGGAAGAGGACAGTTCCAGCGACGAAACCTCCTCCGCCGCTTCCTCACAATCCAACATATTGATAAACCGATCACAAACCATCAAGTGTTCCTCTAAGGAACCATCAGAATAAAAAGTCGTTATAGGGTGCCCCACAATACAGACGGTGGAATTGGGCCGATAATAGAAATCCGAAGCAAAGAGGTGAAGACATTCATGATGCTTCACGGTAAAGCGATTGGAATGATCGACCACCTCATCGATGATGGCGCAATAAAAATCGTAAAGGCGAATCATCTTTTCTTCTTCCGCGATTTTCCGCAGGGAATTGGTTCGCTGTTCCTCGATCATAGATTTTACCTCTGACAAGTCATGGGAATGCTTCAAGTGGTCAATGACGGACAGACTCATCTCCATACTGCGATGGCACAAAATGCTCCGCAACTTTTTCACATCTTTTCCGCGATAATAACGATAGCCGTTTTCCACGTTTTTTTCCGGCTTGACCATTCCCATTTTTTCATAAAAACGAATGGCGGAAGTAGTAACGCCCAATAGTTTTGCTACTTCACCGATTCTGTACTTATCAGCCATGATTATTCCCCCAAATAAAACCGAACTAGATTCCATCGGTAACATTTATCCTCGGCGATAGTTTTTCATAGCACGATCGATACTGCGCTGCGCTTCTTTCTTTGCCATGTCCTGGCGTTTATCATAAAGTTTTTTCCCTTTGGCCAGACCCAGTTCTAATTTGGCCAACCCCCTGGTAAAATAAATCTTCAAGGGGATCAACGTCAATCCTTGTTCCTTAATCTCGCTTTTCAGCTTGCGAATTTCTTTTTTGTGCAGTAATAATTTTCTGGGACGCTTGGGGTCAGGATTAAATCGGTTGCCGAAATCATAGGGGCTGATGTGCATTTCATAAATGATACATTCTTCATGATCGATACGGGCAAAGGCATCGTTGAGATTAGCCTTCCCTTGTCGCAGAGATTTCACCTCAGTGCCGGTAAGGGCAATGCCCGCTTCCATAGTTTCAAGAATATGATATTCATGTCTGGCCCGCCGGTTGGTGGCTGCGATCTTAATCCCCTCTTGTTGCGCCATGGCGTTCTCCTTTCTTTTTCTTTTGACCACCAGGGTTCTGCGTTTCCTTTTTCTGGCTTGATTTGGATTTTTTGCGTCTTTTTTTCTTCCGCTTTGACTGCTCTGCAGATTGATTCACTTCTTGCTTTTTAGCGTTTCGTTTCTTTTTGCTTCGCGAAGGATCTGACGAGGAAGGTTTCTCGCTTTGTTTTTTCCTTTTTGCCGCAGTCGCCTCGTCTTTGGCAGCCAAAGCTTTCCTGCGACTACGGCGGGAAGAACGATGACTCTCCTCATCATCACAAAATCCGAGAAATTCAAAATCCAGGAAGTGTTCGTCCACATTGACACGGCTCAATACCACATGGACTTTATCTCCCAGGCGGAAACAGCGCCGCGTCCTTAATCCTTCCAAGGTACGGGTTCTTTCATGGTATTCGTAATAATCATCTTCCAAGGTGGAAATATGAACAAGACCGTTCACGGTATTATCCAGTTCCACAAAAAATCCAAAAGAGGTGGTACCGGAGATTACACCGTCGAATTCTTCTCCCAAATGGCGTTCCATAAAGCGAACTTTTTTAATCTCTGTGGCTTCCCGTTCCGCGTCTTCGGCATTGCGTTCCTGAATGGAACTTTCATTGGCCGCCTCATTGAGACGTTTCCAAAGTCGAGTACTCTGTTCCTCGCCGCAAAAGGGATCGCGTATCATATTTTTGATCACTCGATGGATACAGAGGTCGGGATAACGGCGAATGGGAGAGGTAAAGTGGCAGTAACAATCCGAGGCCAAACCGAAGTGGCCACGGTTCTCCGTATCGTAAATGGCATGGCTCATAGTACGAAGGATCACCATATTGAGCAAATAAGCTTCCGGTTCCTCTTCAATGGATTTCAACAGTTTTTGAAACGTATGAGGTTTCACATCGGCGATGTTGGCTCCAAGGGAGAATCCAAAAGCGCCTAAAGTATCTCTCAATTCCAAAATCTTATCATCGGGAGGAACGTCGTGTACCCTGTAAATAAAGGGAATATCGCGGTGGAAGTATTCCGAAGCCACGGTTTCGTTGGCCGCAATCATACATTCTTCAATGATAGATTCTGCCCTTCCCTGTACGCGCTTGCGAATCTCAATGGGTTCTCCGTCTTCATCAACGATTACTTTCGCTTCGGGGAAATGGAAGGTCAAAGCGCCGCGGCGGTCCCGTTTCAAACGGAGGATCTCCCGTAATTCATCCAAGGCGAAAAACATCTCCTTAAATTCGGCATATTCCACTGTAAGAGCAGGATCACCTTCTAAAATTAGGTTCACATCGTCGTAGGTCATGCGAGCCTTGGATCGGATGACCGATTCGTAAATATCATGATCCACAACACGGCCTTTGGCATCGATTTCCATTTCGCAGGACAACGTCAAACGATCCACCCCGGGGTGGAGGCTGCAAATGCCGTTGGATAATGCCTGGGGCAGCATGGGAATGACGCGATCGGGGAAATACACGCTGGTACCGCGGTGGTAAGCTTCGCGATCCAAAAGGGAGCCGGCAGTCACATAATGTCCCACGTCGGCGATATGGACTCCCAAGCGAAAATTACCCTTTTCGGTACGTTCCAGAGTGACAGCATCATCCAAATCTTTGGCATCGGCACCGTCCATGGTGACGATGGGAAGATCCCGCAAATCCCGACGTCCCTGGTAATCTTTTTCTTCAATTTTGGCCACGGCCTCGGCATAGCGAAGGGTTTTTTCGGGAAATTCTTCGGGAAGATTGTATTTGCGAATGACCTTTAACATATCGGCGCCTTTTTCATCTTTGGCGCCGATGACTTCTTCTATGACCCCTTCGGGATTCCGTCCCCCCCGGGGCCATTTGGTGATGCGAACCACCACAATTTCACCGTCTTTGGCCTGGGTATGGCTACCCGGAATAAAAATATCCAGTCCGAGGCGGCGTTCATCGGGTTTCACAAAGCCATAATTCTCCATAGCTTCGTAAGTGCCGACAACGCGACGGTTTACATGTTCCAAAACTCGCACCACTTCCCCTTCTTCCCGACCGTTGACATATTTTTGCTCTTTGGTAACGCGGACCAAAACGCGGTCATGGTGCATGGCGCCGTTCAAAGCGTCAAAGGGGATGTAAATGTCGGCACGGGGCTGTTGATCGGAAACGAAAAACCCGAATCCTTTGGGGTTGCCTTCCATATGACCAGCCAGAAGGTTCATGTGGCGACAAAGGCCATAGCGGCTTTTGCGGTTCATGATAATCAAACCATCCTCTTCCAGTTGGCGCAAATCGGCGAAGAATTCTTCCAAATCCTCATCTTTTATTTTCATTGCCGCAATAAGATCCTCGGCTTTCATGGGTTTAAAATCATCACGTTCCATAAAATCGAGAATTTGGTCTTTCATTTCATTGACCTTCTTTCTTAATGTGGAGCACATAACTTTTCTCCAGAGCATCATTGATCAAGGCATCGATCTCCATGTTTTCTTCCATTTCCAAACACTCTTTCAGTTTGGGGCGGATCTTAGGAAATTCCGGCAGGAAAATGGTGCAGCAATCCTCATAGGGACGAATAGAGATATCAAAGGTACCAATCTTTTGGGCAATCTCGATGATATTCTCCTTGTCGAACCCGCAGAGCGGGCGCAATACCGGCATACGGATGGCTTCGTTGATGGCCTCCATACTTTCCAACGTTTGACTGGCCACCTGCCCCACGGACTCCCCGGTATAAATGGCATGACAATTACGGTTGCGGGCAATGCGTTCAGCGATACGGTACATAAAACGACGCATCATGGTAATGGTATAATCTTCACGGCAAGTCTTCCTGATCTCCATTTGGATATCGGTAAAGTGGATCACATGGAGTTTTAAACTACCGCAGTATTTGGCAAGGACCGTAGCGAGGTCGACCACCTTTTCCTTGGCCCGTTCGCTGGTATAAGGGAAACTGTGGAAATGGATCATTTCCACCTTAACACCGCGTTTCATTGCCAAATAAGCGCAAACGGGACTATCAATCCCACCGCTAAGCATTACTACAGCTTTACCGCTGGCGCCGACAGGAAGACCGCCACTCATGGGTATGGTTTGACCGAAGACAAAAACACCTTCGTGACGGACTTCCACATCAATGCGCTGCTCCGGATGACGCACATCTACCGTATATTCTTCCCCTATCCGATCCAAAACCATGCAACCGATTTTGGCGCTGAGTTCCGGAGAGGTCAAAGGAAAAGTCTTATCGGAACGACGGCTTTCAATTTTAAACGTACCGCCTTGGGGACGAGCATTCTGCAATACATTTTTAGCGGCTTCGGCAATTTCCTCATAATCCCTGCTACATTTTATGACGGGACTTACGGAATATAGGCCAAAGACACATTGCAAGGCATCGAGGGTTTCCTCCAGGTCACCGTCTATAGGTACCCAAAGGCGCCCCCAGGTATTGAGCACTTCCTTTTCAGGCAATGCTTTTTTGATATTATCCTGTAAGCGTTTGATGAACTGACCTTTATTTTTTCCTTTCAGCCCAAGTTCACCGTAGCGCAATAAAAGCAATTTATACATTATTTTCCTCCTCGCATCAAAGCGATCATTTCAACTCCGGCTTTGACTGCCCGGGCCACACGCCCCATGGCTTCTATGGGAGTATCATCGGCAAAGCTAAATCGCAGCGAAGCATCTCGCTCTTCATCATTGCGACCCATTGCCATCAGAGTTTCGCTGCTGCCCTTGGTACGGGAGTGGCAAGCGGAACCTTGAGAGACATAAATGTGCTCCCCTTCCAGATAATGGAGAAGCACCTCGGATTTGACCCCGGGAAAGGATAAATTAAGGATATAGGGAACATCATTTTCATCACCGTTGCCGTTGATGGAAAACTCTACGTCTTCTTTTGCCAGAGCTTTTAATAAGGCATCTTTCATTGCTGCCATGGCAGTATTTTTTTTGTCACGATCCTCCAAGATCAGTTTCGCGGCCAAAGCCAAACCGCCGATATAGTAATAATTCTCCGTACCAGCTCTGAGCCCTTGTTCTTGACCACCACCGCTGATCAGAGGATGAATTCTGAGCCCTTCTTTGACGTAAAGGGCACCAATGCCTTTGGGCGCACCGATCTTATGCCCACTCAAAGCAAAAGTATCCACGTCCAGTTTTTTTATATCCACCGCCAAACGGCCATATGCCTGAACACCGTCGACATGGAAATGGCAGTCCGGGCTTTGGGCGCGGATTAACGCTGCCGCTTCTCGGATGGGAAAAATCGTGCCCACTTCGTTGTTGACCATCATCATGGCCACTAAAATGGTATCTTTCCGCAAGGATTTGGCAAAAGCTTCCATATCGGGATTACCCTTGGAATCCACAGGAATATAAGTCACCTCATAGCCATGATCCTCCAAATCCTCCATAGTTCTGAGGACGGAAGGATGCTCCACTGCCGTGGTAATCATGTGCTTTCCTCGCTTCCGATAGGTTTCGGCAATGCCGCGAATGGCCATATTATTGCTCTCAGAACCACACGAAGTGAAAATGATCTCATTTTCTCTGGCTTTTAATGTTTTTGCAATGATACGACGGCTTTCCTTCAGAATTTTTTCCGAAGCAATGCCAAGATCATAAAGGGAAGAAGGGTTGCCGAATCCCTGTTCCATCAAATCGTGGATCAGAATCCGCACTTCCTTTCGCACTGGAGTGGTAGCACTGTTGTCCAAATAAACCATCTTTAATTTATCATCTACTTTTTTCATCGTCTCCACGCTTTCACTGTGGCTGTGGCCATAGCTACAGAAAATTATTTTTCTTTACACCGTTACCCTTTCGGCTCTCCGCCTATCACTATAACTAATTTATTATATCATATCCGTCCCGAGAAAAAAAGCAGCGAATAGGATTTATTGTAGTCCCTCACACCCCTTTGCAAAGATCTAATGAAATCTTTAAGGAAATTCGAGACTAAAGTATCTTTATATTGAAAAGAGGCACCCTCATTCAACAATGAAGGAGCCTCTTTCTGTTTCAGATCAATCTATGACAAGCCGATCTTGGAAAAATCCTATTAACCTAAGAAGATAGGAGCAAAAACCAAGGCGACAATGGTCATAAGTTTCATCAGGATGTTCAAAGAAGGACCGGAGGTATCTTTGAAAGGATCGCCGACGGTATCGCCGTTAACTGCAGCAGCGTGGGCTTCAGAGCCTTTTCCACCGTGAACGCCACTTTCAATATATTTCTTTGCATTATCCCAAGCACCACCGGCATTGGCCATCATAACGGCTAGGAGGAAACCGGTAACAAGGGAACCTGCAAGCAAACCACCCAGAGCTTCTTTACCGAGGAAAGGAATTAATCCAACTACGAGGGGAACTACAACGGCCAAAAGACCGGGGATAATCATTTCTTTCAAAGCAGCGGAAGTACTGATGCTTACGCAAGTGGCGTAATCGGGACGACCGGTACCTTCCAAGATGCCGGGGATGGTTTTAAACTGACGGCGAACTTCTTCGATCATCTGCTGCGCGGCACGGCCCACAGCGTTCATGGTGAGTGCGGAGAAGAGGAAAGGCAGCATACCGCCGAGGAACAAACCAGCGACAACTTTCGGATCGAGGATATTAATGCTATCCATACCAACCGCTTGGGTATAAGAAGCGAACAAAGACAAAGCAGTCAAAGCCGCAGAACCGATGGCAAAACCTTTCCCAATGGCAGCAGTAGTGTTACCGACAGAGTCCAGAGCATCGGTGATTTCACGGACATGGGGGTCAAGACCGGACATTTCAGCAATCCCGCCGGCATTGTCAGCAATGGGGCCATAAGCGTCAACAGCAACGATGATCCCAGTGGTAGAGAGCATCCCCACAGCAGCCAAAGCAATGCCGTAAAGATTTGCAAATTCATACGATACCAGAATGGCAATGATAATCACGATAATGGGCAACGCTGTGGAAATCATACCAGTAGCAACACCGGAAATAATATTGGTAGCAGTACCGGTTTCACAGGACGCCGCGATTTTCTTCACAGGGCTGTAATCAAAGGAAGTGTAATATTCCGTTAATTTCCCAATGATGGTACCAGCAATAAGACCTGCAACAACGGCAATAAATACACCGTTTGCAAAGCTAACGGGAATATCAAGACCATTCACGTCCGGGAGAAGTCTGGTGGCAAAGAAAGCGCCTACCACAGATAAAATCATGGCAACATTGGTACCAAGGTTCAAAGCTTTTTGAGCGTTGGCATTTTCCCCGGTGCGAACACAGAAGCTACCGAGGATCGACGCAATCACGCCAGCAGCAGCTACAAGTACAGGAACGAGAACACCCATGATAGAATTACCAACAGTAAAATCAAGCACTGCACCGAGGGCGATGGCAGCGATGATGGAACCAACATAGGATTCAAATAAGTCGGAACCCATACCGGCAACGTCCCCAACATTGTCACCGACATTATCGGCGATGACCGCGGGATTACGAGGGTCGTCTTCGGGGATGCCTGCTTCGACCTTACCCACGAGGTCAGCACCGACATCAGCAGCTTTGGTATAGATCCCGCCGCCGACACGACCGAAGAGCGCAACAGAAGAAGCCCCCAAGGCAAACCCATTAATTACGGAAGCACGGGTAACTTCTGCCAGATCGGGCATCAACAAATAAAAAATACCAAGAACAATGCCCAGACCGAGAAGACCGAGACCAACAACGGACATCCCCATAACAGCACCGCCGGAAAAAGCAATCCCCAAAGCGGCATTGGTACCTCTCTGCGCAGCGTTTGCCGTTCTGACATTGGCCTTCGTCGCAATACGCATACCGATATTACCGGCTAAAACAGAGCAAAGGGCACCAATGACATAAGGAATCGCCGTCATAGGATTCAGGGTTTCCGCACCGTTGCCCGTAGCAAAACCTGCAACGACAAGCAATGCGGCCAAGGCCAAAATAACAATGACCAAAACTTTGTACTCTCTGGCGAGGAACGCCATAGCGCCTTCATGGATCGCACCTGCAATTTCTTCCATTTTCGCATTATTTACCTGCTCTTTTTTAACGCGAGCAGACAAATAAAACGCAAACAAAAGCGCGATCACACCGACACCGATGGCAATCCAAACCATGGTACTGGTTGTGAAAAAGCCTTCCATTCTTTCAAAAACCTCCTAAAAAATAATTATAAAGAAAATTAAATTAGAAAATCAACGTCAAAATTAAAGTAATTACAAAGAAAGCTGCGGTAAGAATCCCGGAGATTTTCGCAAGAAAATCATCGAGCCCTTTCTTTTTACCAAAAATCTGTTCTGAGGCGCCGCCAATAGTTCCGGAAATTCCGGCACTACGGCTAGATTGCATGAGAACTGCAGCGATAACTCCTAAACAAATGAGAATGTCAATCACCATTAAAATGATTCTGAGAACTTCCATGGTTCACCTCCTAAACTACAACAGATGTATTTTACCACAGCAGAGCTGCAAATACAACCAAAATTTGCATTTTTTTGTAAATCTTATGCTGAAATTATATTTCCAATCGTCGTTTTGCAGAGGGAAAATTCTTTTTCTTTATCAATTTCCGCATATTTCCGGCGGCATGTTTGCCGCCGGAAACAAACCTTTGATTTCAAATTATTTCAAATTATAGAACACGTTAAGTCCTCTGTACTGTGCAGCGTCATCCAGTTCTTCTTCGATACGAAGAAGTTGATTATATTTTGCAATGCGATCTGTACGGCAAGGCGCGCCGGTCTTGATCTGACCAGCGTTAACCGCCACAGCGAGATCGGCGATGGTAGAATCTTCGCTTTCACCGGAACGATGGGAAACAACAGCGGTATAGCCTGCGCGTTTTGCCATTTCAATGGCATCCAACGTTTCCGTAAGGGTGCCAATTTGGTTTACTTTGATAAGAATCGCATTGGCGGTATTCGTTTCAATGCCTTTGGCCAAGCGCTGAGGATTGGTAACAAAAAGGTCGTCACCGACAATCTGGATTTTTTTGCCCAATTTCTCCGTCATCAGCTTCCAGCCGTCCCAATCATCTTCAGCTAAGCCGTCTTCAATGGAAATAATGGGATATTTGCCGCAAAGATATTCATAATATTCTACCATTTCTTCACTGGTTTTAACAGCGTTTTCTCCGGCCAAATGGTATTTACCATCTTTATAAATTTCCGTAGATGCAACATCCAACGCGAGACGGACATCGTTTCCGGGAACATAACCTGCTTTTTCAATGGCCTCGACGATGACAGCCAGGGCTTCTTCGTTAGTTTCAAGGTTGGGGGCAAAACCGCCTTCGTCGCCGACACCGGACAAGAGTCCTTTTTCTTTCAAAACCTTTTTCAAGTTATGATAGATCTCAGCGCCCATACGCAAGGCTTCTGCAAAGGAGCCTGCTCCTACCGGCATGATCATAAATTCCTGAATATCCACATTATTGTCGGCATGTTTACCGCCGTTTAAAATATTCATCATAGGAACGGGCAGTTCTTTGGCGTTGCAGCCGCCAATGTATTGGTAAAGAGGCATTCCCACGTATTCCGCCGCAGCTTTCGCTGCTGCCAGCGACACGCCAAGAATTGCATTGGCGCCCAATTTCCCTTTGTTGGGAGTTCCGTCCAATTCGATGAGAGTCTTGTCTAAAAGTGCCTGTTCGAATACGCTCATGCCCGTTACGGCGGGAGCAATCACCGTCAGCACATTGGTCACGGCCTTCAAAGTGCCTTTGCCAAGATAGCGATCCTTGTCGCCGTCCCGAAGTTCCACGGCTTCATGAGCGCCGGTAGACGCACCGGAAGGAATAATGACACGGCCCATGGTACCATCTTCTAAAAAGACTTCTACTTCCACTGTAGGATTGCCGCGGGAGTCCAAAACCTCTCTGGCATTGACATCAACGATAATCGACATTTTTTCCACCTCGTTTAAATTTCTTCCCTTTTGACCTGGCTCCATTTCATATCCATTTTTCCAAGCCATAATTCACTTTTATCAATAAAATAACAAAGAATTTCAAAAAAATCAATATTGTATTACGATTCTTTCGGCATGACAATGGGTTTCCCTGTCATTTCCGGGGGCGCTTCCATGCCCATCAGCATTAGTAAAGTTGGCGCAATATCACAGAGAGCGCCGTCATCCCGTCCTTCATACTCTTTATGACTGATCATGATATAGGGAACCACATTATTGGTATGGGCCGTATAAGGGCCGCCGTCATCGTCAAACATTCGCTCTGCATTGCCGTGATCCGCTGTTAGGAACACTTCTCCCCCCTTTGCCAAAACTGCTTCGACAATTCGTCCCACACAGCCATCAATATATTCAATGGCTTCAATTACAGCAGGAAGATTTCCCGTATGCCCTACCATATCGGGGTTGGCAAAGTTTAAAATAATTACATCGTGTTTTTCCGATTCGATTTCACATAAAACAGCTTCAGTCACCCCTTCTGCGCTCATGGCAGGAGTTTCATCGTAAGACGCAACTTTAGGAGAAGGAATCAAAATGCGCTCCTCGCCTTCTTCGGGAGGTTCCACCTGGCTGTTAAAGAAAAAAGTCACATGGGCATATTTTTCCGTTTCCGCAATGCGCAACTGTTTTTTGCCATGGTTTGAAAGCCATGTTCCCAAATTATTGACAATGGCCTCCTTGGGAAAAGCTACCGGTACATCATAAGAAGCGTCGCACTGAGTGAAGCAAACGTAATACGTTTCAGGGACATCGCCACGGGCAAAGCCTTCAAAATTGGGATCTTTGAAAGCCCAGAGCATTTCTCTCGCGCGGTCCGTACGGAAATTAAAAAAGATCACGGCATCGCCGGAAGAGACTCCCGCGCCGTCCTCCATGATGATTGGTTTTACAAATTCATCAGTAATACCGTTGTCGTAGGACTGCTTCATGGCATCATGATAGTCTGATGACAATACACCTTCACGGAATACCAGAGCGCGGTAGGCGACCTCCAATCGTTCCCACCGTTTATCACGATCCATGGCATAATACCGTCCAATAATCGTAGCGATCTTTCCGGTATTGCGCTTTGTCATTTCACTTTGCATATGATCGAGGAATTCCAAAGCAGAGGTAGGGAGTACGTCACGGCCATCGAGAAACGCGTGGAGGTATACCTTTTCCACACCTTGACGTTGCGCCATTTCCAGCAGAGCGATGACATGATCGATATGACTATGAACACCGCCGTCGGACAAAAGCCCCATAAGGTGGAGAGATTTTTTCTCTTTTTTCACATAATTCATGGTTGCAAGCAGCACTTGATTCTCAAAAAAGTCTCCCTCTTCAATGCCTTTGGTAATGCGGGTGAGATCCTGATAAACCACACGGCCTGCCCCCATATTCATATGTCCAACTTCGGAATTGCCGATTTGCCCCTGGGGTAAACCCACTCGAAGGCCCGAAGCAGACAAATAGCCGTGGCAGTATTGCTGCCACAGCCGGTCAAAGTTCGGCTTATTTGCCTGGGCAACGCCGTTACCTTCCAATGTTTCGCTATGACCGAAACCATCGAGGATCAAAAGCATGGTAGGTGCTGTCATTGTTACCTCTCTTTCCAATTTACCATAGCCCCAAAAGAATCGGCTTTTAGGGAAGCGCCGCCAATCAAAAGGCCGTCAATATGTTCTTTGGACAACAACGCTTTGGCATTCTCCGGTTTCGCACTGCCGCCATAGAGAATATAAAGATCTCGGGGCAATCCCAATTCCGTCAAAATCCCGCGGATTTCCGCCATGGTATTGTTAGCGTCCTCGGGCGTCGCTGTTTTTCCTGTACCAATAGCCCAAACCGGTTCATAGGCCAAGATAAAATTTTCATTGGTCAAGGTATCGGCCAAAGGCACCAAGGATGAAGCAATCTGTTCTTTTAGTACCGAGCCAACAATCCCCTGTTCCCGCTGGGCCAAAGATTCTCCGATACAAAATACGGGGATCAATCCCGCCGCCATCAAAGCTTTGACTTTATCACCCAAAAATTGGCCGCTTTCCCCAAAATATTGTCTCCGCTCCGAATGCCCCACAAGACAGTACTCTGCCCCGGTTTCTTTCAACATTGAAACGGAAACCTCACCGGTATAAGCGCCACTTTCGGCAGGATGTACGTTTTGTGCCCCCCAGGCAATACCAGTTCCTTTTAAAATGCGTTGGGCGTCGGCGATGGACAAAAAGGGCGGAAATACAATGACCTTATCTTCTCCCACCGTAACAGTATCTTTTATTGCTTCCAACAATGTTACATTGGCAGAAGGAGTACCGTTCATTTTCCAGTTTCCGGCAATGATTTTCATAGTAAATACCTCGTTTCGCCTTATCATTTTGCTTTTTCCTATGATACAGCTTGATATAGCAGAAGTCTCCAACGATCAACAAGCCTTGCCCTTAACTCCCTTGGACGGACATGGAAATGATCATGGGAACATTGGTCGCTTCCATCCAATCAGCAACGGTGGACAGAAGCGACCAATACGTCAATGAACATTATTTTAATCACAGCAAGCAGCGATTCCGGGAAGGACCTTTCCTTCGAGAAATTTCAAAGAAGCGCCGCCGCCGGTACTGATGTGGTCAATACCATCTTCCATTCCAACACTTCTGATAGCAGCGGAAGAGTCGCCACCGCCTACAACACTGTAAGCCGGTGAAGCAGCCACAGCTTTGGCCACAGCTTTGGTGCCTTCAGCAAAATTACTCATTTCGAAAACACCCATAGGACCGTTCCATAAAATCGTTTTGACCGAGACGAGCTCTTGC
Source organism: Candidatus Cryptoclostridium obscurum (assembly GCA_904420535.1). GTDB lineage: Bacteria > Bacillota > Dehalobacteriia > UBA7702 > UBA7702 > Cryptoclostridium > Cryptoclostridium obscurum. Next base: position 16,446 of record CAJFVQ010000026.1, read on the forward strand.
TCAAAAAAGCTCATAGTCTCAGGGCCGATGTCCAAGACTTGCCAGTCTTTGGGGACGCCGTCTAGAGATACGGCTTTATGTTCCGCCGCATTGTCAAAAGCCGCCGCCGCCATCACGTCAATGGGAAGAAAAATTTTTTTGGCATATTCCCCTTCAAGAATTTCTTTGGCCATTGCAATTTTATCTTCTTCTACCAGGGAACTCTGCATATCATGTCCCTGGGCCGCAAGAAATGTATTTGCCATGCCGCCGCCGATAAAAAGTTTATCGACAATAGGAAGCAATTTCGATAAAATTTTGATCTTATCGGAGATTTTAGCACCGCCGATGATGGCGGCCAAAGGCCGCTCCGGATCTTCCAGCACCTTATTTAATGCATGAATTTCCTTTTCCAACAACAATCCCATATAACCGGGGAGATATTTGGGAATCCCCACAGTGGAGGCATGACTGCGGTGGTCTACGCTAAAAGCTTCATTGACATAAACGTCGCCAAGACTTGCCAGGCGTTTCGCAAAATCATCGTCATTGGCTTCTTCTTCAGGGTAAAAACGAACATTTTCCCCTACAACAACCTGACCGGGTTTTAAACCATCACAAAGAGCCTTTGTTTCATTGGAAAGGAGGTCTTCTGCAAAAAAGACATCGCAATCAAGATATTTTTTCAGCGCATTAACCAAAGGCCGTGTAGACATAGAGGGAACCCGTTTGCCTTTGGGACGTCCCAAATGGGTAAGGATGATGATGGAAGCTCCTTGTCCCAGGATATATTTCAGAGTAGGAATGCTTTCCTCAATGCGCATATATTCGGTAATATTTCCCTCTTGATCCATAGGAACATTATAATCAGCCCGCAAAAGTACTCTTTTGCCCTTTAAATCGCAATCTTTTACGGTTTTTTTCATGAAACGAGGTCCTCCTTACAGTCCTTTAGAAACAACATAGGCCGCAAGGTCCACAACGCGGCAGCTATAGCCCCATTCGTTATCGTACCATGATACAATTTTGGCCATATTGTCGCCGATTACCATAGTGGAAGCACCATCAACCGAAGAAGAATTGGAGCAGTGATTATAATCAATAGAAACCAAAGGCAGATCAGTATAACCGAGAATCCCTTTTAATTCACCTTCCGCCGCGGCTTTCAAAGCCGCATTGATTTCATCGGCAGTGGCGGGTTTCGCCAATTCTACGGTTAAATCCACCACAGAAACGTTAGGAGTAGGCACCCGCATCGCAAAGCCATTCAATTTCCCTTTCAGCTGAGGAAGTACCAGAGCCACGGCCTTTGCCGCACCGGTGGTGGTGGGAATGATCGAGGAGGAAGCGGTTCTTGCTCTTCTCAAATCTTTATGGGCCTGATCCAAAATACGCTGGTCATTGGTGAAGGCATGCACCGTGGTCATGAGACCTTTCACAATGCCAAATTCCTTGTCAATCACTTTGGCAACCGGAGCCAAGCAGTTGGTGGTGCAAGAAGCATTGGAAATAATATGATGCTTCTGCGGGTCGTAGGTTTCTTCATTGACGCCCATGACAAAGGTACCGTCCTCATGCTTTCCGGGAGCGGTAATAATCACTTTTTTGGCACCGGCTTCAACATGTGCTTTGGCTTTTTCCGCATCGCGGAAGACGCCGCTGGCTTCGATTACAATTTCTACCCCCAGCTCTTTCCAGGGAAGGTTTTTAGGATCCCGTTCGGCACAAACTTTTACTTTCTGATCACCAACGATCATTTCATCCCCTTGGGTAGTGATATCAATGTCCCAAACGCCATGAACCGAATCAAATTTCAGCAAATGAGCATTGGTGGCGGCATCGGTCAAATCATTGACCGCCACAACATCCAGATTCTTGTTGTCGTACATCGCCCGATACACCAAACGGCCGATGCGGCCAAAACCATTGATTGCTACTTTTGTCCCCACAAAAAAGCACCTCTCATTCTTTTATATTTTTATCGAAGTCAAAATATGGTTGGAATATAGTATCCTTCTATATATTATCTCAAATTCTTGCGTTCTTACAGACCTTGTCTGTGGAAAAATATGTCATTTATTCTCTGGATGACAAAATCCGACTAGCTTCATCACGGCGATAGGTCCCCGGCGTTTTACCCACATGCTTTTTAAAGACTTGGCTGAAGTAACGGGCATCGCGGAATCCTACCCGCATGGCAATTTCCGCCACGGAATAAGACGTATTTACCAGAAGCTTCCTGGCTTCTTCCATTCTCACATGGGTGAGATATTCGGTGAAACTCCATCCCTTTACTTGTTTAAACAAGCGACTGAAATAGCATGTGCTTAAGTAGACTTGTTTGGCCACATCTTCCAGGCCGATTTCCTGGTTATAATTTTCTTCCATATAACGTACCGCTTTATCAATAAGATTTACATTGCGGAACTCTCGAGAAGTGCGAATACGACTTACCAATTCATTGAGCCAATTCACCACTTTCTCTTTCATCATATCGAGACTGGTTTCCTTGGCAAGCTGATGTTCCAAATTCACGCGGCTTTCTTCTAAATTATCAAAATTGACACCGCTGTCCACAGAAGCCCGTACCACAACGCTGCAGATTTCCGAAATTTTCAGGCGAATCCTGGCAATTTGATCATCGTCACTGATATATTCCGCCCAAAGAGAAAGGAAAGAACGGACTGTACGATCCCAATCCCCCATACATACGGCCATCACGAGATTCTTTTCATATCCTTGTTTCAAAACATTGGCATATTCGCTGGTGGCTTCAACATCATCGGCATGAATGGGCTGGTCGCCGCCGTAAAGGACGCGATATTCGCTGGCAACAACGGCTTCCCGATGGGACCGGGCAATACCGTTGGGACCGCGGCCTGCACGGCCGACTCCCACAGTAACGGTACAGGAGGTACTATCCCGAACGGTACGACACACTTTATCCCCCAAGGACATTGCCATGGATTTTAAAAGAGTGTCATCAACATCATCTTCCGCTGCCAATAATACGGTAAACTGGCCGTTTCCCAAAGAAATAAAGAAATGCTGTGGCCATTCACTGAGACTTTGTTCAATCATTTCCGTGACCTGACGCTGCACGATCTGCTTTTCCAATTCGGAACGGAAATTATTTTGGGCTGTAAGATTGTCCATCCAAATATTCATAGCCAAGCGCAGTGGATTGGTTACGCCAAAGAAAGCGGCACGATTGTTCATTTCCGCTTCATCGCTTAAATTTCCGTTGATCAAGTCCATCACAAAACCAATGCGAATAAAAGGAATGGCATCGGCCAGGGTGGCCTTGGTTTCTTCTAATTCGCGCTGTTTTTCCCGTTCCTCTTCAATGGTTTCCGATAATTTTTCGGTGATGGAAAGGATCTCATCGCTCTCTACCGGTTTCAACAGGTATTCCGCCATGCCTAGACCCACAGCCTGCTGGGCGTAATGGAATTCTCCATAAGCACTGACAATCACAATTTTTACCTGAGGCAACGCTACCCGCAAGCGACGGGCAACCTCAATGCCGTCAAATCCCGGCATGCGAATATCAAGGAATACGATATCAGGCTTTAATTCCAATCCCAAAGTAACTGCTTCTTCCCCATTGGCAGCCTCAGCCACAACCTTATATTGGGAAGAAGAATCTTCCAGAACCGTTCTGAGATATTGTCTTTGCAATGGTTCGTCATCAGCAATCATGATTTTGATCATGCGTATCACTCCTCAAAAATATCCTTCAATCACATTTGCATTATAAAAATCTATGTTAAGTCACATAAGGAAACGAAAGCTGAAAGGTCGTCCCCTTATTAATGACGCTGCTAATATCCCAAGCACAATCACTGCCAAAGTGGAATTGCAAACGGCTTAAAACGTTATTCAACCCCAAACCGCTTACCTGCCCCCCTTTGGTGGACTGAATATCTTCCAGTTTAAAAATACTTCGCTGAAGTTCCTCGCTCATACCAATACCATTGTCAGTAACTTCTAAAAATACTTGATCGTTTTCAAGCCATCCCTGAATGGAAACAATACCCCCTCTGCGGCAGGGTTCCAGGCCGTGCTGACAAGCATTTTCTACCAGCGGCTGTAAAATCATACATGGCATTTTCGCGTTGAGAATCGAAGACTCCACATCAATACGGTGGCTGATCCGATCCTGAAAACGAGCTTCCTGAATCTTTAAATAATCTTGGACGGTTTTCACTTCTTCTTCCAGCGTGACAATGGATCTCACTTGGTAAAGGCTATAACGCATCAAACGCGCCAAGGCACTGATAAGTCCCTCGGTATACTTATCTCCCTCGATCACCGCCACACGGGCAATGGTATTGAGGGAATTAAACAGAAAATGAGGGTTCACTTGATTTTGCAAAGCACTGAGTTCCGCTTCTTTCAGGGCTTCTTCTAGCTGACGCTGTTTCTTCATGAAATTTACAAAAGTATCCTGCTGTCCTTCCAACCGTTGAAGCGCCACGGAATCGGCAACCATATCTACAATTTTTCGTCCGAAAAATCCAATAAAGGAACACAGAGCAGCGCATCGTTCCGCCGATAATACAGGAATATCGGAAGGCGGGTCTTTCAAATACTTTAAATCATTTTCCAACAGAAAGTGTCCGCAGAGAATAGAGCCAATCTGTCCATCCTCCCCAGAAAGAGGATAAGAAATTTCCATCAAGCCACATCGCCCACGATAAGCGAAAGCCTGATCAACATCGCCGGAGAGCAACATATTTTGTAAAGGAGAATCCAAAGGTTTATCCTCCAGAGCCTCCTTCAACTCTAGGCAGCGACCGCTGCAGGAAAAGAATCCGCCAGGGGAAACGACCGGCATTCCATTACGGTCAACAAAGGCGATATCAAGACCAGTCAGTCCGAAGAAGGAATCCCGCATGTCCATCAATTCCCCTTCGCGGAAAGCAGCAGAAAAGAGATTGGGATTGGCCATGCTGCGGTTTCCGGCAATGATTTCACCAATAAGCTGCACTCCTTTTAAAGCAGTGTCCGCATAACCGTCAGCCCCGATGGCAGAAGCAAGATCCGCATTCAAGGCAGCGCCGCCTACCACAATATTGAGACGGCTGCGAAGGCGAGCAGTACCCAAATCTTCGATGGTCTTTTCCATGGCTTGCACCGTTGTGGTGAGCAACGCGGAAAGGCAAAGAACATCGGGATGATAACGGTCTACAGCATCCAGAAAATCGCTGGCCGGGACATCGACTCCCAAGTCGATCACCTCGTATCCCCGGGCCTGAAGCACCAGACTCAACAGGTTCTTACCAATATCATGAAGGTCGCCGGCGACGGTTCCGATGACAATCTTGCCGGCGTAGGGCAATTCATTTTCGGTCATCAACGGCCGAATTTCATCCAATCCCGCATGAACCGCCCTGGCGGAAACGAGAAGCTCAGTTACATAGATTTCGTTCTTTTCAAAACGCTCTCCCACTTCGTTCATGGCTTTCAACAAGCCAAAATCGACAATTTCCATGATGTCAATCCCTTTATCAATGGCATCATGGACATGATTCTTCACTGAAGCCACATTTCCCAGAATGACGTCGTTTATCATTCGTTTAAAATCATAATTTCCCATAGGCTTTCACGGTCCTCAATAACGTTTTCTTTTCCCCGCGCTTAAAATACCAAGATCTTTACGGTATTTTGCTACAGTGCGGCGGGAAATTAAAATATCCTGTTTCTTCAATAATTCCACAAGGCTTTCATCATTCAATGGATTCGCGGGGTCCTCGTGATCAATCAGATCTTTCATAATCCCTTTGACATTGGTAACAGCAGCCTTTAAACTGCCGCCGCTGCCGACACCGTTGACAAAAAAGAACTTCCAAGGAAACAACCCATGGGGTGTCTGCACATATTTATTGCTAATGGCGCGGCTCACTGTAGATTCATGAACCCCCACTGTTTCGGCAACGGTGCTCAAATTCAATGGTACCAAGTAATTAGGCCCCTTGTCGAAGAAGTCCCTTTGCAAATCAATGACGGCTTCGGCGATTCGGTAAATCGTAGCACGACGCTGTTCAATTCCTTTAATAATCCAGGCCGCGCTGTTGAGTTTCTGCTTTACAAATTCTTTAACTTCCTCGTTGGAAGAATCGCTGTCACGAATCAGTTTCATATAAAAATTGCTGATTCCCACCTTCGGCACGCTGGAATCGTTGACGACAACGACATAATCGTCATCCACTTTTTCAATGACTACGTCGGGATAAATATATTCCACTACGTCACCATCTTCAAAGGAAAGACCAGGACGCGGATTCAAACTGCGGATATGATCCACCAAGCCTTGGATCTCCCCGACGGAGCGGTGCATCTTTTTCGCAATCAAAGGCAGGCGGTTGCTGGCCACCATATCGAGATAATTTTCGATGATCTCCTTCATGGGTTCATAGGATTTTTCTGCGGGGTCCAACTGAAGCAGCAAACATTGCTGTAAATTGACACCGCCGATCCCGGGAGGATCAAAGCTGCGGATAAGATGGAGTACCTCTTCCACCTGTTCCACCGTATTTCCCAAATTTTCCGCCATCCGTTCCGGAGTCTGAAGCAAGTAACCGTCACGGCCCAAATTGGCAATGATAAACCGCCCGATTCGTTTTTGTTCATCGGAAATGGTCATAATATTGAGCTGAAACTGCAAGTATTCGTATAAACTGGAATATTGCATTTCCACCGGCTCATAGTGGAAAGAAACTTGTTCCTGGACGGGGGCTTTGTTATAAAAATTTTCCTGCCAGTCAGCAGCAATTTTTTCCCATTCGTACCCTTCATACTCCTGGCCGCCATCGTCATTCTCATGATTCCGGTTCAATAAATCCTGAACCGCCCGGTCCATTTCTTTCTCCTGAGCACTGCTAAGTTCCGACATTTCGTTTTGCGTATCGCCACAATCATATTCTTGCTCTAATACGGGATTTTCTTGCAGCTGTTCCTCAATAAACTGCTGTAATTCTAAAAGAGGCATTGTAAGAAGTGTGATCGCTTGCCGCAATTCCTGGGTCACAATCAACTTTTGAGTTTGCTCAAGATTCAATCGTTGTTCAATCATAGTCACCCATATCCTCACAAATTTATTTTTCTTTGCAAATATTATACCATAGAATTCCCAAATTTCTATGTTTTTTTACAAATTCAGATTAAATTTTTGCGCCAAAACATTCACTTTGTGTCATGTTTTTCCATGGGAGAAAATACCGGCTCTTGCCCGGCGTTCACCAGCAGTTCATCGGCAATGGACTGTAACTTTTTCAAACGATGACGGATACCGCTTTTACTGATGGATTCATCGGCCATTTCCGCCAGTTCTGCCAAACCCATTTCCGGATACTCCATACGAAGTTCCGCTACATCCTGCAGATGTTTCGGAAGTTTATCCAAACCCATTTTTTCTTCAATGATTTCAATGGCGCGCCGCTGTTGCTCCGATGCTGCCACGGTTTTATTTACATTGGCCATGTCAAAATTGCGTTGACGATTGATATTATTGCACAGATCTTTGCGAATTCGTTCATTTTCAAAAGCCAGCAACGCTTGATGGGCGCCAATGTGTGTCAAGAATTCCACAATCTGGTCGCCATCTTTCAAGTATAAAACATATTTGTTTTTCCGAAGACAAATTTTCGCATGAATGCCAAAATGGTCTAAAAGCTTCCGCATTTCCTCGGCGTGGGACTGATAAGAACTGACAATTTCCAGATGATAAGCACCTTCAGGATTATTCATGGAACCGCTGCCCAAAAAAGCCCCCCGTAGATAAGCCCGTTTGCAGCAATCCTTCTGCAAAACTTCACTAGGGAAACTACCGCGAAAGCGGTTGTTCCAACGGCCGTCACGGTCTTTTAAACCCAAATGGATCATAATCTCATCAACGCCGGGCTGAGGCGGAATTTCAACCGTATAAACGTTATTTTTCTTTAATCGGTTTTTACGGAATACCGTCACTTCACCGGGACGATCAAAAAGTTCTTTCGTCAGTTTGAAGATCTTTTTTGCCACAGCCACATTTTCCGTAACGATCTTCAACGTCACTCCCACAGAACTGTTGATGGAAATGACGCCGTCGGTCTTTGTTAAAGCCAAGAACTCCGCCATTTGGCAACAATGGTTATGGCTGATCAACTGAGATATTTGGTTTTTTGTCTGAGACGAAAAAGACATCGCGATCCTTCCATTTCCAACAAACGTTACAATAAAACAGTATGCGGCGCGGTACCGTCAATACCGCCCCCGAGCAATAAATTTTGCCAGAACTTCGGCATCGTGTTTTACAATTTTTTCTTCCTTCACCAAGGGCAACCCCACGACTTTTAAGCGATATTTTTTTACCGCGATCATGTCGTTCACCACCGGTTCCAGGCCCATCTGGGCATACTTTTCCAACATCTCATCAGATATTTCTGCTGTATTCACGATCACACCGCGTAAAAAAGGTGTATCAGATACAGCAGTAATGGCCTCGATGTGATCTGAAAGATCGTAGCCCTCAGTCTCCCCGGCTTGTTGCATCATGTTGGCCACATAATAAACCGGGGCGGCAGTCGTTTTTAGAGCATCGACGATACCGGGCACCAATAAATTCGGCAAAATACTGGTGTATAGGCTGCCAGGGCCCAAAAGAACGATTTCCGCCTCCATGATGGCATCAATGGCATCGCGATTTACGGCGACATCACTCGGCTCCAAAAAAACAGCACGGATGGCGCGATGATCCCCTACCAATGTGGTTTCTCCTTTTAATTGGGAACCATCTTCCATCTCGGCACAAAGCGTTACTTTATCCATGGTAACGGGAATTACCTTTCCCCGAATATTTAAGATACGTCCCGTTTCCCACACAGCAGCAGCCATGTCGCCTTTCATTTCCGCAAGGCCGCTGATGAGAATATTGCCAAGGCAGTGGCCTTTGAGCTCTGCGGGATTCTCCATACGATAATTGAACAACTGCTCCAACGTTCCCTCCCGCGCCGACAATGCCACCAAACAGTTGCGAATATCTCCCGGAGGCAAGGCATCACTGCCTTCGATAATACGACCGGAACTACCTCCGTCATCGGTAACGGTCACAATGGCGCTGGCATTATAAGTTACCGTTTTTAACCCTCGTAGAATTGTGGAAAGGCCCGTTCCACCACCAATGGCCGCTACACGAACTCCGTTGCGGATTTCTGTTTCTTTCGCGGTTCGTTCCGCCAAAATACGACGACGGCGCAAAAGCCCCATCATACGCCGATAGCGGTCTCTTGCCAACCATAGAAAAGCAATGCCCAATACAATAAGTATCAAAAAAAAGCCCCAGGTATTAATAAACTCCGCAATCCACGCCGGAATATACGGGCGCAAGGGCACCCTGTAAATACGCAGCAGATTGAAGGCTGCTCCAAAGAGAAAGGCAACGCCGCATAAAAACAAAAACAGCCAAGAACCAAAATGTCTGTTCTTTTTCATCATACTTTCCCCGCATTGCTTCCTGAGCGCCAAATATCACGATGAGTTACCGTATGACAATATCCCGCCTCACCGACAATCTCGCCAAATTTTTCCGCAAAAAATACGGAGCGATGTTGGCCTCCGGTACATCCCACGGCAATGACGATGTTATCCCGCGCCCGGGATTCAAAATTTTTCATCATAAAAAGCAGCAACCCTTTGATGCGATCGAGGAACTCCGCTGCCGGTGCTGTTTCCATGATAAAATCCGCCACAGGTTTATCAAGCCCTGTCAAATCTTTTAATTCAGGAGTATAAAAAGGATTTGGCAAAAAACGCACGTCAAACATAAAATCAGCATCACGAGGAACACCGTATTTAAAACCGAAAGACACCACGTTTACCATCAAACGAGGGCCGTTGGAGTCACCATAGAGATAACGTACAAATTCCTGCAGCTGAGGAACGGGCATATGGGTGGTATCGATTTTTCGGTCAGCAATTTTGCGAATAGGAGCCATTAATTCCCGTTCTTCTTCCACCGCAGCTAAAATGCGAATTTCATTACCCAAAGGATGCCGACGACGAGTTTCTCGAAAACGACGAATTAACACATCTGTTTCAGCTTCCAAAAAAATGATCTCCACATGAACTTCCTCAGGGCTCAGCGATTCCAGATGATGAAAGAAAACATCGAAATGGTTGCGTTCTCTTACATCCACCACGACAGCGGCTTTCACAGTCTGACGGTTCTCGGCCCTCATCGTACGAATAAAGTCTGACAACAGATCGAGAGGGAGATGATCCACCGTGTAAAATCCCAGATCCTCCAGCATTCGTAAAAACTGACTTTTCCCGGCACCGGACATGCCTGTGACGATCTTCAATTCTAGCATAACCATCCTCCTATCGGATTTCCCTTGAGATCTCAATTCGATTTTTCGGGTACATTTCAAAGCGAGCCGTATAAAACACTTTTGTTATTATTATCATACCATATTTCCATAAAAAAAGAAATGCGAAGACCTCTTTTTACAAAACAAAGGAGAACTTGGGAAAAATTTGGCGGTGGCCGGTTTTTTTGTCACAAAAGGGCGAAGCCCCACATATCTTAAAGCATGATAAAAAACAAAGGAGGCCCTTTTGAATGAGTAGAAAAGGCGGAAATTACCGTTCCTCGGATTGCTGCTGCTGTTGTTGCGGCGGTTGCGGAAACAGTTGCGGATGTGACTGTGGATGCAATAACGGATGCTGTTGCAACAGTGGATGTGGATGC
>CAJFVQ010000027.1 GCA_904420535.1 Candidatus Cryptoclostridium obscurum
ACAGATGCCATCAATAAAATAGGGTTGAGACACAGTAAGACCATAATGCTCCGCACCAATGAAAAGGGTGAATTGTTTGCTGTCATCAATGGCGGGACTTGCCAAGATGCCACAAAGTTGTCAACCCAGTGTTCTCTAATCAAAGGAGTCGCCACCGCAGAGAACATTGACGGGAAAATGCCACTGATCACTTTAGGGAAATACTGCTATGAAGTAACGCCGGGCAGTTTTTTTCAAATCAATTTCACTGAAATGGAGGCATTGATTACTTTTGTTAAGGAACATATGCTTCTTCCGAAAAAAGACGGAATCCTTCTCGATCTATACTGCGGCGTCGGCACTTTGGGTATCACCTTTTCTAAATATTTTCAAGAAATCTGGGGCATTGAATCTTATTCAGAAGCCGTTCCCGTGGCTCAACGCAATGCCGCAAACAATGGGGTGTGCGGACACTATATCGCCGCAAAGACAGAGGATTCCCTGGAAACATTGATTCATCGGATTCCAACGCCCCACACCGTGGTTGTGGACCCACCGCGGTCGGGATTGGCTCCTTCTGCGGCAAAGACACTATCCCAATGTGGTGCGCAGCAGATCATCTATATCTCCTGCGATCCTGCAACGTTAAGCAGAGATCTAAAGATTCTCAAAGATAATTATAAAATCAACCTTGTAAAACCATTCAATCTTTTTCCTCGCACTTCCCATTTAGAAACAGTGGTACTACTTCAAAAAAAATGATCCGATGAATCGAAACAAAATTAATTGTATGGGTTAATAAAAAAAAAGAAAAGGCAGAACCATATTTTCTGCCTTTTTTATTTATTTCTGTCTGTTTTTATAATCATTTCCCCATACTTCCATTGCTTTAATGATGGGACGCATAGATTCTCCTAGTTCGCTAAGGGCGTATTCTACTTTAGGAGGCACTTCCGGATACACAGTACGGGTAATAATCCCATCTTTTTCCATGGAGCGAAGGCTGTCTGTCAATACTTTTTGGCTAATCCCTTCCAAATCCTTTCTCAATTCATTAAAACGCCAAGGGCGGCTAAGCAAATTGCGCATAATCAGCAATTTCCATTTACTTCCAATCAACGAAACGGTAGTCGCCACAGGGCAGGCGGGCATTTCTTCTTTAGTCAGCATTCTATCACTCCATTCCAATAGTTTCAATTTGACTGTTATATTCAAATTATAATCCAAAAAGCACAAGGTTTCAAGATGGTCACAAAAAAGTGACTCAGTAATAAAAAAGTGCGTACTTGTATTAGGGGAAAAAGTTCGTAAAATAGTAAATACAGAGAGCAAAAAGCTCGCTGAATACGCCAATGGAGGTAATAAACATGGCACTTTCTAATCTGTTTGGATGGAAGAAAAAACTGGAGTCAGCCCCGTCTGCTTGCGGTTCCGCGTGCGGCGCTGGGGACAAACCTGAGGAAAAACCCACCGCTTGCGGTTCCGCATGCGGCGCTGGGGACAAATAATTCCATCTCCTGAATGATCCCGGCGGGTTCCCGCCGGGATCCCCGAATTCAATTCGGTCATACCGATTGTATAAAGTGAGGTCAAAATCATGAAACAATATTTTGCCTTCCAGTGGCACATTACCGATGAGCGCGACCAGCGTTGCAAACACTGCTACATTTTTTCGGAAAATAACTGTAAAAAGCCAGATGCCATGAATTGGCGTCAAATGCAAGATACCTTTTATAACTGTCTGGATTTTTGTGAAGTATATCACCGTCTCCCCTACTTTTATATTACTGGCGGCGATCCGATTTTGCACCCTGATTTCTGGAAGCTCCTCAACTTAATGAAACAACACAATATCCCCTTCACCATTTTAGGCAATCCCTTTCACTTAAACGATGAAGTTTGTCACAAGCTAAAAGACTACGGTTGCGAAAAATATCAACTTTCACTGGATGGAATGCGTAGAACTCATGACTGGTTCCGCAAACCCGGCAGCTTTGACATTACTTTAGAAAAAATCAAATGTATTAATCGTGCCGGTATCCGCAGCGTTATCATGACCACCGTTTCTGGTACAAATATTGACGAAATACCGGATATCATAGATACTGTCGTCAAAGCGAAAGCCAATGTATTTGCTTTCGCCCGCTACTGTCCCACCAGTGAAGAAAAAGATGTCAATATCGATCCACTGCGCTATCGTAAACTGCTGGCCGATTGCGATAAAAAATTTCAAGCATACGAAACGAAAGGTTGTCAGACCTATTTTAACAAAAAGGATCATCTTTGGACTTTATATGAATATGAAACCGGCGCTTTTAAGATACCCGAAACAGTAGAGGAAGGCATGATTTATGGAGGCTGCAATTGCGGTAACTGCCACTTGACAATTCTACCCACCGGCGATATTTTTGCCTGTCGGCGGGTACAAAACAGCAATGTCGGAAACGTATTTGAGGATCGCTTGGCCGATATTTGGGTCTGCCAAATGGAGCAATACCGCAATTACCAAAAATTTGAGAAATGCTCCAAATGCCAGCTGCTGGCATGGTGCCGTGGTTGCCCTGCGGTAGCTAGTGGAAGGGACGGCAATTTTTATGCAGCAGATCCCCAGTGCTGGAAGGAGGCTTGATGATGGAGCTTTTGGAACTCATGAAATATCGTCGATCAATCCGCAAATATCAAAAGAAACAAATTGAACGTGACGCCTTGCAAAAAATCATTGAAGCAGGATTGTACGCCCCTAATGCCGGAGGTGGTCAGCGTACTTTCATCTGTGCCGTCCGCGATCAAAGTTTGTGTGAAAAGATTGGGAAACTTAATCTCGCCCGGTTTGACAGGTCGAGATTGGCAGGCTCTCATGTTTCGAACGATCAACCCAGCAATATTGATGATCCGGCAATCAAAAGCGGATTTTACGGTGCCCCTACGGTTTGTGCGATTTTTGCCCCGAAAAATTTCTTCTATAGCATTCCAGACGCTTTTTGCTGTGCTGAAAATATGGTGCTTGAAGCAACGGAACTCGGTATCTCTTCCTGCATCATTGCCAGGGGCGAAGAAACTTTTGACAATGAAATAGGCAGTCGGTTGTTAGAAACATGGAAAATCCCTCAAAACTATATTGCCAGATGCTTTGTACTGCTTGGTTACTGCAACGGTAACTATCCCCAGGCAAAGACTAGAAAAGAGGGCAGATATAGAATTATTGGCTAAGGAGGAAAAGATACCATGGGGGCAGAACAGAGCGCTCATTTTAAGGTTGATAAATCGAAATGTATTCAATGTGGAAAATGCATCGACAGCTGTTCCGGCATGGTAATTGCCTTTGGAAGCGATGCCTTCCCAAAGATCAAAGAATTTGAACGGTTTGGCTGGAGAGGTTGTTGGAGGTGTCAGCATTGTCTTTGCGTGTGCCCTACGGGCGCAATCTCTATCTTCCATAAACACCCGGAGGACTCTTTATCCCCTCCTCCTCTAGAAATGGGTGAATATATGGAACGGCTTATCGTGAACCGCCGTTCTTGTCGACGGTATTTGGATCAAAACGTAGAACCTTGGGTGGTCTCAAAAATTCTAAACGCCATGGCAGCGGCACCCACAGGAGGTAATGCCTGCAATGTAGAATACACTGTCATTGACGATAAAAATAGGGTCAAGGACATTTGGCAAATTGCCTACGCCACAATGGAAGCAAAGGCAAAAAAAACACGTGTATACTCACAGTTTCAACGATTTTTATTATGGAAAAATGAAACAATCCGAAAAGACCGTGAGGAAAGACGATCTGCTATTTTGCGGCGCCCCCCATCTTTTTATCGCTCACGCAAAATCTACAGGACAATGGGCAGAGGATAACAAAACGAACTGCCACATCGCTACTACCTATTTTGAACTCCTTTGCAACGCCTACGGCCTTGGTACAATCATCATGAGTTATCCGGCCGAGGTACTTAATGAACTTGCCCCCGAAGCCAGAAAAATGCTCGAAATTCCCGACGATCATTATACCGGACTGATCGTGGGCTTCGGCTATCCTGAAATCAAATACGTAAGAGGTGTCCAAAAAGACAGAAGCTCAAAAATACACCGCTATTCTAACAGAAACAGCACTTGAAGTGAACCACTGGATTTATGGATATTTCAAAAGGCAGAAAGCTGTGGATATCGATACACAGATACCACTGCAAAAAACATGGAGGTTGAAACCAATGGATGTAAAAACATGTTTGCAAAAATTACAGTATGTAGGCGTCCTGGCTTTTGCCACCGTAGATGAGCAGGGAACCCCCCAGGTACGCAATATCAGCGCTATTCATTATGAACCCGATGCTATCTATTTTTTTACCGCAAGGGGTAAAAATTTCTGCAAAGAACTTTTAGCAGACGGACGTGTTCAAATACTCGGATATACGAAATACAAGGAAATGATCCGTCTATCGACAAAAGCTGTGCCTGCACCCCAGGATGAACAAAGAAAATGGATGGATACTATTTTTGCCGAACAACCGTATTTATCCAACGTGTATAACGTGTATCCGGGAGAAACAAAAGAGATTGGCATTATTTTTGAAATTAAAGACGGAGAAATTGAATATTTTAATCTCGGAGTTCATCCTATTTTTCGGCAAAGCTACTCCATTGGGGAAGGGACCATCACGCCGAAAGGATATGAAATTACAGACGCATGTACAGGTTGTGAAATTTGCATCAATAACTGTCTACAAAACAGCATTGTTTCAGGGCAACCTTTCCAAATAAGACAGGAACATTGCCTGCATTGCGGAAACTGTTATGAAAATTGTCCAGCTGAGGCAATTATAAGGAGAGGATAACATGACACAGAAGGAAAGAAGGCTGTTTCTGATCCAATCATTGCTTCTCGAGCAGCAACATGATCGGGATATAGAGATTCCCAAAGAGGATGAAGCGCAAAAAAATCTGCTTCGCTCTCTATTTAACATCCGTATGCCCAATCCGGTCAGCAAAGAATTCCTGGCGATACAAGATGCTTATTTGCAGGAGGAAATCAGACGAAAGGGAATCACCGAATTTGCTGATCTGCAACCCATTCAAAATAATATTTATCTTTGGCAGGGCGATATCACCACCCTGCGCTGTGACGCGATCGTAAATGCCGCCAACAGCCAAATGTTGGGATGCTTCGTCCCCTGCCACAGCTGTATTGATAACTGTATCCACACCTATGCCGGCGTGCAGCTGCGGTCGGTCTGTGCGGAACGAATGCGTAAACAAGGACATGAAGAAAAAATAGGAACAGCCAAACTAACACCGGCGTACAATTTGCCGTGTCAATACGTATTGCATACCGTTGGCCCTGTCATTTACGGAAGGGTCACAAATAAGGATAAGGAATTACTTGCTTCTTGCTACCGTTCCTGCCTTGAACTTGCCGAACAAAATGGAATTACCAGTATTGCGTTCTGTTGTATCTCCACGGGAGAATTCCATTTTCCCAACAACAAAGCAGCTGAAATTGCAGTGCAGACAGTAAAACATTTTAAAGAGCAGACAAGCAGCAAAATTGAGGTGATTTTTAATGTTTTCAAGGACACCGATTACAAAATCTACAGAGACTTACTGGCGACAAATAAAAAAGTTAAACAATGAATTAGAAGCTGCAGATGCCGTAATTATAGGCGCCGGGGCCGGTCTTTCCACTTCGGCAGGCTTTGCTTACAACGGAGAGAGATTCCATCGATACTTTGGGGATTTTGAAGAAAAATATGAATTTCATGACATGTATACCGGCGGTTTTTATCCTTTTGCAACATTGGAGGAACACTGGGCATACTGGAGCCGTTTTATCTATTACAATCGCTACGTTGATCCACCAAAATCTACTTATCAGGACTTGCTTTCACTGGTGAAAAATAAAGACTATTTCGTCATTACCACCAATGTTGACCATTGCTTCCAAAAAGCAGGGTTTGATAAAAAGCGTTTATTTTATACCCAAGGCGATTATGGACTTTTTCAATGTAGCGAACCATGCTGCCATGAAACTTTTGAAAATGAAACCATCATTCATCGTATGATGGCGCTGCAAAAAGATATGCGCGTACCTACTGAGTTGTTGCCACTGTGCCCACATTGCGGAAAGCCCTTGACCATGAATCTCCGCTCCGATGACAAATTTGTGGAAGATGAAGGATGGCACATTGCGGCGGAGCGTTATGGAAACTTTTTACGAACAAGAAAAAATCTAAGGATCTTATTATTAGAACTAGGCGTAGGGTACAACACCCCTATCATTATTAAATATCCCTTCTGGCAAATGACTATGGAGAATCATAAAGCGATCTATGCTTGCATCAATTATAATCAGGCAGTCTGCCCAAATGAAATTAGACATCGCGCAATCTGCATCAATAGTGATATTGGAGAAGTGTTACAACAAATAAAATCGCAAAATCAAATTAAAATATAAATATATTTGCAAGACCTTTGGCTGTAAATTTACGATCAATCACGCATTTATAATAAAATATTTTAGATAAAAAGTAAAAGCCCCTAAACACTAGTGTTTAGGGGCTTTTACTGTGGCGGAGAGAACAGGATTCGAACCTGCGAGGCTGTTACACCAACACGATTTCCAGTCGTGCGCCATAGACCGGACTCGGCCATCTCTCCATGATATGAACTTCAGCGAGATTTATTATACTAAAGAATTGATGAAAAAGCAAGTCTTTTTCAAAATTTATTTTTTCATCTTAAATTCTGTCATCAAAAGCCGTTTTCTGGATGCTTTTACCTATGGTCTAAAGAGAATAGAACCGCTAAGATCTCCAAAAAATAACCACAAAATTTTAAAAGGTGGTGTTATTTTGGCCGATCAAATCAATGTCCATTCGGAAATCGGCAAATTAAAGCGAGTCATGCTGCACCGACCGGGAAAAGAGCTGGAAAACCTTATGCCGGAGTATCTCGACCGCCTGCTTTTTGACGATATTCCATATCTAAAAACTGCCCAAGAAGAGCATGATGCTTTTGCGGAGCTTCTTCGCGCACAGGGAGCAGAGGTGGTTTATCTTACCGACCTCGTTGCGGAATCTATCTTAGATGCCGATATCAAAGAACAGTTCATCTCCGACTTTATTCGAGAGACCGAAGTGCGTTCCAGTTGGGAATTGGATTTTTTGACAGACTATTTTAAATCAAAACCTACCAAAGAAATGGTAGATGAGATGTGTGCCGGGGTGCGTAAATCTGCCGTCAAAGAACACGAGTCCAGTAGTTTAAGCAGCTTGCTTAAAATTCTCGATGATGATTATCCTTTCTTGATTGATCCCATGCCTAATCTTTATTTTACAAGGGATCCTTTCGCTTCTGTGGGAAACGGCGTTACCATTCATAAAATGCGCACAAAAACGAGAACGAGGGAGTCTCTGTTTGCGAAATACATCTTTACTTACCATCCCATGTACAAAGATACCAGAATTTGGTACGACCGTACAGAAGATTCTTCCCTCGAAGGCGGCGATATTCTTATTTTAAATGAAAAAACCATTGCCATCGGGATCTCGCAACGCACTCACGAAAACGCCATTGAGAAATTCGCCAATGAAATTTTAGGTGAAAAAACAACTTTTGAGAAAGTACTGGCTTTCAACATTCCCAAAGAGCGAAGTTTCATGCACCTCGATACGGTATTTACCATGGTGGATCACAACAAATTTACCATCCATCCCAATATCGTAGATCAGATTATGGTATTTGTCATTCACCGTGACAGCAGTGGAAAAATCCGTATTCAACAGGAACAAAGCGATTTGGAAGATATTTTGAAAAAATATTTGGAGCTTGATGAAATCACATTGCTCCGATGTGGCAGTGACAGTAAAGTTGACTCCTCTCGAGAACAATGGAGCGACGGCTCCAATACTCTGGCCATTGCCCCCGGCGAAGTAGTGGTTTATGCGCGCAATTATCTTACCAATGAGATTTTAGAGGAAAATGGAATTAAAACCCATGTCATTAAGTGTTCCGAATTGTCCCGTGGACGAGGCGGTCCCAGATGCATGAGCATGCCCTTGATTCGAGAACCAATGTAAGGAGGAAATTATGGCAATCAATTTAAAAGGAAAAAGTTTTCTTACCCTAAAAGATTTTACCGCACAGGAAATTCGTTATCTTTTGGATTTATCCCACGATTTAAAGGCAAAAAGACGCGCCGGTATTTGCGAACCGATGCTAAAAGGAAAAAATATCGCGTTGCTTTTTGAAAAAACATCCACCAGAACTCGATGCGCATTTGAAGTCGCTGCTCATCAAGAAGGCGCCCACGTAACTTTTTTAGATTCCAACAGTTCACAAATGGGAAAAAAGGAATCTTTGGAGGATACTGCCAAAGTTTTAGGACGTTTTTTTGATGGTATTGAATACCGAGGCTATGACCAATCCACCGTAGAAGCCTTGGCCAAATATTCCGGTGTGCCAGTATTTAATGGTCTGACGGATGCAGATCATCCCACTCAAATATTAGCCGATATGATGACCATGGAAGAACATATTCATAAACCTCTCAACAAAATGAAAGTGGTTTTTGTCGGCGATATTCGCAATAATATGTCTTATGCCTGGATGTACGGTTGCGCTAAAATGGGCATGAAATTTGCAGCTTACGGCCCTGCGGCATTGGAAGTTGATGAAAAAATCTGGCAGGAAGTGGCAATCATGGCTCAAAAAAGCGGTACCCAGCTTGTAATATCCGATGAAGAGCGCTGCTTAAAAGATGCTGATGTGATTTATGGGGATATTTGGGCTTCGATGGGAGAAGAAAACCTTATGGAAGAACGTGTGAAACTCCTATCCCCCTTCCGCATTACCATGGAGATGCTGAAAAAAACAGGCAATCCCAATGTACTATTTTTACATTGTCTTCCCTCATTCCACGATTTTGAAACGAAACTCGCAAAAGAATGGAAAGAAAAAGGATTAGATATTCGTGAAGTCACCGACGAAGTATTCCGCAGCCGCCATTCTGTGGTGTTTGACGAAGCGGAAAATCGCATGCACACCATCAAAGCAGTGATGACCGCGACCATGTGATGGGGTGATGAATTGTCGAAATTCAAAGTACCAACAGCTTATACGATCTTACTCATCATCGTCATTATTACCGCGGCCCTTACCTGGTTAATTCCTGCAGGGCAGTATGATCACCTTGCAGACGGTGAGCCGATTCCGGGAACATATCATTTAACAGAAGCCAATGAACAGGGCATTGGAGATGTTTTACTGGCTTCTTTCGAAGGATTTTACGATGCTGTCGATATCGCGCTATTTATTTTAATTGTCGGTGGTTTTCTCGGCGTCGTTATGAAAACCGGTGCAATTCACGCGGGAATCAGCAATGTCATCCGGAAACTCAACGGCAGAGAAAAACGACTGATTCCCATATTGATGATTTTGTTTGGACTTGGCGGCACTACTTTTGGCATGTGGGAAGAAACCATTGCCTTCTTCCCATTGTTGATCCCCATTTTTATCGCAGCAGGTTATGATTCCCTGGTGGCTGTTGCCGTCATTTTATTGGGGGCAGGGATGGGCACTTTGGCCTCTACGGTGAACCCTTTTGCTACCGGAATTGCATCGGGCTTCGCCAATATTTCCATGGGCGACGGTATTTTGGTCCGCTTGGCAATGCTTGTTATTTTAGAGGCCATCGCCATTTGGTTTGTCATGGCCTATGCCGCGCGCATTAAAAAGGACCCCAGTCGTTCCTATGTCGCGGATACCATGGGAAAGCACCAAAAACTTCTTTTAGAATTAAATGACGATCAAAAAAGTGGAGAAGAGGTCATTTTAACACGAAGTCAAAAATGGACGTTAACGCTGTTTGCTTTGACCTTTTTGATGATGATCTATGCAGTGATTCCCTTTGAAGAAATCGGCGTTCCTTTTTTACCGACTTTGGGATGGTGGTTCCCTGAACTTTCTGCTTTATTCTTCACAGCAGCAATTATCATTGGTTTATGCGCGCGTCTCAAAGAAGAGGAACTGACAGACAGCTTCGTTAATGGCGCCGCCGACTTGTTGGGCGTAGCCTTTATCATTGCGATTTCTCGTGGCATCACCGTGATCATGAATCAAGGTCTTATCACTGATACCATTCTCCATTGGGGAGAGAGTTTTCTCACTGGAGTTGGTTCCATCACATTTAGTTTTTTCATTTACTTGATTTATCTGGTGCTTTCTGTTTTCATTCCTTCCACTTCCGGATTGGCTACCTTATCTATTCCGATTATGGCGCCTTTGGGAGATTTTGCCGGCGTGGGCAGAGATATCGTAATCACAGCCTTCCAATCGGCATCGGGATTGATTAATCTCATTACCCCCACCAGTGCAGTAATTATGGGAGCGTTAACATTGGGGCGGATTCCATACAATCAATGGTTTAAGTTTTCCTGGAAATTTTTAATCTACGTCTTTCTCATTTCCATAGGAATCATCATGCTTTTTACCATAATATTTTAACAAAATTTGGAATATTTTCCTTTAAGAAACATATATTAATTGTGAAGGAAAAGTTCCCATGAATTTACCCTTTACTGAGAAAAGGACCTTGCGGCAAGCCAACCGCAAGGTCCTACTTTTTATATTATAACATGATATCCATGAGATCTTCCAGTTCTTCCAATGGAGGCTCTCCAAAAGCATAAAAGCGAAGTCCACATTGGACTGCCGCTTCTCGCGAAGGCGGCGCCCCCACATAACACCACTGCTCTTTGGAGATCTCCGGATATTTCTCCATAGCAAGCTCCAGACCAACGGTTCTGGAAGGATGGCCGACCCATTTTTCTCCCGGCACAATAAAATCGAAAAATTGTCGAATCCCGGCGTTTCCCAGAGCCTTCACAATGCCGTCTCCTCTGCTGCGACTTAGAACCACCAAACGATAGCGGAGAGAGAGCATTGACAAAACCCCTGTAGCAGAAGAATCACATTTTGCCTCCAGCATGACTTTACGTTCAAACTTACCGATCTCCTGTTCAAGGATCTCACCATCATGCTCGTGCCAACAAGATAGCGAGGCCGCAAATTCCAAAGGCGTTTTTCCTTTTAAATCGTCAGGATGAAAAAGATATTTCCGTTCTCGCAAAAAATCATATACCAGACGATTTTTTGCGTTCTCATCAATGTCAATGGTGAGAAGAACATTTTCTAAATCAAAAATGATCCCTTGTTCCATCCGCACTCATTCCCCTCTTTTCATGACAAGAAACAGTATTACTGGAGGCGTTTCATGACCAATCCGTTGACAACACTGCCTTCAGCCTTGCCTTTCACTTGCGGCATCAACTTTTTCATAATTGCGCCTTTGTCCAAGGGTTTGGGTGCATCCAGCCCCAATTCTGCCAGAACCTGATCAATAACAGCATTGATCTCGTCTTCACTCATAAAGGAAGGCGCGAATTCCCGCAACACTGTCAAACGGTCTTGACTTTGTTTAATGATATCCTCGCGATCGGCAGGAGCACTTTCCAGCGTTTCCGTGGTTTGTTTGATCTCTTTCATAATAATGGCATTTTCTTCTTCTTCCGTTAAAGGGGCCTGTTTATCCTTGGCCTTAGCCTTTAACGCAGAAAGGAGCAATGTAAGGCTTTCCTTTCGTTCTTTATCCTTGTGTTTCATAGCGGCAATCATTTCTTTCTGCACAGCTTCTGTTTTAGTCATGCGATAACCTCCAGATCAAAAATTCTTGATATATTCCACGTAACCTCTCATCTAAACGGTCAAGGGCTTCTTTTTTTATAGCATCAGGGATTCCGTAATAAGCTTCGGCAATGCTCCCGGCAATGGCAGTAAGAGTGTCGCAATCTCCGCCCAACGAAACAGCTTTGCGGATGCAGTCTTCAAATCCATAGCTCTCCCAAAAAGCCGTCATCGCCTGAGGCACTGTCTCCTGACAACTCGCATTGTATTGATAGTCAAGACGAATTTCATCCAAAGTTTGTTGAAAGTGATAATGAAAAGTATCTTCAATATATGATCTTACTTCATTTTTATCTTTTCCCGTCCGCAAAAGATAGATGGCGGCTGCTACCGAAGCGGCCCCTTTGATTCCTTCGGGATGATTGTGAGTGACTTTTGCCGTTAATTCCGCCACAAACAATGTTTTTTCTAACGATGGATAAAGCCATCCTACGGAAGATACCCGCATAGCGGAACCGTTGCCCCAACTGTTGTAAGGTTGCGGAGCCTTGGAATGAAGCCATTCTTGAAAGCCCTGTCCGTATCCGGCATGGGGATAAAGAGCGCCAAATTCCTGCATCCGCCGAATAAGTGAATGCTTCACTTCGCCCTCATCTGCGCCTCGACTTTCCATCAAAGCTTTGGCTACGGCTGCCGTCATCACCGTGTCATCGGTAAAAAAACAGCCTTTGCCCCAAAAAGGGAAATCCGTGGTTTTGATCGGATCAAATTCGTAGATACTGCCAACCATATCGCCGATCATGGCGCCGAGCATACTTATCCCCACCTTCCATGCTATTATATTATAACATAAAGAGAAGGGTTTTACAAAATATAAAAAGCCGCGAAGCATCTCCGCGGTGTTATCTTTCAATCTTGATTGTCATTATTGCATTCACCAACTAAATCATCGACGCCACCGAAAAAAGGGCAGAAAAATGGTCGGAGTGAAAGGATTTGAACCTTCGGCCTCTGCGTCCCGAACGCAGCGCTCTACCAAGCTGAGCCACACTCCGACTGAAACAATAAAACGTTAAAAAGCAAAAGATGGTGTGAAAATGAAAAAACTGCATTTATATTATATCCAAATCTTGCATCATTGTCAATAATTATTTATGTAAGATCTGGAAATCCCTGTTGACGCAAGGCCTCATAGGCGGCGATGGCCACAGAATTGGATAAATTCAACGAGCGAATCTCTCGTCCCATGGGGATACGAACCGGCGTGCCAATGCCGCTTTGCTGTATTTCCACAGGAATGCCACGGGTCTCGGGCCCAAACATCAAAAAATCATCGGGACCGTATTGACATTCTGCATAATTTTTCTTTGCCTTGGTAGAGAACATGAAGATTTTTGCCCCAGGATTTGCCTTGAGAAAATCATCCAAATTCTCATGAATATGGAGATCTAATTTATCCCAGTAATCAAGGCCGGCTCGTTTCAAATAGCGATCCGCCAGAGAAAACCCCAAGGGTTTAATCAAGTGTAACGTCATACCGGTCACAGCGCAGGTACGGGAAATATTGCCGGTATTGGAGGGAATTTCAGGTTCATATAAAACAATATGCATCATCAAGCCTTCTTTATCATTGAAATTTAATCCGGCGGCAAATCAATATTCCGCCAGTGGTGAAGATCATACTCATAACGGAAATTTTCATAATCACCGGGTTCTACTTCCGTTGATTTCTCATAGTCCCCTTCTGGATAATATTTACAGTAACCGCGATATACACCGTGTGAACGATCCTCCTCATTACCATAAATAGTAACAGTTAAAGCCGTAACATCATGTTCAGCAATATAATCATTCACGACTTCTTCCAACATATCATGGACATCAAGCTGATGATTCGGCGTCCATGTTTCCTCAGTAACCTCTTCCTCCACAATCAAGTCAATCACATGGCGTTCCTGATCGTCGGAGGAAATCTCCAATACGCGGTATTCTACCCCGCTTTCCGAAGTTTTCACATTATCTCCACAACCGCCAAAACACAAAATGAGAGAAAAAACCGCAAAAATCAAACATAATCTTTTCATGTGTAATCCCCCTTTCTCATATCAAATTTATGGTACGGTCTTTTGGGCTGCCACCAGCACACGACGAGTATGCTCCGTCGGAGGATCCTGGGTAAACATGGCATAGACGGCATAAATTTTCATTCCGTGACGGCAAAAAGCTGATTCTACTTCCTTTAAATCATGTTTTTTCTCTTCATGGATTTCTTCAAATTTACGGTACAGATCACCTTCCGGGAGGAATCCCGTCACTTTAATATGCCAAATGCGGCGATCTTCATCGTAATGATTTTCATAAACCAAATAAATTTCATCTAGATCCACTACTGTAGTTTCTGAAGCAGAATACTGATCGACTAAATTGATGTCAAAGAGAAAAATACCGCCCTTTTTCAAAATGCGGCTGACATTTTCCGCCAGTTTTTCAAAATCCCCTTCACCGGTCAAGTAGTTGATGCCATCCTGAAAGGAGACTACCATATCAAAGGATTCCGAAAAATCCATGGAAAGCATATTTTGGCAATGATATGAGATGGAGACGCCAGCTTCTTTACTTTTTTCTTCGGCGATTTGCAGCATGGGGGACGAGAGATCCAGCCCCGACATTTTCAAACCGCGACGTGCCAAAGGAATGGTAGTGCTCCCGGTGCCACAGGCCAAATCCAATGCAGTTTTGGGCGTTGCTCCCATGGATTTTGCGACATCTAAAATATAATCGGCCCAACCTTCATAATCTACGCCCAGCATCATCATATCGTAGATTTTAGAGATCCCTTCGTAATTTTCATTTTCCATGATGATCCTCCCGATATTCCGGCAATGTAGTGCCGCCAACTGTCATGGCATAGACTCCGGCATGATCGCCTTTTTCCGCCAGAGCAGTGGAAAAGGCCTCCTCCAGATTAGAAAATGGACGCATATAAAGGCGTTTGACCATTGCTTCCGGAAGAGAGGAGACCAGATAAACGCTGCATTTTTTCGTTACCTTGGCGATGGCTGCGGCTTTATGCCCCCCCAAACGGAACTCTCTTCCAATGCGTTGGATCAGATCGTCGGGACAATGGGCTTCCTCCAACCATTGCTGAAAAGTAGTTTCACCATACCCCTCTTTACATTCCCCAACCAAAATGATAATACCGCCTTCTTTTACGGCCCATTGAGCATTATCCAAAGCTTTTTGTGTTTGGTAAACATTGAGGTCTTTGGGAAGGCCACCGGGGGAAGCGATCACAATATCGGCCAATGTTTCGATAGGTTGTTTATAGATCTCATCTAAAATGCGGCATCCTTCCCGATGGGCATCAATGGGATGACCGGCCACTGCGGCAACGATCTCTTTTTTTTCATTCAGTACCACATTAAGGATGAAATCAATGGAGAGATGTTCTAAGATCTCCTCCATATCAGCACGAACCGGATTCCCTTCAATACAGCCGACTTTCGCTCCCTCTTCCAGCATCATAGCATGATTTGCCTCGATGGTGCGGCGAGTACACACCCCGGGAACCACGGCTTTGGCGCCACCGCTATATCCTGCAAAATAGTGATAATCAATATTTCCGATACAAATCCGAAGATCTGCCCGGAGGACGGGACCGTACACCTCAAAGGGCGTACCGCGGCGGCTTACCGCCACCTCTGTAAAATCATCGCCGGCAGAATCTTCTACAGTAACGCGACGAAAGACTTCTTCGCCAACGAGACGCTGCCATTCCTCTTCGGTCTGGCGGCGATGACTTCCCAAACCGGAAACAATACGAATATCATCGTCATTCACCCCCGCACGATTCAACTCGTCCAGGATATACGGGAGAATTTTGTAACTGGGACACGGCCGTGTGATATCACTGATGATGATCACGACTTTTTGCCCGGCTTGGGCAATGTTTCCCAGGGTATCGGTGCCGATGGGTTGGGAAAGCGCTTCCCGGATCACGTCTTCTCCCACCACATTATGGGTCACGGATCTTGGACGCAAAGAGGCGATCAGATTCTTTTCTGGGATATCTACTGTCATTTTCCCTTTTCCATAACCGAATTCAATTCTTGTCATATTCTTCCTCCAGCCGTGGGAGCACTATGGGAACCGACTGATCCAAAACGATGTGCTCCGGTGTTACTTTCGTATCGTAAGCCAAAACCTTAACGCCGTGAGATGCAGCAGCGGAAAGAGCCTCACTGAACTTCCGATCTCGTTCGGTAAAAGGAGTAAAGGCTTTGACGCCTTTCATTTGTATCACAAATAGAACATATGCACCGAAACCTTCGGAAGCGGCTTGTTGCAATTCTGCGAGATGACGTGCTCCCCGTTCTGTGGGAGCATCGGGAAATTTCGCCACGCCGTCGATTTCCAAAGTGACGCCTTTGACTTCCATATAGCAAAGTTTTCCGTCCTGTTGAAACCGGAAATCAAAGCGGGAAGAACCATATGGTTTTTCTCGTACAATTTCAGCAGCGCCAATCAGCTCTTTCACTCTGCCTTTCATCAACGCTTCTTCTGCCAAACGATTTGCTCCGGCGGAATCAATATGAATCAGCATATCGCCTTTGTACGCTTCGTAGAGAGTATAAGGATACTTTCTTCCCGATTTCTCGGAACGGCTTAAGTACACTCTTGTACCGGGAACAAAGATTTCACGGCAACGTCCCGTATTAGGAACATGAACCTTTTCTTCTTTACCATCGATCTCCACGCGGGCAACAAAACGGTTGATACGCTCCAGGAAAACAGCTTCGATACGATTTTGGTATTCCATCTTATAATTTCATTCTTTCCTGTTTATACTAACCTCACGAAGAAATGAGGTGATGTTGTGAAAATCAGCAATGACTTCGATAAAAACATGGCATTTTTAAAAGAAGCCGCTGCCGACTCTCCTGATTATATCATAATTGAGCGCAAACTGAAAGACGGAACACGATTTCTTCTTTGTTATATTGACAATATGATCAACAGCGACATCCTGAACATTCGGCTTCTTCCTGCGATTATGGGGTTTACCGGTGAAAATTTTGATTTTCGGCGCATCCCTGCTTCGCCGATTAGAGAGGTTTTATCCTTGGATGAAGGATTGACCGGCGTTGCCACCGGCGGCGTTTTCTTTCTTATAGAAGGTCATATGAAAGGATTTCAGGTCCGTATCGAACGGTGGGTCGGCAGGACACCGGATAAACCGGAAAATGAAAAGAGTGTCCAAGGGAGTCGTGACAGCTTTGTCGAAAACCTCCGCACCAACTTGGCAATCCTGCGTACCAAAATCGCCAATTACAATTTGCGATTTGAACAACACGATATCGGAAGTACTACAAAACAACAGCTAATGATCACCTATATTCATGGTTTGGCCGATGAAGACATGTTGGAACGTCTGCGCAAACGCATCGACGCATTGAATTTTGACGGTTTTCTCAGTAGCTCCTATGTCGCGCAAATGATCGCAGATCAGAAGCGTTCTCCCTTTCCCCAATGGATCATTACAGAGCGTACCGATAAAGCTCAAGCCGCTTTATTAGAGGGACGAATCATTATACTACTTACGGGATCACCCAATGCGTTGATCCTTCCTGTTTCATTTTGGAGTTTTTTTCAAACCATGGACGACTTTACGTTTCACCCTTGGACCGGAAGCCTTTTAGGATTCTTTCGTTTTTTGGGAATGTTTTTATCTCTTTTTCTGCCGGCCCTTTATATTGCCGTATTATCATATCACTACTATATTGTGCCGCTCAATCTTTTGTCAACATTGGCGGCTTCTCGATCTATGGTAATCTTCTCTCCGCTGGTTGAAGCCATTATCATGGAATTTCTTTTCGAAATCATACGTGAAGCTTCGGTCCGTCTCCCCTCATTCATTGGTACTACCATCGGCATTGTCGGCGGTATTATCATTGGACAAACCGCCGTGGAAGCGGGAATCGTCAGCAATCTCATGGTTATTGTCGTATCCATTACAGCCATCGCCGGATTCTTGATTCCCGACCAATATATGGCACAGACACTGCGTTTTACTCGATATATTATGATGCTTTTTGCGGGATTCTTTGGATTTGCAGGCTTGATTATCGGCGCAAGCTTATTGTTCATCCATTTATTGAATCTTCGTTCACTGGATCGTCCTTATCTTTCACCTCTTTTCCCAACACACAGAAAAAATCTATCCAATACTGTTATCCGTATGCCATTTAAACTTCTCAGAACACGACCGAATCAGGCAAAACCCATCGATCAAGTGAGGGGGAAACGCAATGGGAAAAAATAATTTAACACCGTCGCAACTTACTGCATTTTTTCTCGCATCAATGGTTGCTCCAGCGCTCATTAATCTATCTGCCCTTTTCTTTGCCGCGATGGGACGCGGCAGTTGGATCGGGATTCTCGCCATATCGGTCGCATCCCTTTTCCTTCTACTGTTGTTTTATGCCATTATAAAAAAAGCTGGATTCCCATCGGTCCATATGGTTTGGCAAGAACTTTTGGGAAATCGCCTCGGCAAAGCTGTTTGTTTTCTGCTTTCTCTCTACTTATTATTTTTGGCGACAATCGTATTGAGATCTTTTATCTATGCCATCAATGTCTATTACTTACCGCACACTCCAATGGTGATTGTGGCAGCATTGCTGATTCTTCCCCCCATCGCCATCGCCTATTTCGGCGCGAGATCCATGGGACATGCCTCCCAGTTCATCTACTTTTTTATATTGATCTTTTTTGCTTTTTTAATTATCGCAAAGAAAAACTACCAAGTTAGTTCTATCTTCCCCCTACTGGAAGCGGATCCGCAAATCATTGTTAAAAATCTGCTTCCCCTTTGTTTTACCTCCTGTACTCTATTTGGTTGTTTTTATCTTTTTCCGCTCACGACCAACAGGAAGCGGATTCCCCACAGTATTTTCGCTTATTCCGTCATAGGAGTTTTTGTGCTGTTGGCATCTTATTGTATCGGCCTCGCCTATTTCGGCGATATCTTTTCTAAAATGAGCTTGCCGTTTTATCATATCGACACAACTCATAAAGGCCGGATCTTGGAACGACTTGATATTCTTTATATGATGATTGTATTGCCATTATTTGGCCTGTACTTATCATTCTGGTTTAGCCAACTCATAGAATCGCAACGTCAAATTTTTCCAACATTTGCAGAACAGCATAACGGCTGGATTACGGTAATTTGGGCTTTGGCTGTTGTCGTTCTTTCTGTTTATCCTTCCTTGGATCACGGTATTTGGCCCATTTACAGCATGAGTAATACCATCAATCTCATTGCTGCGGGAATTTTATCCATATCTTATCTGATTTACATCCTCAAAAGGAGGCGCAAATTTTCTTGAAAAAATTTTTTGCCATTGCCATATTACCCGCGGTGATAATATCATTTTCAGGCTGCTGGGATCAGAACTTATTTGAAGGTACCGCCATGGTATTGAGTGCCGGAATTGATACAGTCGAAGGAAATGAAGGCAGTGAATATGAATTTACCTTTGCCTACGGGCAACCACAGAATTCCCAAGGGGAACTCCTGACCACATCTGCAGAAAGTTCCGTAATGGAAGAGGCGCTCCAATCTGCCAATGATACCATGGAGCGACCTCTTGTCATTGAAAAATTGCAAAATATTATAATCTCTGAAGATGCCGCAAAAGAAGGTGCCATTGGCAATGGAGGAACTTATTATCTCGGGGAAACCAGCCGTTTTCTAGCCGATTACGTTATTTCTGAAAGCGATGCATCCGCCGTATTTGAAGCTGTTATGGCCATGGAAATGGGAGATAGTGCATTTTCTTACATCGACAATCTGTTAACCACCTCGTCACAAAAAGGCTATTGCCCCAATGTATCACTCCATGATTATAATTTGGACTACATCAAAAACGGTATTGATGCAATATTTCCTCTCATTACAGTAGAAGAAGAAAAAGTCACTGTATCGGGTACGGCATTATTTCATGATGAAAAAATGGTAGGAAAATTCAATCAACAAGAAACAATGTACTTACTCATGCTGCTGGCTATGAATGAAAACACTGATTATACTATCAATATTCCCATTACCAATGAAAACCAAGCAACCGAAGCAACACTGCATATCAACAGAGTCAAAAGTAACCAAAAGCCATCCATTCACGATGGTCAACTCACCATAAAATATGATATCAAGCTTTACGGCTATTTTGATGAATTGGAAAGAACCCGTCTCATCAATGATTTCTCCCAAAAAGAAATCGACAAGGCCGCGGAACAACATATTTCAGAAAATCTTGTATCAATAGCAAATACACTATCCCAACTGCCATGTGATCCCTTTGCTATAGAAGATCAAATTCGCGGATATTATCCTGATTTCTACAAAACACATAATTTTGACGAAGTTTACGCAAATGCAGAATTTCAGATCACAGTGGAAGCTATCATTACGAACGAGGGCAAAACATAATCACATTTTCATTAACTCTTAAAAATACAAGTGCCAATAAAAAAGAGCGAGTACAACTCGCTCTTTTCAACATATATTCCAATGATTTCGTCAGATTAATCTCTTCTGCGTAAAAAAGCAGGAATGCTGAGATCCTCCATTTCAAAATCGCTGAAACTGGAAGATTTGGACTCTTCTTCTTTTTCTTCTTTTACCGATGTGTTGCCATCGAAACCGGTGGCAATTACAATCACGCGAACCTCGTCGTCAAGGGATTCATCAACTGCAGCACCAAAAATAATATTAGCGTCTTTGTCAGCAGCTTGTTCCACAATCTTCGCAGCTTCGTTCACCTCAAAAAGGCTCATATTAGGTGAACCAGTAATATTCAAAATAACCCCTTGAGCACCATTAATGGAAGAAGATTCCAACAAAGGACTGGAAATTGCAGCATTGGCAGCATCCACCGAGCGATTTTCCCCACGGGCAATGCCAATTCCCATGAGGGCGGAACCGGCATCTTTCATCACAGATTTTACATCGTTAAAGTCGAGATTGATTAAGGCAGGCATACCAATCAGATCTGTAATGCTCTGGATCCCTTGATGGAGAATGTCATTTACAATGCCAAAACTTTCCGTCATCGGCGTACGACTATCAATAATTTGCAGCAATTTATCATTGGGAATGGTAATTAAGGCATCGACCTGATCTTTCAGTTCCGCAATCCCATATTCAGCCTGTTGGGCACGGCGTCTACCCTCAAAGCTAAAAGGACGAGTTACAACACCCACGGTAAGAGCGCCCAATTCTCTGGCAACGGAAGCGACGATGGGAGCCGCACCGGTACCAGTACCGCCGCCCATACCGGCAGTGACAAAAACCATATCAGAACCGGCCAAAATTTCTTTCAAATCTTCTCTGCTTTCTTCGGCGGATTTACGTCCCATTTCAGGATTGCCGCCGGAACCTAACCCCCTGGTTAGTTTTGCACCGATTTGCAATTTCTCACCTGCCAGAGATTTTTTCAAAACCTGCAAGTCCGTGTTAATGGCAATAAACTCAACACCATTTACATCGTTGTTAATCATGTGGTCAATTGCATTGTTACCGCCGCCGCCGACACCAACCACTCTGATCTTCGCGAACTGATCATATTCCATGTCTTCAAATTCCAATGCCATGCCATTTCCTCCCTTATATACTAACGTATGAATTTCGGTATTATCAAATAATTTAATCATCTTCTACAAAAAAATGTAGATACCTGCTTGAATTATAACTTTTTTTTCAAAAAATGTCAATTCTTCCACAAGGTTTCATTGATGGTTTTTTCATCTTATTTCACATGCCGTCACCTGCCTCGGAAGTATCTTCTTTCGGTGCAACGTTGCTATTTCCATTATCTGTATTTTCTTGTGTATTCTCTTGATTTTGTTGTCCCGCAGAAGCTTCCAGATCATACCCTCCAATGACAGGTTTCCGCAACGAAGAGACATCCATATATTCCACTTGCGGCAAATCCGCAGCCGGAATCTCGTCCAAAAGATCTTCAATCAAATGACGTTTCTTTAATAAATCCTTCGCTTCGCCTAAACGCAATTCCATCGTATCCAGTGTCATCACAATGCCATGATCCGAGGAAACGGAAAGCTCTCGTGGCCGTTCTCGCATAAAATCGGCAAATACCGCGGCGGCGGCCAAAAGATCCGCAGCGTCTTGGGAATCAAGACGCATCCCCACACAAAGAAATCTCGGCAACTCAATGCTGCGAATCAAAGGCAAGTAATCATTATATTCCTCCCGTTTCTCCATGAGATTTCCATTCTCATCCACGAGATAATACCCTTCGTCTTCTTGATACAACCACGCCACTGCTTCTTTTTCTTCCACTTGAATTAAAATCTTGTGAAAAGGCCGCGTTTTTATATCAACAGATTTCACCATGGCATGAAGCGCTACTTTTTCTTCGGCTTTCTCTCGATCCACATCGAAAAGATTACCGCCGGTAGTAATTCCCGAAAGCGTGATGATATCTTCGTCGGATATTCTTTGATTTCCCTCCACTTCGATGTTTTCTACGGTAAAGGCGCTGCTATTGAGAAAAAAATAAACGCCAAGACAGAGAATTATCAGAAGAATTACTTTCCAGATCCAGCTGTTTTTTTTGCGCTTATGCCTTTGTTTTCTTTTGCGCAATTCTCCCCGACTGCCATTGTTGCGGGAAGGAAGATTGTTTCTTCGCGTCCTCCCGCTGCGGGAGGATCTGCTCACAGCCATGCGTAACTTCTCCTTTCAACTCACTATCTGTATTATTATAGTTGTTTTAAGCGCCAAGGTAAAGAGAAAATTTGCTTTTTTCTCAAAAAAACAGAATTCATCCAAAATAGCAACAAAAAAACAACGTAAATTACACAATAGAACTGAAAAATTATTTGGAAAATGAGAAATATCCTGTTATAATAAACAACATAAAATCAAGCGAGAGGAATCCAATGGAAATATATTTGGCTGATAAAAATGATTATCCCCTTGTCAAACATATTGTATATCATACCATCGAAACAATTTATCCCAATTACTACCCTCAAGGGGCTGTCCAGTATTTTCTTGCGCTTCATCATGGCAATGCCCTCCGCCAAGCCCTGGCTCAAGGCGAAGTTTATCTTTTAAAGTTCCAGAAACAATGGGTGGCTACTGCCAGCATAAACGGGAATGCCATCAGTCGTCTTTTCGTTTTGCCTCAATTCCAGGGAATGGGATGCGGAACCCGCCTAATGGACGAGATGGAATCTTTCATTTTTTCGGAATATGATATGATTACCTTATCCTCTTCCTGGCCGGCCTATCAAATGTATTTGAATCGAGGCTATTCCCCCGTTTCCTATCACCAGATCATAACCGACAACGGCCATGTTCTTTGTTACCAACAAATGGAAAAATACGCTGACAAGGATCCACCAAAAAGTTGCGTTGATTGATGGCTGTCCCTGTTCTTTGGCTACAAAAATAACGGTATATGGATTTCCATATACCGTTATTCTTTCCGAATTTTTTGAGAAATGGTATTTCCCCGAGAAAGCCTGTGGAAAATCATCATAGGATTATCATTCTTCCATTCAGGATTCGTCGGTCTTTTGACGTTTTTCTGCTGCCATCAAATCTTTTTTCTTCTTTGTCAGCAGGCCTCCCATACGACCGGTTTCTTTGGCGCTAAGGCCGGCCCACCCCACTTCGCGAACCTTATCCAGAAGTCCCAGCTCTTCCGCAATTTCCAATTTCATGGCTTCGACATCGTCAGGAGTTTTTTTCATTTTACTTTTTCTTGATTTAGATATTTTTTCCATTTCTGCACCTCCAACCATAATATGGCACAAAAATGGCTAAAATATACGGGTATTCGTTTTCTTATTTCTTCATTTGTTTGGCAACCTTTAGAACATTGGCAGCAAATGATTTAAAATTCTCCACTCCTTCGATATCCTCGGCAACTTCTCCCGGAAGGCGACCAAAGCCCATGTTCCAATATTTGGCACCGGGCACAATCATGCCGTTGATGAAGAAAAACATCAGCATTTCCGACAAGGTGGCCGTATGGCCACCACGGCGTGCAACAGCAATAGGACCGCCAACTTTTCCGTCAAGAAACCGCTGGTTGGATAGATTTATCATCCCAAGACGCTGTAAAAAATTCATACAATCACCGCGAGCCGTGCCGAAATAAACCGGGGCGCCGATGATCATACCGTCGGCATTTTTAATGATCTCTGCCATTTCATTGACGCCGTCGTCAATGGCGCATTTTCCCGTTTTGTTACAAGCATTACAAGCCCGACAGGAAGCAATGGTTTTCCCCGCCAGAGAGTAAATTTCCGATTCACCGCCATTTTCCTGAATTGTTTTGGCCATCTCTTCCATGGCAAGCATAGTGTTTCCCTTTTTCCTCGGGCTGGTGGATATACATATGATTTTCGTCATGATAAAAGCCTCCTGTTTCCCATCGCTGTCATTTTCCGTTGTGAAAATCCGCGATTCTTAATTCTGCATTTTATTTAATATATATTGTAGCATAATGAAATACAGAAGTCCATTGATGCTGATAAGAATTGACTTTTACAGTCAAATTATATAAAATAGATAAGTATAATAACTTTTTAAATGATATTAATAATTCTTGAGGTGAATGGCATGAGCGTCTATGATATTCTCGAAGAAAGAGGATACATCGAACAAAATACCCACGAAGAGGAACTCAGAGAGTTGCTCGATAAAGAAAAGGTTACTTTTTATATCGGATTTGACCCCACAGCAGACAGCCTCCATGTCGGCCATTTCATTCAGGTTATGGTCATGATGCATATGCAAAAAGAAGGGCATCGTCCCATTGCCTTGTTGGGCGGCGGTACCGGTATGGTAGGGGATCCCTCGGGCCGTACGGATATGCGCCAAATGCTTACGGTGGAAACCATTGACCAAAACTGTGCCAATTTCAAAGAACAGTTCTCCCGTTTTCTTGATTTCAGCGACGACAGGGCCATTTGTGTCAACAATGCCGATTGGCTGCGGGATTTGAAATATGTTGACTTTTTAAGAGAAGTGGGAAGCCAATTCTCTGTCAACCGCATGTTGACCTTTGAGTGTTTCAAAAGCCGTTTGGAACGGGGCCTCTCTTTCTTGGAATTCAATTATATGCTGATGCAGAGTTATGATTTCTTGGAACTTTATAGGAGATACGGTTGCCAGCTACAGCTAGGTGGAAATGACCAGTGGTCCAATATTTTAGGCGGCGTAGAATTGGTGCGCCGTTTGGATCAAGGACAAGCCTTTGGAATGACTTTCAAGCTTTTAACCACATCCGAAGGGAAAAAAATGGGGAAAACAGCCAAGGGTGCTTTATGGATTGATGAAAAGAAAACGACACCTTATGAATTTTACCATTATTGGCGGAATGTGGACGATGCCGATGTAGAAAACTGTTTGGCCCTTTTGACCTTCCTTCCCATGGAGGAAGTGCGCCGTTTAGGCGCTTTGCAGGATTCCAAGATCAACGAAGCCAAAGAGATCTTGGCTTACGAAGTGACAAAACTGGTCCATGGTGAAGAAAAAGCGAGCAAAGCCCAGGAAGCAGAACGCGCTCTTTTCGCCAAAGGCGGCAGCGGCGACAACATTCCCACCATCGATATGAAAGCAGATGATTTCAAAGATGGTATGAACATCCTGGATATTTATATGAAATGCGGTCTTATCCCCTCCAAGGGTGAAGGACGCCGTCTGATGCAGCAAGGCGGTATCAAGATGAAAGGCGAAACAATCAATGATTTTAACCGCATGATCACTTTGGAAGATTTTGAAGACGGGAAACTTTTATTGCAAAAAGGGAAAAAAGCTTTTAAGCAGATTAAAATAGACCAATGAACAAAAATTCTCTTTTATCCGATAACTATTTCGACAAGATTGAACCATATCTTTATGAGATTATGGATAGTGATGTGGCTCACACAGTTCACGCTCTTTCTGTGGAACTCCGTACCGAGTATCCTCAGGAGTATGATCTCTTTAACAGAAAATTCAGCAACGAATATTCGTTAAAAGGTTGCGGACAGCGCCACGCCTATGTCAACGGTTTGACCATTGTTCTGGAGAATCTGCGCCAAAAAGGGAAAGTAGAAAAAATCACGAAAAACGGTGAGATCTGTTGGCGTAAAATTGATTGATCTTATTCCCGGGAGGTGATGGATTGTCCAGAAAACGAAGTTGTCTCGGCCGTTTGCTGTTGATCATTATCATCGTCGGTTTACTTGCCGCCGGCATCCTCTTTTATTTTGGTTACCGCGATTATCGCGAAGCAGTGGAAGAGATCCCCCTTACGGAAAAAATCGCTCAAATCCAAAGTAATCCTGAGTATGTGACCATCGATGAGATCAGCGGTGATTTTCAGAGGGCCATTGTTGCCGTAGAAGACAAACGATTTTATCGCCACGGAGCCTTGGACCCCATCGGCTTTGGCCGAGCAGTTGTCACCAATCTGAGAAATCAAGAATTCAGTGAAGGCGGTAGCACCATTACACAACAAGTTGCAAAAAATCTCTATTTTTCCAACGAAAAACGGCTGACCCGTAAAATTGCAGAAGCTTTGGTTGCTATGGATTTGGAAAAAGAATATTCCAAAGATGAGATCTTGGAATTTTACTGCAATATTATTTTCTTTGGTCAAAGTTACTACGGGATTTCTGAAGCGAGCTACGGGTATTTCGGGAAATCTCCCGGCAATTTAACCTTTGAGGAATCTGCCATGTTGGCGGGGATCCCTCAAGCCCCCAGCATTTATAACCCTGTTGACCACCCTGAAAATGCAAAAGCCAGACAAGCCGTGGTTTTAGAAATTCTGGAAGAAAACGGTATTACTACAGGGAAGTAAAATTAACCATAGAAATATAGAGATAAATTTGTACCATTTTAACAACGAAGTACCCAAAAAGACACAGACAAAAGCCTGTGTCTTTTTCATATGCCTTTTCAAACAATACTTTAACCCATGGGCTCTTCGTCCTTGATGCGATGTGACCATAACAAAAAGCATATGGCGCAGACAATCGCAGTCCAATAGGGCAGATGTAGTACGCCGCTACCGACAAGGGACGTGACAAAAGATACAATCATGGGAGTAAGGAACTGAGCCAAATAAAGTGCTGCAGAAATCAGAGGGATTACCGTTGTCACCGCGGATAAACCCGCCTTTTTCGAGGCCGTGGAAATAATATAGGGAATTCCCATACCGTTAGCAAAGCCAATGAAAACGGAGCCGGTAAGATTTCCTACCCAACCGCCCACAAGTGTCATCAGAAGATAACCGATCAGGAACAAAATTG
This sequence comes from Candidatus Cryptoclostridium obscurum, assembly GCA_904420535.1. GTDB lineage: Bacteria > Bacillota > Dehalobacteriia > UBA7702 > UBA7702 > Cryptoclostridium > Cryptoclostridium obscurum. The sequence goes on from CAJFVQ010000027.1 coordinate 26,995, forward strand.
GTGCCACAAATCGCGTTTTCTTCTGAAACAATATCTTTACCTTGACAAAGAACAAACCACCAAGAAAAGCAACAAAATCCATAAAAGCCATGATGATCGCCACGTATTGTTGAGGAATCACACCTTCGGAAGCAACTTCTATGGCAAAATTCGTGGGATAGATGTAAAAAGTAACCATCAGTAAAAACATCCCCACCACAAAGGAAGCATTATGATAAAATACTTTTCCAACATTGGTCTTCGTCCCTTCGCTGTCTTCATTTTCAATACGATCATTGGGAAGGAAAAAGAAGCAAGCTATCATACTGATCAATCCCAAAAGGTACACCAAAAAGCTAGCTCGCCAGCTAATGACAGCCAGAAGTCCCGAAAGTAACGTGGCCACGACACCGCCCATCTGATTCATCGCTGAAGAATACCCCATCAGCTTTTCCTGTTCCTCAGGGGCAAAATAGTAAGACAGGAGACCAGTAGAAAGGGGCATGATAATACCAACGCCGAAACCGACCAAAGCGCGGGCCGCCAATACGAGAAAAATATTGCTGAATAAACCTGCGGAGCAGCCACCAAAGGTATATAAAATCAGTCCAAGCATCACAAGGGTTTTTGACCCCATACAACGGCAAAGCTTCGGGAAAAGAAAGTTTGTGAATACAATAAAAATCGCCGGCATACTAACGACCATCTGGATAAAAAGCGGATTTGTATCACTAAAGTAGGCCTTCACTACCCCTAAAGCCGGTGCAACGGCAGCACCAGCCATGACGGTGAGCAAAGATAAGGATAGAATTGCCAACATAAGAAATTTACTTTTTCTTTTTTCTTCACGCATCGTTTTCATCTCCAATTCTCGATTTGTCATAATAAAAAAGCGCAAGTCTGTTTGGACTTACGCTTTTCGCTACACAACATTTTATATATCTATTATATCATATTTTCCTCTGGATTTGTCAATTATTTTTTTCATTCACTTCAGCGATTTCTATCCCCAAAAATCCCGCCAACTCTACAGCCTGGGACGCAGTTACAATGGCGCCTCTTAATTCAGACAATTCCTCCGATACGGTAATATGTTGGAGCGTATTTCCAGTAAAGTCAACGCCCTTTAGCATTGTTTGAAAAAAGGTACAACCGCTGAAATTCGATTGCTCCAGGTCCATATCCTTAAAACGGCACTGAGAAAAGTAGGCTTCGGTAAAATCGCATTGAACCATTGCAATATGTTCCCATTGACTTTGGCTAAAATTTCCAAGACGAAACACAGACTCTTCCCATAAAACATGATGAAAAGCACTATCAATCATCGATGCTCCCATACCTTTGCATTGAAAGAAACAACAACGCTCGAAAAAACAATGACTCCACCCGGCATTGGAAAAATCACAGTTGCGAAAAATTACATCTCGGAAAGCGGCGCCATGACATCGACTACGCGCAAAAGAAAACTTTTCAAAAGCTACTCGTTGAAAACTGCTATAATCCAAGTCGATCATCTCCGCAAAGCCCTTTTGAAAGTAACCATTGACCAGGCGACCATCATCGGTTTTCAAAAGTTTAGGCAGTTCATCACCGCAAATTGCCGATAGATTTTGCACGAATGCAGGCTTGCGCAAAGAGATCTTTTCTTTTTCCCGCATCAGCGAATCCTCCCCGGCGTAGTCCCCTCGTGTTTTTTAAAGGCACGATTCATGGTCATAACGTTATTGTAGCCTACCTGTTCCGAAATTTCTTTGATGCTTAGATCCTTTCGGCGCATTAACTCTTTGGCAGATTCAATGCGAATCTTTTGCAGATACTCCGAAAGACCGATGCCCATCTGCTTTTTAAACACACGGGATAAATAGGAAGGATTCAACTGAAATTTTTCTGCCAACAGCATGACGCTGAGGTCGGGATTATGATAGTTTTCTTTTAGATACTCTGCGATCTCTTTAATTCTATCATTGGTGGACGCTTTTTTATCCTCGCTCATATGGGTATTGATTGCCTCAAAAATACGGCGGGAACGTCGTTGAAGCTGGGGAATGGATTTACACTCCATCAATAAATTATAGGGACTCAATTCTTTGAAAAAACTATCGTCGATGGACAATCGAATTTCCCCCAATGCGTTCATTAAAGAATTAACCAAGCCCGACATACGATATTTTGCCACCTGCAAAGAGGGAGCGCTGCTAATGCAATTATTCACAAGGATCTTATTGAAAATCAGTTCAGCGTTGGTATAATCGCCCACATGAATACAATTCAAAAATTGGCGCTCCTTCTCAAACCAATAAGCCTCTTCCTGTTCTTTCTCAGGAGACACAGGCATGTCGTTATAAAACAGAACCTCATTCTCCTCGCCGACAAGCTGCTGGTATTGGCAAGCATCTACTGCCTGTGAAAAGGCTTTGGCAATTCCAGCGATCCCTGTATTCACACCACTGATACCAATTCGGAAAACACAAGGGAAGTCCCCTTCCACATTGCTAAGGCATTCTTCCGCAAATTGGTGAACTTCGCGAAAACCATTCTCTTTTCGCAACGATTCACCGTTTACAGGCATTAAAACACAGCCGATAAACGTATCGACCTCCACGGGATACACCAAGTATCGCCCCTCTGATTTCAACTGGAGGCATTGCTTCAAATTACGGTAAAGGCTATTCCATTGAGTCGCGGACAGCTCTGAAGTTTCCTCAATAGCAAAGATCATCACACGCATCTCAACATGGTTCCAATCGATGCCAAAACGTTTGCCGACCTCGTAAGCACTGTCCACAGAACGCAAATTGCCTTTCATCAAACGAGCAAGATAGTGCTCCCGCAGAAGACTATCCTGGTAAGCAAGGCGCTCCTCGTCATCAATCGTTGTTTGGTACATTTTTTTTGCCAAATCCTCCAAGGTTTTAAAAGAACCCTGGGGATCGCTTTGCACCTCATTATCGCGGTCAAGCAAAGCAATGATCTTTCGTAGACGGCGCTTTCGGTTGCGGCTACATTTCCACCATATCACTGCGCTTATTGTGGCTGTTATTAAAAAGGAAACCGCGACCACACCCAAAAGCATACCAAAATGGTTGGAAACAGAATTGCCCCAAATGGAGAAAATCACTATGATCAGGATTGCCAAAAAAAGTAGGGAACCGATCAAAAGCCACAGTTCCCAGGCAAATTCCGGATAGAGCCATTTTCTACCGCGATGTTGATTTATTTTCTCTATTTGATTGTTGCTTAATGAATTTTTCTGATCTATTTGCATGTTTTTGATATCCTTCGGAGAGTCATCGTTACTCTACTAAAATTATACTACCTCAAACATGATTGTCAATAGATTCTTGCTGTGATTTTTATGAAAAATTTACATTTAACCTCGTACTTTGTTAAATTTTCCGTTTCAAAATATCGTTTTATTTACCATAGACAATTTTTGACTTTTTTGTTTAGAGTAAAAAAAACGCTATCAATCTAAACAAAAAACCACTGGAAATCTTAACATTTATATTTTAGAATGGCAACTGTGAAAAGGGTGAAAAAAGCAAATTTTTCACTATAAGAAAGGGGATTAAAAACTATGGGATTTTATGAAATGCACACTGAAGAAATGCAGAAATATCGTTATCTCGATTCTGCAAATACCTTGGATCTGTTCTATGAATTGGATGAAACTTCTAAAAAAATTGCCGAAACCAAAGCCATCGCAGAAGAAAGCTTCCTTTATAGCCAGATCAAAGAAATCGTAGAAAATTGTTACGATATTGGGAAAATCGAAGAAATCTACGAAATTTTCGGTGGCTATGTAAACCGCAGTTTCGGTCTTTATACAGTAAAAGACGGAGAAAGACAAACCTGGTTCTTCCGCAAATATATGCGCCATAAAGACATGAACGAGTTAATGCTTGAACACAAACTGTTAACCTATGCAAAACAGCAAGGATTTACCAGAGGCGCAGTGCCGGAACCCGGGAAAGACGGCAACACCTTCTATTCTCTGGAACAAAAAATGGAAGACGGCTCAGTGGAAACTTGGTATTTTGCCGTTTATAACTTCATCGAAGGCCGTGCCACTTACGACTGGATCAACAATATGATGCCCCAGTATACCTATGAAAGCGTTGCCGAATTATTGGCGGAACTTCACAATGCCGTACGCGATTTCGACCCCGAAACTTATGAAAGAGCCGAATCCCGTTGCGACGGTCTGATGAAAGAATTCCCCGATGTTTTCAGAGGTTACAGCAAAACTTACGCAGATAACGGTTATGATAACTGCTATACGCAATTCTTCGCTTCCAAATTGGATTATATCGAAGAGATGTGTAAAAAAGCATATATTCCGGAAGAAGACTTAAAGCAAATGCCTGTTTGCCCCCTGCAGTGCGATTTCCATCCCGGTAACGTGAAGTATGACCGCAACGGTTATGTAACCGGTATTTATGACTTTGACTGGGCAAAAATGGACATTCGTCTTTTTGAATTCGGTCTCGGCATGGTTTACTTCTTCGCGTCTTGGGATGCCGATAATGACGGCGAAATCTATCTGGATAGAATCGTAAACTTTGTAAACGTATACAACAAACGTTTGAGAGAACTTGGCGGTTTGGCTCCCATCGGAGAACTGGAAAAGAAATATTTCTATGAACTGCTCCTCATGGGCAATATGTATTTGGTACGTTGGTGCTCCGAAGCTTATTACAAAGATATGGAATTAAATCCCTACGAATATTTCTACTATATGCGCCATCAAGTTAAGAGCATCAAATGGATGGAAGACAACGAAGCGAAAATTCGCGAAGTTTTGGCAACCATCGAATAAGATACACCAACAAATGTAAGCCACTATATATAACATAATAATATGTTATATTCCTTCCTATAACAGATAAGGGGTTTGGTATGAGACTATTATCCAAGATCCAGGTTTTAACCGACGACGACATGGAAAAGGTGCATGAAAGCACATTAAAACTTCTTTGGGAAAAAGGCGTCAGCTTTCAAAGCAAAGAAGCGATATCACTGCTAAAACACCATGGCGCCACCGTCAATGGAAATAATGTAAGGTTTCCCAATGACATGGTAATGCAGGCTTTGAGTCAGTGTCCCCAAACCTTTCATCTGGAAGCATTGAACCCTCAACGCAGTGTTACGGTGGGTGACGGATTATTGATCCACCCTGCCGGCGGCGAGGTATTTATACAAGATTTTGAGGACGGACGAAGATCCCCCACCCTGGGGGACTTCGCCGATCTTCAAAAAATTTATCAGGCTTGCAGTGAATTGGATATTGCCGGCTACCAGCCCTTGAGTCCCATTGACGTTCCGGATCGAACCAAAGGACTCCATTGCGTTCTGGAATCTATGAAGCATTCTGACAAGCCCATTTTAAGTCCCATGGAACTCGATACCGTCGTTCAAAAAGAGGAATGCCTCAAACTGTTTGAAATTGCCTACGGAAAAGACGGTTATCTCGATAACCATTACGTTACCTGGCACGCTGTGTGCCCCAATTCTCCCCTGTTTTACTCAGATTTTGCCTGTGAAGGCATTAAAGTATATGCAGAACGAAATCAGCCCGTTTTGGTTGTCTCAGCGCCCATGACGGGAATTACATCTCCTATCTATCTTTATTCGACTGTCGTTTTGCAAATCGCAGAAATTTTGGCAGGACTCGTTCTGGCACAGCTGTATCGTCCTGGCGTACCTGTAATACCATCGGCCTCACTGACCTACGGTAATATGCGTTACGCAAGCTGGGAATGCGCCTGTCCAGACACGGCTTTGATGCTGGTTGCCTCGGTTCAAATGTTTAAAGATTTCTATCATCTACCCTCACGGGCGCAAACCGGCGTAACAAGTTCGAAAATCATTGATTATCAGGCCGGAATGGAATCAATCCAAAGTTTTATGTTAACGGCTTTGGCTGGCGTTTCTCTTTGCAGCCAGTCGTTGGGAACGTTGGAAAACCTTATGACGACATCACTGGAAAAAACCATTATCGACAATGAAATGATTTCCAGAGTGCGTCATATTCTTGATGGAATGAATACCAGTGAAGAAGCATTAGGAATGGATATTTTAATGGAAGCCAGACCTTGTCAGGATTTCATGACCCATCCATCCACACTGGATCATTTGAAAGACGGTTGGCAACCCCAGGTTTCCGATTGGCGTTCTTACGATGCCTGGCAAGCCCAGGGAGCGCCTGAAATTCTCGACGCGGCCCATACTGAAGTGGAAAAAATCTTATCATCGGCACCGGAAAGCTTTTTACCTCCTGAAATGGAAGAAGCGCTTTCGGAATACATCAGACACGTTGAAGAAAAAGCGTCTGTTATATCTGCCCATAATAAATAAGTCCCTATATAAAGAAAAGGCTCCTGTTGTCCCAAACAGGAGTCTTTTCTTTCTGTCACTTTTTAGTGATCCGAACTTAAAAGTGTAGATAAACTTGTAGAACAAAACGATCTCTATCTCCGTTGACGCAAAACTTCATAAATCATAACAGCAGCAGCAGCGGAAGCATTAAGAGAAGATATATGTCCTACCATGGGAATGGTTACTTTAAAATCACATTGTTCCATCAACAAACGGGGAATCCCGCGATCTTCGCCGCCAATAATCAGTAAGATGGGGCCTTTCATATCCTGATCCCACATAGGCGTACCTTCCATATCGGCACCGTAAACCCATAGCCCCTGATCCTGCAATTGTTTTGCCGTTTGTGTCAAATTTGCAACCCGCGCCACCGGGACATATTCGGCGGCGCCTGCCGCAACTTTGGCTACAGTGGCATTTAACCCCACGCTGTTATTTTTGGGAATGATGATACCGTGAACACCGGCGATATCCGCTGTCCGCATAATGGCTCCCAAATTTTGAGGGCTTTCAATTTCCGCCAACATGAGCAGAAAAGGGTCTTCCCCTCGTTCTTTGGCCGCGTCAATCATCTCGTCAACTTCGGAGTACTCATAACCGGAGATCTCCGCGATTACCCCTTGGTGCTTTCCTGCGAACATTTCATCCAATTTGCGGCGGGAAACAGTCGCGATGGGAATCTGAAATTCCTTAGCCTTGGCGACGATCTGGCGGGCAGATCCTTCCAATTTTCCTTCGGCAAAATAAAGTTTCAGGATGGGACGTCCGGCCTTTATTGCCTCCAACACACCGTTACGTCCTGGGATATAGCGGGTCCCCTCCCCTTTGGTTTCAGATTTTTTCCCCGACTTCATGCTCGACTCCTTACGTCTTTACATCGTCCGCAACTGTATTGATCTTCAAAACAAATTCCCAGTGTTCGACAAGTGGGGCCAGCTTTTTTAAAAAGAACGGGAGCCACGTCGCGAACGAGAGAAAGCATTTTTTCCGCCAAATCGCGAATTTCCCACTGGGCTCGTTGACAGCATCGCAGTTCAAAGAAGTGCAATAGACTTCTGGCATTCATCGTCACGACCAGGTTGGTCACATTGGCATTGGGTAAAATATAGCGCGCATCTTCTGCCGGGACTTCGGCCGCCAAGGCGTCGTAGACATCCATAATATCGGCACAAGCCTGTTCAAACTTAGCCTTCAACTCTGGGCGCTCCGCAATGGTAGGCGGGATCACGAATTGGGCATTGGCGCCTTTTTCTTTCACATAGCGCTGACTTTTCTGAGAGTAAGAAGCACCGATGCGATGGCGAACCAGTTGGTGCGATAATGCACGGCTAACGCCATCAATGGCAAAGGTAAAAGCAATATGTTCCAAAGGCGACTGATGCCCCATGGACATTAATTTTTTCACAAGGCTTTCCGCCTCTCCTTCTTTAAAGTTCTCCATGATTTCATCTCCGCCCAAGGGAGAATAGCATACTCTTGCCGCTGCAGCGACCAAAGCATCGGGATTCGGCGTGTGAGCCAAAAGTTTCACTTGCATGATTGATTCCTCTCTTCTCTTTCTATCAATGCGAACAAACGGGCAAATACTTCATTTAACCGTTCGGTTCTTCCTGCCAAATACAAAGCACCAACCAAGGCTTCCACCGCGGTGGATTTGCGATAATCCTGCACGTCGGCATGTTTGGGTTGATGACCTGATTTACTGTTTCTTCCCCGTTTTAGCACCGCTTCTTCCTCTTCTGAAAGATAAGGAAGAAGTTCATGGTAAAAACGGCTTTGGAACGTGGCCTTTACATATTCTACGGCTTTATGGTGGAGTTCTTCCGGCTTTCGAATTCCCTGTTTCAATAAATAGCAGCGAATCGCCATTTCATAAACGCCGTCGCCAATATAAGCTAAAGTCAAAGAAGGAAAATTGATGGTGTCGATCCATGAATAGATGGGATTCATATACCGCTCTCCTTCTTCCAACGCGGGCCATCAGGGGTATCCTCAATGACGATCCCGATCTTTTTCAATTCATCACGGATAAAATCTGCCGTAGTCCAATCTTTTTGGCTGCGGGCACGGCTGCGGATTTCCATCAAGAGGTTCAGTAAATCGTTGCTCATGTCATCGGCCCCTTCCTCTTCTTGTGGGATAATGACATTCATGACGCCGTTTATTTCGCAAAAAAATGCCAGAACTCCTTTGATTGCAGCCACAGTCTTTTCGCCTCCAACAAAGCCGCTAACGTTGATAATGCCGTTTACGTCACGGCACAAATCAAACATACAGGCCAAAGCCAGGGAGGTATTAAAATCATCGTCCATGGCAGCAATAAATTTCTCCCTCGTTTCCGCCACAAGACGATCCAGCTGTTCCGGAGCGTCGCTGTCTTCTCCGGGATTTTTTCCCAACAATACCGCCTTTTCCTCGGCAATACGGTAAGTGTTCCAGATGCGATGGAGAGACTTTTCCGCTGCAATCAGTTTTTGATCATCAAAGTCAAGGGGACTTCTGTAATGGGTCGACATCAAATAAAAACGAACCACAGGGCCGGGGAATTTATCAAGAATGTCCCGGAGAAGGAAAAAGTTCCCCAAAGATTTGGACATTTTTTCCGAATTGATGGTGATAAAACCGTTGTGAATCCAATAATGGACCGATTCACAACCGTTACAGCCTTCACTTTGGGCGATCTCATTTTCGTGATGGGGAAAAATCAAATCCGCACCGCCACCGTGGATATCAAAGGTTTTGCCAAGATATTTTGTAGACATGGCAGAACATTCAATATGCCAACCGGGGCGGCCCTTCCCCCAGGGACTATCCCAAGCAGGTTCTCCGGGTTTTGCGGCTTTCCATAAGGCGAAGTCCAAAGGATCCCGTTTCTGCTCGCCCACAGCAATTCTGGCTCCCGCCTGCATCTCATCAAGAGAACGACCGGAAAGCTTGCCGTAAGGGGCAAATTTTCGCACTTCGAAATAGACATCCCCATTGACTTCATAAGCGAGACCGTTATCCATAATGGTCTGTACCATGTCAATGATGTCCTGCATGTGCTCGGTGACACGGGGATGGACGTCGGCCCGTTTGACACCCAGTCGATCAGCATCCTCGAAGTAAGCTTCAATATATTTCTCCGCCAACTTTTTGGGGTCCATATTTTCTTCATTGGCGCGGTTGATGATTTTGTCATCCACATCGGTAAAATTTTGCACATAAGTAACATCATAACCGCGATAAGCAAAATAGCGACGGATCACGTCGAAGGCCACGATAGGACGGGCATTGCCCAGATGGATGTAATTATAAGTCGTGGGACCACAGACGTACATTTTGACTTTGCCTTCTTCCACCGGAACAAATTCCTCTTTGGCATTATGCAGGGTGTTATAAATTTTAATTGGCATACTCTTTCTCCTTTATGATGTTTTCCAGCAGCTCGACCTTTTCGGACAACTCATTCAGCTTTTCAAAAACAGGGTCATCGCAGCGGCCGTCTTCCACTTCTTCCCCTTCGTTCACACGGCAACCGTCTTTGACTACGATACGGCCGGGCACCCCAACAACGGTGCAATTGTCGGGGACATCGGCCAAAACTACGGAACCCGCTCCGATTTTTACGTTATTGCCAATGGTAATGGAGCCGAGCACAATGGCGTTGGAACTCACGACTACATTATGGCCGATGGTGGGATGACGCTTCCCCTGTTCCTTTCCGGTCCCCCCCAAAACCACACCTTTGTAGAGGGTGACGTTTTTACCAATTTCCGTCGTTTCCCCAATAACGATGCCCATACCGTGATCAATGAAGAAGCCTTCGGAAATCTTGGCACCGGGATGGATCTCTACCCCGGTAAAGAAACGATTCCAATGGGCGATCCAACGGGCAATCACCGTCCGACCGTGACGAAAGAACCAATGGGCCAAACGATGGCCCCAAATGGCATGAAGGCCGGGAGAACAGAGAAAGACCTCCCAGGCCGAAGTTGCGGCGGGATCGCGATCCATGACAGCTTTAATATCTCTTTTTGCACGGTCAAACATCTTTCTTCCTCCTGTCTCAGCTGATTCGGAACCCTGACAAAATAAAAAACCGCCCCGTTCCAGAGACAGGGGTCGGCTGTGGTTCCACTCTGATTTACGGCAAAGCCGCATCTCGAATCCTTTAACGCAGGTGATACGTCGGCGCCTAAAGGTGAATGAAACCATTCAGCGCCACAGCTCCCAAGTGCACTTCAGAAAAGTCATTGCCAAAACCGCTTTCAGCCGACGACGGTCTCTCTCTGGGGCGCTTTCTTTCCCTACTTTCTTGTTCAAAGCCTTTTCTTGATTTGTACTTTAATTTACCAAATAACCAGACCATTGTCAAGATATTTCCAATTAGAAAATATAGACGAAATCAAAAGCCGATGGTATAATAATGTTATGATTGAAACAAGGAAAAAATCATCAAAGTATTTGGGAGGTATGGCCATGATAATGAAATTAAAACGCAAACTATTGCTCCTTACCATGATCTTGACTTGTCTCTGCTTTTTGGCCACAGGCTGCAATCAAGAAGAGAAAGATACGGCCGCCCCTACGGAAACAAAAGTGGAAGAACCGATTAACGAGGACACCGCCGACGCCGATATCACCAAAGAGGAAGCTCAGGCCTTTTTTGAAGAGATCACAGACAGTGTTTACTATCACTTGTTGGAAATACCCGTTGATGACCTTCAAACAGGGATCCAGCCTTATTATTGGATCTGGATCGCCGCACCGGAGCAGGAAGCGGTTTTGGACGATTTCACGGAACCTTACATCACTCAGGAAGAGATCAATACATACCGCAGCGACGGCGGCCAGCTGTCCTACGCGGCATATTCCAAAAGCGATGTCCAGGAAGGCCTGGATCACATTTGGGGAACGGAAACCGTCACCTGGGAAGAAGCTGTGGGACAGCAAGAACCCCCCATGATTATTGAAACCGATAAATATCTGCTGGTAGCGCAGGGATTCGGCGGGCCTTATGATATGCAGTTTTATCAAATCAAAGATGTCACTTGTGACGGCACAGCAGCAGTCGTCCATGTTTATGCCTTAGAGTGGGACGTAGACAATACAGTTGTAGATCTCTCCGACAGAGCCGTTTCCAGAACTACTGAGGAATCCGGTGCCCGTATGACATATTATGATTACGGCATCTTGGGGACATTGGCATACCAAGAAGGTGCCACAGTGGAAAGCCTTTTAAATAATTTGGGCGTTTCCCTCGATTCCCTCGGCACCGTTGATTTCCATCTGGAAAAAGACGAAAATGGTGATGTTTACCTCACAGAAATCCAATGCAGTCACTGAGTATTCCAACCAACCGCTATTTTCATTTGATAAAATAGCGGTTTTTGTTTAAAAATCGTTTCATTAACCGCATGATATAGTAATTTCTGTCATCAAGGAGCAAATGAAATGTCTTGAACAAAATACGCCACCTCCAAAAAGGATTGCCTTATGATTAACAATCGCACTTATATATTATATAATTGATCTAATAGTAAGATTAATTTATAAATCATCAAGCAGTTCGGCAATGATAATCAAAGGAGTTATACACCGTAAAAATAAAAAGGAGGATGGAAATATGAAAAAGTACGTCGTATACTTCTTGCAATCGTATTTTGTCTCATATTTACAGTTGGGGTATGGGCAAAGAATGAAGTAGCAACGAATACCAAAAAGACGAAATCACAGATTTGGACACTTAATATGAAATGGCAAAAACTAATCAGTTTACATCAACCAAGGTTATGGCCAATGCAGGCCATTAACATAACATCAAAGTAGAAAAATGCACGACATGAACAAGTCATAATAACACTCAATCTCTTTTTTCCACAAACGAAGCGAACGCACTGGAAGAAATTTCTTCTTACGAAGTAACGCATCATTTAGAAACAAGGCAAAAAGTAGACGGAACGATTGAGGAAAGATATATAACCATGGTGATTTCCAAATTGACGCCTACGGATTTAAGGTGAAACGACAGTCAATCATCCCATTCCTCAAAGCGGTGCAGAAAGCAGGCAGGGCTATGATAGTTCATATTCGGTAAGAAGCCATGTAAGAATGGACTATCTTTATGTTTACACTTCAACATTCCATTATTTCCAAATAGAAAAAGCACAAGGTTGTTGGAGGATTTTGGACGCAAACGTAACAACTCCCCTTCGCAGACTTTTTGTAACTACAGAAGATGCATTACAGAACGGCCAGCTTAAAACCCAAAGATTGGGGCCTTATTTTCCGTCACCGATGACAACGGGATATTCCTGCAACAAAATTTGGTGAATACAACGATCAAAGTGAATTCCGAAATGATCCATGCAGGAAGATGCGCTACGATCACTGACGTAAAAAAGGATCAAACCAATGGTCCTTTACCGTTACAGTAGAGTAGGTATGGGAAATTACCGGGAGTTATAAATTAAGAGGGGGATGAAATTGTGACACGAAAAATTCAAACGATTCTCATCGTCATTGTGGTATCTCTATTCTGCATTGGCTGTAACCAGGACACCGGCATAAACCATAAAAATTTGGAGCCTTACGAAGCGTTAATCGGCGCGACCGACGCAGAAGTGGTGGAAACTTTGGGAGAAGGAACGCCGGTGGACGCTCCTGATTCAGAGAACCAGCCGGATACTGCCATCATGTGGCAGAGAGAATACCAGGGCTGTTTATTTGCAGAAGGCACCAAAGAAGATCAGGGAAAAACTGTCGTCCAATATTTTATGCCCGATTGGGATGTCATTATGGCCGATGAAGTCCAAAATGATCCCCGTGAAGTTTCCTGCGTTATTATGACGGCGACGCTTCCCCAAGAAGACAGTGTGGCGCTTTATGAATCAGTGGCAAGTCTGCTGGGGGAACCTTATTCTGAAGAAAGCTCATTTAAAGAGACAGAGCAATACAGCGGATATTGGCAAAAAGGAGAATTGGATTACCTGTTTTGGTATGACCCGCCCCAAAATGACGGCGAGGTTTGCGGCGTTATGTTGGTAATTCAAAGTCGGGAATACAGCAGAACCTCCACAGCGGAATAACGGCCTCCCTCCTTCCACTGATCGCTCGGGAACAACGGGGGGAAACGGCAGGAACCGTTCGGCGCGACTATACCGTGAAAACGGCAGTCCCCAAAGGGCTGCCGTTTTATGTATCTCTTTTGCTATTTTTGCATATATAATAGGGCATCGCATTTTTCCTCCGTACCATGATTATTAAGGTAAGGATGCGCAAAGGCTTCTCACACCAATGGCGGCGAAGAGTCAGAGCATGTTCCGGTTCCCGATTTTGGGAGTATCATTGGTCGTGTGCTCGTAGACGCTGCGGGCTGGGGTTCGCTTCCTCCACAGGGAATTCCTCGACCATAAACTGCCAATCTAGTCCAAAGTGACTCGGAAATTTCCCTTGGCGAAGGATCCAGAGGTACCGAGGCAGACCCAATCGGTGAGGTCCCCTGTTTCATCAGCGGGGTATCAAACAGTTCCGAAGCGCCCTCCTGCCTCATCGTCAGGAAATGTTGGAAGAGGAATTCTTTCGACCCCTCCTGGCCCCGGTGGAATGGAGGTAGATCTGACGTCAACATCCTTGAAGGCTTCGTTTTTCATAACTTAAAATTTGGGAAGAGTCTGTGAAAAATATTCGCCGCCGGGAGGAATAGCGGTTTCTTCCAGTTGGATTTTGATGTTCTCCGATGTGATGATGTTAGTGGCTTCAATCCATGGATCTGTAGGCAAAAATGGCTAAGTAGGCAATGATCAACGGGCAGACTGTCCATTTCTTTTATTATTTCAGCTTCTTAAAGACTGATCTTGGTGTTCACATGTTTCATTGACATCCATAGGCATCCTGGCGGAACAAGGTGCCTATGGATGTCCTCATTCCCCACAAGGAGGACGGAGAATGAGGACTATTACACAAACGATGCGGAATTATCGTTGTGTATCAAATCAATTGCGGGAAGTTGGGGAAGAATCATTTCTTCCCCAACTTCCCGCAGCAAGGGACCTGCCAAATCCCATTGCCACACTGTCTGCAGACAGCGTTTGAGCCGAGAGCTACTTATATTTTCATGATGTGAAGTATTCACAACACAAAAAAAACAAATGAACTACATTCCCGCGTTCTAAGTCTCCTTTTCCACTTTTAATACTTTCAATTTATCCAAAAACCTAAGAAGAATGTGATAATCCCATTGTTTTTTGGGAAGCCTACAGATCAAACGAGACTCAACAAAAACTAGTATTTGAAGAGCAACTTTCGCAGAGTTGCACACTCCATGAAACTATTTGAAAAATACCTGTTCAAAACGATTTTTCTCGCAGACACTATCCCAAATGACGGCTTGTCCGTTAAAACCCGATCTGAGACAATTTATCCATATTGTTCCGTTTCAGTTCCATAGAAGGATGCACATAGCGATCCAGTGTAACTTTTACAGTGGAATGCCCCAATATTTCACTGAGAGATTTCATCTCAAATCCCACTTCCACACAGCGAGTAGCAAAGGTATGACGCAGCGTATGAAAATGAACATCAGCAATACCACACTCCTTTGCGTATTTGGCAAATCGATATTGCAACGTCCTCGGCTCCATATACCGTTCCGTTTCCCCTGTTAAAACAAAAGCTTGGGGAGACGGAATTTCCATTTTCTTACAAAAATCTACAATGAAATCTGTCAGAGGAATTACCCTGGCTGACATTGCGCTTTTGGGATCTCCAATCATTACCGCTGTTTTATTCTCAATCGGATTGTCGGGCAGTTGCAGTCGTTGCATGGTAAAATCAATACGAACCGTTTTTTTACGCAAAGAAATATCCTTCCAACGCAGCGCACAAATTTCACCGATCCTCAATCCTGTCAAAAGCGCGAAAAGCGTACCAAATTTGCAATGGTCTAAATCTGCCAGAAGGTACTGCACCAATTTTGCCTGTTCTTCCTCGGTAAGAATTCGTATTTCCCTTTTTTTCTCTTTCGGGTAAGATATATCAATCTCAAATAAATCATTGCCAGGCTGTTGCTTTACATACTTAAAAATAGAACGTAAGATCATTAAAATATCTTTCACTGTTTTGGGAGCAAGGCCTCCAGATGACTTTTCGGTTCCCTCCGTAAGCAACTTATGGCTGAAATCATTTACCGCTATGGCATTGAATTGTGATAAAATATAACCGCCAAATGTCGGTTTAATATGATTCTTTACAATATTGCGGTATTTTACATAAGTGGAAGCCTTAACACGGTCGCGGTTACGTTCCAACCATTCATCACAAAAGCAGGAAAACTTTTTTTTACCATCGTACAGCGTCTCTGCCATCATTTGTTTTACTTGTACTTCCAAAAGTTTTTCTTTTGTCTCTCGATAGCTTTTTCCGTAAACATAGCCCAGATGTCGCTTTCCGGACGATGTATATTCTTTGACATATCTTCCCTCCCAGCGATTATCTTTTCGTTTATAAATGTTTTCGCCTTTTTTTGCCAATTTATCCACCCTTTCTGTAAATTTTTCTGAAAATGATCAAGGATATTGACGGTCATTGTGACGGTTTATTTCCATGGTCATTGGTACAAAACCGCAGAAAAAATAAAAAAACCAAACAACTTGCAAAAAAATTCAAAATTCAAAGAAAAAACTATTGATTTTTACATCATTTTATGATAAAAATAGTACTGTAAAAGTTGCATTTTATTTATATTGTATTTCATGGAGTGTGCAACTCTGCGAAAATATTGCAAATTTTATATCAATGTAAATCCTATTATATTTTAATTTTTATACTTTACTAAAATTTCGAGTAATCTTTTAGTTATTTTGTTAATGTCAGAGCATACCTCTCAGTTTTTCATAAAAAATAATTTTAATAAATATTAATTCATAATTATTTTGACGTTTATTTTATCATTATAGAATATATATAATCTACTTAAAATTGTTCGATACTTTTTTGAACCGCCATAGAGATTTTTTATAGAAATATTTTGAATAAAAAAAAACAGTGAACATCAATGTTCACTGTTTTTTTTAAGACATTCCATTCTTTATTTTCTGATAATAGGCTTTTTGTTTATCTTTCTATTCCCAGAGAAGTATTATTCCGAAACTGATTTTCTGATTTTAATCCAAGATTGGGCGATTTGGACAGCTCTTCTTTTACCTGATTGCGTACAAAAAGCGATCTTTCCCTTGATAATCTTTGCGAATTTCTACTTTTTGCCAATCCCCTTTTTTCATTTGCTCCAAAATGGCTGCCCCCTGGGTTTCACCAAATTCCATAAGGAACAGGCCGGCTCGCTCCAAATAATTGGAAACTTGACCGATGATACGACGGCACACCTCTAGGCCGTCGCTGCCGGCGACCAAAGCCATAGAAGGCTCGTAAGTCAACTCGATGGGGCAATGTGCCATTTCTTCTTCGCTGAGATAAGGCGGATTGGCAGTAATTAAATGAAACATTTTTCCCTCTACCGGAGCGAAAAGATCCCCCTGTTCCCAATGGACATCAACATCCAGCAGGATTCCATTTTCTCGCGCCACGGAAAGCGCATCGGCGGAGAGATCTACCGCCGTGAAATCCCCGCGCAGATGTTTCGCCAAAACAATGGCGATGCAGCCGGACCCGGTGCATAGATCCAGAGCGCGGAGCTCCCGTCCTTTTCCCCATTGGAGGGCGGCCTCTACCAATAATTCCGTTTCCGGACGGGGAACCAATACCCCTTCCCCCACTTTGAAGGAATATCCATAAAAATCCTGACTCCCCACAACGTATTGGAAAGGACGGCCGCGGAACAACTCCACCAGCGCTTTTTCGAAACGCGGCCGCGTCGCTTCCGCAAAGGGTTGTTCACGAATGGAATAGAAAGAAAGGCCCGTCACAGCCTCTATAAGCCAACGGGCCTCGTTGATTCCGTTTTCACGTTGTTTTAATCGGTCGGCAAGCCAAAGGTAAAACGCTCCCCAAGTCACGATTCCACGCCCTCTTTCAGTTGTTTCATTTGATCATCACTGATAAGAGCGTCAATGATTTCATCAAGATTCCCTTCTAAAATAGAGTCAAGACGATGAAGCGTTAAACCAATACGGTGATCTGTAACACGCCCTTGAGGGAAGTTGAAGGTGCGAATACGCTCTGAGCGGTCTCCACTTCCAATCATACTCTTCCGGGCGGAAGAAATATCCCCCTGAATTTCTGCCTGCATCGCTTCATAAATGCGAGCACGCAAAACCTTCATGGCCTTTTCCTTGTTGCGAAGCTGGCTTTTCTCATCCTGACAGGAGACGACGATGCCGGTGGGAATATGAGTCAATCGCACAGCGCTTTGGGTCGTATTGACGCATTGGCCACCGGGGCCACTAGCACAAAACACATCGGTTTTAATATCGTTGGGACCGATTTCTACTTCCACATCCTCAGCCTCCGGCATCACTGCAACGGTAGCAGCGGAAGTATGAACACGGCCGGAGGCTTCAGTATCAGGTACCCGCTGAACACGGTGAACGCCGCTTTCGTATTTCAAACGGCTATAGGCGTTCTTTCCTTCGATCAGGCAAACCACTTCTTTCACGCCGCCAATATCTGTAAAATTGCCATTCATAATTTCCATTTTCCAGCCCTGCTTTTCTACATAGCGGCTGTACATTTTAAAAAGATCATTGGCAAACAAAGCGGCCTCTTCGCCGCCGGTTCCCGCACGAATCTCCATAATGACGTTTTTACTGTCATTGGGGTCTTTGGGCAAGAGTAGAACCTTTAGTTTTTGTTCCAAATCTTGAAGTTGCTTTTCCAATGTAGCAGCTTCAGCTCTGGCCATTTCTACCATTTCTTCATCGTCTTCCTCATTGATCAGCTCCAAAGCACCTTCCAGTTCCTCTTGCAACGATTTATATTTTCTGTAACAAACGACCACATCCTCAAGTTCTGCATGGGCTTTCACATGTTTCTGCCACTGTGCCTGGTCATTAATGACCTCGGGATCGCCGATCAATAAGGACAATTCCTCATATTTTTTTTCCAATTGATTTAGTTTTTCAAACATGAATCGCTTTCTTCCTCTGTTTCGTTCTCAAAATAGGGGCGTTTTTCATCGGGATGCTCGTCAAAGTAACCGGGAATCACTGCTTTTAATGACATCAAAGCGACTTCCAACTGATCCAGACTTGGTTCGCTGGTGGTGAGCTTTTGCAGCCACAGCCCAGGAGCCATCAAAATCCGTACAATGCGGTACTGACAATGCCCTGCAGACCAACGGGTAATTTCATAGGTGATACCCGCGATAAACGGCAGACAGATCAGTTTAATGATGATACGCCCCA
This sequence comes from Candidatus Cryptoclostridium obscurum, assembly GCA_904420535.1. Lineage (GTDB taxonomy): Bacteria > Bacillota > Dehalobacteriia > UBA7702 > UBA7702 > Cryptoclostridium > Cryptoclostridium obscurum. The sequence continues at coordinate 45,693 of CAJFVQ010000027.1, forward strand.
AAGAGCCTTCGGTTTGTCCTACGAAAGTAAAAACAATAATCATAACGATCATCACCATTAACATGAAACTGGTGCCACAACGCAAATGCAGGGTCGTATACTTTTTTGCGGCTTCCGGCGTCAATACATCGCCATGTTCCCATGTCGCAATGGATTTATGCTCCGCACCATGATATTGAAAGACACGACGAATGTCTTCCAGACGGCGAATAGCCACGATATACAAAACAAAACCGGCAATGCGCAAAATTCCCTCGATGAAACTGCGACCAAAGTCCCCTACCGTCTGATGGGCCCAAGTGCCGATGAATACCGGTAGTGCGATGAATAACCCGACGACGATCACCACAGCCAGGGCAATGGATAGAAACATCCCCCAAAAACCCAGCTGTTCATCTTCCTCACCGGACTGATTGGCCGACCAGGTAATATTTTTCATTCCTAGAACCATCATTTCAATAAGGTTCACAAAACCACGAAGAATCGGCCATTTTAATATGGGAAATTTATTTTTAATGGTATCGACAGGTTCTTTCTTTGTGATAATGGAGCCATCAGGCTTCCGCACGGAAACGGCATATTCCTTGGGCCCCATCATCATCACGCCTTCAATAACAGCCTGACCGCCGTAATAAAATGGTTTTTTCATATTGCTCCTTTATATCAATGATATCACTGCCGTAAAGCAGGTTTTGCAATAGCAAAAAACGGAGCTCTATCGCTCCGTTCATAGCATTTTTATTGAAGACCGTATTTTTTCTTAAATTTATCCACACGGCCGCCTTCTTCTACTAAGAAACGTCTGCTACCAGTGTAGAAGGGATGGCATTGGGAACAAACTTCAACCCTAATATTCTTTTTGGTGGATTTTGTAGTAAATTTGTTGCCGCAAGCACAAGTAATTTCTACTTCTTCATAAGCAGGATGAATACCTTTTTTCATACCTAATGTCACCTCTCTTTCGGTATGGTGGATATTTTTCATGCAGAAGACATTATAACACAGAATTCATAGGAATGCAAATACTTTTTTATGATTTTTTCGGACGACTGTAATTGCCCACAGCAATGCCGTTGTTTTCCAATGTTTGAATCAAAACATCCATACCGAGGCTGCTTTCTTTGGAAAAATCCAAAGCATCATAAAAGTAATCGCAATCGATATTCAAGTTGCGGATCTGTACCTTTTGCAAGCCTGTCCGTCGGATCAGTTCCAACAGCGCCGCGATTTCCTCCTCCCGATCGGTAAAGCCAGGAAACGCCAAAAGGTTTAAAGAAACATACACGCCATGGTCAACACCGTAAGCGATGGATCGTTCCACATCAGCCAAAGTATAATTACGGGGGCGGTAATATCGTTGATAATGTTCCTCTTTTGCCGAAAAAAGGCTGACACGCATGGTGTCAAGGCCGCTGTCTACAATGGTACGGATATGATCGAAATTCCCGGCATTGGTGTTGATATTGATGGTTCCCTGTTGGGTATGATCGCGGATCACCTGAATAGATTTGGCAATACGTTCCGCCTCCAACGACGGTTCTCCCTCGCAGCCCTGGCCGAAGCTGATGATATTATCCTTCCGCTTACCGCTGAGATGAAAAGCCCCCACCTCGGCAATCTCTCTTACCTTGGGACGAAAGTCAATGCGCCCCTGGGGAGACGGGCAGCATTCGCTTTGTTGTTCTGAAATACAGCCCACACACTGGGCGTTACAGGCGGGCGAAACAGGCAGGCCGCCTTCCCAACGTCGATAAAAAAAGTTTTGCGCGGTAAAGCAGCCGTAATTCAGAGAACAATGAGCCAATTGGCTGACAATGCGGTTTTTCGGAAAGATATTGCGAACCCTTCGGATGCGTCGGGGCAAATCTTCCGTATTATAGTGATCGGGATGCCAGATACGGTGTTCATCCGTTTGGATCGCAGCCACTTTCATAGTATCCCCATCCAATGCTACGGCCGTATACCCCAACAGCGGCAAGACATCGGGGCCATCTTCTCCTTTGACATATGCGGGCAGCAGTGTTCTGGTAAAGCCTTGGGGCAGCAGTGCCGCTACAGGCCATCCCTTTTCCCCCAAAGGAACGAAATTACCGTTCTTGTCCTTTCCCAGAGGAACGCGGCCCGGCAGGGACGCAAGGGTAGCGCCGGCGGGCATGGGAATAAAGCTGTCGGCCGAGACAAATGAATCGCCTCGACCGCCTAATGCTTCCAGATCTTCGGCGACCAATAAATCGCCGTTTTCATTGGTATAAAGTAATTTCAACATATTATAATTATTTGCCGGCGTAACCGGGGTCATCTTTACGAATCAAATTGGACAAGGGTTTTTTATTAAAATCATGGATGGTTTCAATAAAACGAACCGTACCGGTTTTTGCCCGCATAATCAGAGAATGGGTGGTGGCCTTTTCACCGGAATAAACAACGCCGCGAAGCAAAGAACCGCTGGTAATACCTGTGGCACAGAAAATGATGTCATCGGTGGCAGCCAAATCTTCCATAGTCAAAAGCTTATTGTCGTCAGCTACGCCCATTTTGGCCATTCTTTCTCGATCCTCATCGTCTTCCGGCCAGAGACGTCCCTGCATATCACCGCCCATACATTTCAAAGCAGCGGCAGCTAACACGCCTTCGGGAGCGCCACCAACGCCGATCATCATATCAATTCCGGAATTTGGGAAAGCCGTGGCAACTGCAGGAGCCACGTCGCCATCGGTAATCAGCTGAATCCGACAGCCGCACTGGCGCAACTCGTCAATAATCTTTTGATGACGTTCCCGATCCAGCACCACAACGGTGACGTCTTGGACTTTTTTCCCAAGGGCTTCCGCAACATTGTTGACATTTTCCGTTACGGAAGCGTCAAGACTAATGCGGCCTTTGGCGGCAGGGCCAGCACAAATCTTATCCATATACATATCAGGAGCATGAAGCAAACACTCCTTTTCCGCAGCTGCCAGCACTGCAATGGCTCCGGCCGCGCCTTTGGCTACCAAATTGGTGCCTTCTAAAGGATCTACAGCAATATCCACCAAAGGAGATTCTGCATTTCCTAGGCGTTCACCAATATAAAGCATGGGGGCTTCATCCATTTCTCCTTCCCCAATCACAACGGTGCCGTGAATGGGAACAGTATCAAAAACAGCGCGCATCCCGCGAACTGCCGCATCATCAGCGGCAATTTTATTACCGCGTCCGCACCAATAACCGGAGGCCAGTGCAGCAGCTTCAGTCACGCGTACAAAATCCAGTGTCAATCCTCGTTCTAACATGATAAATTCTCCTTATCAGAGCCCTTGAATCCCGCTTTTGGCCCAGTCCGCTTTGAATTTTTCCAAGCCGACGTCGGTCAAAGGATGGGCTACCATCTTTTTAAAAATCCCATAAGGGATGGTTGCAATATCGGCGCCGGCCACAGCAGCGTCGGTTACATCCCGCGCCGAGCGAATACTGGCGGCGATGATTTTTGTTTTTAATTGATATTGCTGAAAAATCAGTTTGATCTCTTCCACCAAAGCCTTTCCTTCCGCGCCGATGTCGTCAACACGTCCCACAAATGGGCTAACGTAGGTAGCACCGGCTTTGGCCGCAAGTAATGCCTGGTTAGCGGAAAAAATCAACGTTAAATTCGTTTGAAATCCCTCTGCCGAAAGGACTTTCAATGCCTTTAGTCCCTCTTCCGTTAAAGGAAGTTTGATGACGACATTATCGCCGTATTTTTTTAAATGACGGGCATCTTCAATCATGGAATCGGCAGTTTCACCGAGGACCTCAAGACTCAAAGGCCCTGTGACATAATTTTCTGCTTCCCTCATGAAAACCGCCACGGGAATTTTTTCTTTTGCCAGCAAAGATGGGTTAGTCGTGAGACCCGCCAAAACCCCCCAGGAGGCAATTTCCTTAATTTCCTCCAAATTTGCCGTATCTAAATACAGTTCCATGAGATACCTCCGTATTGATAAAAATTATGCTTTCCCGTCGCATCCCAAAACATGGATCAATTTATGTTTTACCAATTCCTTGATATTGGCACGAGCTGGTTTCAGATATTGACGAGGGTCAAAATGATCAGGATGTTCATTCATATATTGGCGAATGGTACCGGTCATGGCGAGCCGCAGGTCCGAATCAATATTAATTTTGCAAACAGCCATTTTTGCAGCCTGACGCAGCATATCTTCGGGAACGCCAATGGCGTTGGGCATGGCACCGCCGTTATCATTGATCATTTTCACATACTCGGGAATCACAGAAGAAGCGCCGTGAAGCACAATGGGGAATCCCGGCAAACGCTCTCCGACTTTTTCCAAAATATCAAAACGCAGCTGCGGTTTTTGGCCGGGTTTGAACTTATAAGCGCCATGGCTGGTGCCAATGGCGATTGCCAAGGAATCAACCCCTGTACGAGACACAAATTCCTCCACTTCCTCGGGACGGGTATAAGAAGCGTCGGCATCGGAGACATTGACGTCATCCTCAATCCCCGCCAAGCGTCCCAATTCTCCTTCGACAACAACGCCGTGATCATGGGCATAATCGACAACCTCTTTGGTTAAATTGATATTATCCTCAAAACTCAATTTGCTGCCGTCGATCATCACAGAAGTGAAACCGCCGTCAATGCAGGATTTGCACAATTCAAAACTATCACCGTGATCCAGATGAAGACAGATAGGAAGTCCTGTTTCGATTTCCGCCGCCTCCACAAGTTTCATCAAATACGTATGGTTCGCATATTTCCGCGCACCGGCGGACACCTGCAAGATCAGGGGTGCATGAACTTCTTTGGCGGCTTCGGTGATTCCCTGGATAATTTCCATGTTATTCACATTAAAAGCACCGATTGCATAACCACCCTCATAAGCTTTTTGAAACATTTCCGTAGAAGTTACCAATGGCATAGTAATTTTCTCCCCTTTACATATAAATTTTTTTTACCGTTGGTGCCGTAGCCGTTCGGCGCAGAGGCACATCAACAATATCGCCGACTCCGGCGTCGGTATGTTCAAGGGAAACCACTGTGGTCTGCATGGCAATACGGCCGATGACAGGCAACGGTTTTTTCCCATAGTAAACTTGATGATTGGGTCGTTTTCGCAAAAAGCCGCGGAACAATCTCAGCCCTTGCTTTACAAAAACCTTGAAAGAAACGTTGTTCAACGGGGGCTGCACCCCAAACCCGTCATGATACCCTACGGGGATGACGCCAAGACGCATTTGGGAACGAACACGAAAATCCGCGCCATAACCCACGGTCTCTCCGGGAGCGACTTGGCGCGTTTCCAAAATTCTGGCCTTAGCCTGCCATGTGGGACGCAGATCTATGGTTCCCTGCAAAAAAGCGGCGGGGAATTGGCCGTAAAGCAACGTACCCACCCGTACATAATCCCAACGCGCTTCCGGATGGGTGATGGCGCCGGCACTGTTGCAAAGATGAACATCAAAATCATAATCCACACAGGATCTGATTTTTTCCACCGCATCATGAAATTTCTTGATCTGCGCAGTCGTTTGTGGATGATCCTTTCGCAGTGCCGTAGGCAAATGGGAAAAGACGCCTGCCAAAAACAAATTGGGATACGATTGCAACGCAGCAAGGAGATCCTCAATTTCATCACAGTCAACACCAAAGCGGTTCATTCCCGTATTGACTTTCAAATGAAAACCGACGCTCCGATCTCCTGCAGCCTGGGATAAAGCCTTCAAATTCTCCATCCGATCCAATGATGGCATCAGATCCAAAGAAACGATCTCTTTATAATATTCCGGCAACGCCGGAGTCATTAACAATACCGGCATTTTTATGCCGTTTTCCCTCAAAAGTTTTCCCTCGCCAAAATGGCTCACAGCCAGATAATCAGCACCATGGGATTCCAAAGCCTTGGCCGTTTCCACCATACCGTGACCGTAAGCATCGGCCTTCACCACGGCCATGACGCCTTTTTTTCCGCCAACAGTTTTACGCACCGCATCATAATTGGCGCAGAGGTTTTCAAGATTTACTTCGATCCAAAAATCTTCGTTGCGATAAGACATTATTTTCCCTTTCCAAGGGCACCTTTCATTTTCTTTTTGGCGCGAATCAGTTTCCGTACACCACTATAATACATCGGTTCAAAAGTTTCGTAAAGTTTATAAAAGAGTTGATTATATACCAAATCATATTCACCGATGAATTCCACATAGTCCCCGTTAAATCCTTTTTTAAATTTATAGAGTCCATACAAAGGATGTTCCGGCGGCACATGGCCGGGGACGCCACGGAAGTCATACATCACGCATCCACGTTCTTTGGACCAACGAATCATTTCCCACTGGATCAAATAATTGGGCATGACGTTGCGGTGGGCATTGGAAGAAGCGCCATAAATATACCAAGAGCGGTTGCCAAATTTAAACAACAATGTTCCGGCGATCATCTCGCCTTCATAATAGGCGAGGAACAGATTGCCCAGTCCCTTGGGGACGAGATAGTCGTACATATCCTCAAAATAAGAATAGGGGCGGATCAAAAACTTATCACGCTCTGCCGTAACTTTCATTAAATCATAAAATTCCGCCAGTTTGGAGCGGTCGGGATTCGTATCGATGGTCACACCTTTTCGCCCTGCCAAACGCAGATTGTAGCGGGTTTTCTGGTGCATATTTTTCATTAACGTCTCTTCGTCGGGGGTAATGTCGAGACGAAACACAAAACGTGGTTGAACTCCTTCAAATCCAGAGCCGCTTTTGGGCTTTTGGAATCCATAGTCTTTGAAAAAGGCCTGCCAATCTTCATTTTCAATGGGAATATCGGGATCAACCTTTAAATAAATGGCATTTCGTTCCTTGGCGATCCGTTTGATTTCAGACATCAAAAATGCCACGACTTTTTTCTCTTTGATGTGAACGACGGGGCCGCGAGGCGCATAAAAAATTGTTTTTCCCATAGGGACACTGCGCTGTAAAATAGAAATGGCGGCAACGGGAGTTTCGTCGTCGAATACTAAGAGACGAATTGGAACCCAAGAGCCTTTTCCTTTGATCTCTCCCCATTCATAACTCTGGAGAATATGGCCCTTTTCTGTATGATTGGCCACAAAATCATTATATAATTCCCTGTCTTTTTCTTCAATGATTCGGGATGATAGCAAAACAGAACTCCTTTCTTGCGGTTCGCTTCATTTATTTTAATTAATAGATTCAAATGCCGATTTAATCAGTCCTTTAAATAAAGGATGAGGTCGATTGGGACGGGATTTAAATTCGGGATGGAATTGACAAGCAATAAAATAAGGATGGTTTCTCAATTCGATCATTTCCACCAGGCGACCGTCCAAAGAAGTGCCAATAATCTCCATATCACTATGATCGTATTGTTCACGATAAGCATTGTTAAATTCATAGCGGTGGCGATGGCGCTCATAAATGGGAGACTCTCCGTAAAGCTCTAAGGACTTGCTCCCCTCCCTTAACTTGCAAGGGTAAAGCCCCAACCGCATGGTTCCTCCCATTTCTTCCACTTCTTTTTGCTCCGGCAGCAGATCGATGACGGGAAACTCCGTATCGCCGAATTCGGCGCTGTTGGCCTCGGCCATTCCCAAAACGTTTCTGGCATATTCTACTACCGCCAACTGCATTCCCAAACAAATACCGAGGAAGGGAATATTATTTTCTCGCACATACTGGATGGCGTTGATCTTTCCCTCAATACCGCGGTCTCCGAAACCGCCAGGAACGATAATTCCGGCAACACCTTTTAAAATCTCGCCAACATTTTCCTTGGTGACAGTTTCCGAATCGACCCAGCGGATATCCACTTTAATCCCTTGATCAAATCCGGCGTGACGCAACGATTCCACAATACTTAAATATGCGTCGTGAAGGGCAACGTATTTACCGACAATGGCAACGGTTAATTCATGTTCATAATGTTTAATCTTATCGACCATGGCGCGCCACTCATCCATATTAGGCTCGCCGCATTGAAGTCCCAACTTCTCCACGACAATATCGTCCATACCTTCATTCCGAAGGTTTAACGGCACTTCGTAGATGGTATCAGCATCTTCCACCTGAATGACGGCTTCTTTATCCACGTCACAAAAAAGGGCGATCTTCTCCTCCATTTCGTGGGACATCCTTTGCTCCACCCGGCAAGCGATGATATCAGGATGAATCCCGATCCCCCGCAGTTCGTGAACACTGTGCTGGGTAGGTTTTGTTTTTGCTTCTCCGCTGGCATGGAGATACGGTACCAATGTCGCATGAATATAAAGGACGTTTTCCTTTCCCACTTCCCGTTTCATTTGCCGAATGGCTTCCAAAAAAGGCTGGGACTCGATATCACCCACGGTTCCACCGATCTCCGTAATCACCACGTCGGGGTTGCTCTCTCTGGCAGGACGCATGATACGATCTTTGATCTCATTGGTAATATGGGGAATCACCTGAACCGTACCGCCAAGGTAGTCACCTCTCCGCTCCTTCTTGATGACAGCGTCATAAACTTTGCCGCTGGTCACGTTGTTATTTTTGGTGAGATTAATATCAATAAAGCGTTCATAATGGCCCAAATCCAAGTCCGTTTCGGCACCATCGTCAGTGACAAAAACTTCTCCGTGTTGGTAAGGGCTCATGGTACCGGGATCTAAATTAATGTAAGGATCAAATTTTTGACTGACAACTTTGACCCCGCGATTCTTTAGAATGCGCCCAAGAGAAGCCGCAGTAATACCTTTTCCCAAAGACGAAACAACGCCGCCGGTCACAAAAATATACTTGGTCATTTCGTATCCTCCCTCAATCATTGCTCTGTTCTTATTGCTATGGCCAATTTGCGTCTCCCAATCTTACATTTCATTGGGAGCATGAACGCCCAAGATCGTTAAAACATTTTTAATGGCAATGGCCGTCGCCTTGGATAATCCCAAACGGGCATTGCGCAGTTTTTCATCATCCGTATTGACTCTGCAGTGATTATAAAAGCTGTGAAACGTGGAGGCCAGATCATGAAGATACGTACAAAGACGGTGGGGTTCCAGGGTCTGGGCAGCCGATGCAATTTCCTCGGGTAAGTCCGCCAGTTTTTTTAACAGAGCCAGTTCTTGATTTTCTATTAATACGCCGTAATCCACAGTTTGAAAATCGGGAAGCTGATACCCCTGGGCCTCCGCCTGCCGTAAAATACTGCAAATTCTGGCATGAGCATATTGCACATAAAACACAGGATTATCCGAAGACTGCGATTTTGCCAGATCTAAATCAAAGTCCATAGCACTGTCTGGATTACGCATCACGAAAAAATACCGAGCAGCGTCGTAGCCAACTTCTTCCACCAGGTCCTCTAAAGTCACATACTGTCCCGAACGTTTGGACATTCGCACCAGTTCACCGTTGCGATACAATTTTACCAATTGCATTAAAATGACGGTGAGCGATTGGGGATCATACCCGAATAGACTTACGGCACGCTTCATTCTGGCCACATGGCCGTGATGATCTGCCCCCCAAATATTGATCACACGATCGAATCCGCGGTCGAATTTATCGCGATGGTAGGCAATATCTGCGGCAAAATAAGTAGGAATGCCGTTGGCCCGAACAAGCACATCATCTTTGTCCTCTAAATTTACGTGCTCCCCATTTTTCGATGGTTTCTTCTTTCCGCTCTCTTCTCGGTGTTCTGCTTTCAGTAAAATGCTGCCATCTTCCCCCCGGTACGCATAGCCCTTTTCCAATAAATAATCGACGGCCGCCTGGACTTTTCCCGAGTCATGAAGAGATTGCTCAGAAAACCAAACATCAAAATGAACGCCGTACATGGCCATAACATTTTGAATGGCTGCCAACTTCTCTTTCAAAGCGTATTTTGACAGGGTCTCCTCCCTCTCTTACTGGGATTTACCGCGAAGCTCGTCCCCATGTTCCGCACGGTAATGTTTCACCGTTTCGATGATATCATCGCCGTGGTACCCTTCCTCCGGGAAAAGGACATCTTCCCCCATCAATTGCAAAAAACGGGCATCCAGTGATTTCCCCAATAGTCGAATTTGGTTCCCGGCATCGTTGATGTAAAATTCTTTTTCCACATCGTAACCGGCGAATTGCAGCAAATTTCCCAGGGAATCGCCGATGGCACCACCGCGAGCATTCCCCATGTGCAAAAGCCCTGTGGGATTCGCGCTAACAAATTCTACCTGTACTTTCATGCCTTTTCCCAATTCCACGGAGCCGAATTTTTCACCCATTTCATGAACGACAGCAGGTACTCTGTAAAGCCAGTCATGATTGAGAAAAAAATTGATAAAGCCGGCCCCCGCCACTTCTGTTTTGGCAATATATGAGCCGGTAATATCCAATTCGGAGAGAATTGTCTCTGCTATTTTTCTCGGTGCCATCCGGGCTTCTTTGGCCATTGCCATGGCCAAATTGGTGGCAAAATCCCCGTGTTCTTTTTCCCGGGGAGTTTCAATGACGTAGGCAGGCAACACTTCATACGATAATGTACCTTTCTTTTTGGCCATCGCCAAAGCGGCCTCCAGCCGTTTGATCAAATCTTGTTTAATCTCTTCGATAAATCTCATGGTTCCTCCGTGTTTATTGATCGAATTCCATCAAAAATGGAATCACCACATCTATTTTTCGCCAAAATAAAGGGGAAAATACAAAAGTGATTCTGATCTATAAAATTTTAACGTAAAAACTCACCATAATAATACAAGGCAAATCTTTAATTATTATATCATAGAATCCACAATATTTCTCGGGTTTTTTTAAATTTTTTTATTTTTTTCAAATTAGTAAAAAGAGAACGCTCCGTAAAAATGACGGAACAACTCAATAAGGGAGATCTATTGACATAAATATTCATCTATACTAAAATAAATTGATATGCGCACCTAATTAAAAACGATGGAGAACTGATATTATGAAAAAAACTCTTCCTTTTACTCGTGAGGAATTGCAAACAATGATAGATCAATACCCCACTCCTTTTTATATCTATGACGAACAAGCCATTCGGGCAAATGCTCGCGCTTTTAATGAGGCTTTTGCTGATTTCCCCGCGTTTCAAGAATATTTTGCGGTAAAAGCCGCTCCCACTCCCGGGCTTCTGGAGTTGTTCCGAGAGGAAGGTTGCGGCGTTGATTGTAGTTCTTTGGCGGAATTGATTTTAGCAGAGCAGTCGGGCTTTCGTGGGGATGATATCTTTTTGACGTCCAACGATACCCCTGCGGAGGAATTCCAAAAAGCTATGGAATTAGGGGCCATCATCAATCTTGATGATATTTCTCACATTGACTATTTGGAAGAACATGTAGGGATCCCAGATACCATCTGTTTTCGCTATAATCCCGGCCCTCTCCGTACCGGCAATGACATCATCGGCAATCCCGTAGAGGCAAAATATGGGCTTACCCGTGAGCAGCTGATGGAAGGCTACCGTACGATGAAAGAAAAAGGCGTCAAACGTTTTCTGGTTCATACGATGGTCGCGTCCAATGAATTGAATATTGATTACTTTTTGGAAACTGCTAAAATGATGTTTGATCTGGTAGCAGAAATCAAAGCCAAAACCGGTGTAGAAATTGATGCCGTCAATCTAGGCGGCGGTCTTGGGATTCCTTACTTTCCTGAGGACAAGCCCATTGACTTACACACCTTAGCCCAGGGAATCAAAAACTTATATCAGGAAAAAATTATTGATCAGGGATTAAAACCGGCGAAAATCTGTTTTGAAAGCGGTCGCATGATGACAGGACCTTACGGATACTTGGTAACAAAAATGATTCATAAAAAAGAAACTTACAAAAACTATGCTTGTCTGGACGCCTGTATGGCTAATTTGATGCGCCCGGCGCTTTACGGCGCATACCACCATATCACGGTTTTGGGCAAAGAAAAATGTCCTCGGGATCATAAATATGATGTGGTCGGCTCACTTTGCGAGAATAACGATAAATTTGCCATTGACCGCTATTTACCAAAATTAGAGATTGGGGATATTCTCGTTTTTCACGACGTCGGCGCTCATGGCCACGCTATGGGATTTAATTACAACGGAAAACTACGTTCCGCAGAAATCCTTTGGCAAGGAGGCAAACAAAGCAAAATGATCCGTCGGGCTGAGACCTTGGATGATTATTTTGCAACGCTTCGCTTTTCATGATCGTCTTTTTGCCCTAAGATGACTGTTTTCAAATAAAATTACGACACTGATTGAAAAATTTTGCCTGAAAGTTATGAAAACCTTGTATTTTACTATGATTTATGGTATAAAGAATGCGGAAGAGAAAGGAGAATCGCTATGTTAGAACTCAAAAATGTCAGCTGGCAAGTAGAAGACGAACAGGGGCAGACTGATATTATCAATGACATCAGCCTTACTCTGGAAGATAATAAATTATATGTAGTAACAGGTCCCAACGGCGGAGGGAAAAGCACATTAGCCAAACTGATTATGGGGATCCTTGAGCCCACTTCCGGTCAAATCCTTTTCAACGGACAAGACATTACCCATATGGACCTCACCGATCGCGCTCGTTTAAATATTGGTTACGCTTTTCAATCGCCACCTGTCTTTAAAGGTATCAAAGTCAAAGAATTGCTGGAGATCGCTGCCAACGGAAAAAAAATCGATGCTATGCAGCTTCTGTTCGATGTCGGTCTCTGCGCCGGAGAATATATTGACAGAGAAATGGACTCCGGTCTTTCCGGCGGGGAACTGAAACGTATCGAAATTGCCACCATTCTCGCCCGCAAATTAGACTTGGCCTTATTTGACGAGCCGGAAGCAGGCATTGACCTCTGGAGTTTCCAACGCTTGGCAGAAACCTTCGGCAAAATGCACCGCGATAGCGATATGACGTTGCTAATCATTTCCCACCAGGAACGGATCATGGAACTTGCTGATGAAATTATTGTAATTGAAAACGGCAAGATCAAAGAAATTACCGACAAACGCGCATTTTTAAATGAAATCATGGCGCAATCGGCAGAATCTGGCTGCGCTTGTGGGGAAAGCTGCATTCCCTCGAAAGGAGGTTGTCGTTGATGCTCGATATTATTGACAAAGGACTGCTTCAAGCAGTGGCGGATCTCAGTGATATTCCCATTACTGGAGCATATAATATCAGAAAAAATGGACAAGGAGTCTCCCGCCGTTCCACAGAAAATATTCAGATCATTCCCAAAACCGATAAACCTGGCATTGATATCAATATCAAATCCAACACCAAAGGAGAACAGGTTCACATTCCCGTCATCCTCAGCGCCGAAGGAATGCATGATACTGTCTACAATACTTTCAACATCGGTCACGATGCCGATGTTGTGATCGTGGCAGGATGCGGAATCCACAACGACTGCGACACTGAAGAAGGCCATAACGGTATCCATGAATTTTTCATTGGCAAAAACGCCAAAGTGAAATACGTAGAAAAGCACTACGGAGAGGGCAGCGGCAAGGGGAAACGAGTTTTAAACCCCACCACAAAACTGTATATCGGCGAAGGTGCTCAAGTAGAATTGGAAATGGTACAAATTTCCGGTGTTGATAACACAATCCGTGATACGGAGATTGAATTAGAAAAAAATGCACGGCTGACCATTATCGAACGCCTTCTCACCGAAGAAGAACAAAATGCCGATTCCATCATTAATGTAAAACTAATTGGGGAAGAATCCAGTGCCCGCATTATGTCACGTTCCGTGGCAAAAGGTGATTCTAAGCAGTTGTTCCATTTGAACCTTACCGGTGAAAACGCCTGCCGCGGTCATATCCAATGCGATTCTATCATCATGGACAACGCCAAGGTGGAATCCATCCCCAAAATCACCGCCCATCACAGCGACGCCCAATTGATCCATGAAGCGGCCATCGGCAAGATTGCCGGCACTCAGCTTTTAAAATTGATGTCCCTAGGGCTTACCGCTGAAGAAGCAGAGGACACCATTTTACAGGGATTTTTAAAATAAATTTAAAATAGAAATGAAAACCACCGGCTAAGCCGGTGGTTTTCATTTCCAAAAGTTATCTTTTTTTTCAAAAACCTGAATAAAAGCTCTGTACTTCGGTCATACTAAGGAAAAATTTAGGAGGAAAAAAATGAAAAAAACTCGTCTTACTTTTTTAATCCTGGCCTTTGCCATGGTTTTAAGCATCTTTGCTCTGGCAGGGTGCAGCAACAATGACACGACGGAAGAAAATAATACCCAAACAGAGGAAGACGCCAATATGGACGCCGATCGTGAAGACGGCACCAATGACCTCAGCAATGGAGACAGTGAAAGCAGTGATGCTAATAACGACATTACCTTGACCATTGACAGCCCCGGAGAAGAGGAAACTATCTCCGACAGCGTTACCGTCATTGGTAAAGCTGAAGGCGACGTCAAATCAGTTAAATGTGTGATTACATCCAACGGCACTCACATTGGTGAGGGAACTTCCTTAGTAGCCGACGTAAGCCATGAATACAGTGCAAAAGTTAACTGCACTCTACCCGATGACATGGAACGCGGTGAAGATGGTACCATTCAAGCCGAATTAAAAGTTACAGCATTGGACAGTTCTGATCAAGAACTAAAATCGGAAACACGCACCATTACCATGAAATAAAATACCTTTGCACCAAAGTCATCCTAAAAATGACAAGTTCAGTATAAAAGTAATGGTGCCAAAATCAAAAAATGTCCCTTCCCTAGTTTAACCTCTGAGGGAGGGACATTTTGCGTTATCAATATCACATAAACTGCTTTTGTTCCAAAATTTGTCCTGGTTCCACAATAATGAAACGTTCATCCCATTCCCCCGATACCAGTGCCCGGAACAGATCCATGTTCCCTTGCAACTCTGTAAAATCCACCTGGAGAAAGTCCGCTACTTTTCTGCTGTAATCGATATCTCCCTGCTCCCGATCCATGGTATGGATATAAGCTACACGTTGATAATTGGCATAAAGCATTTGATTAAACTCCATTGCCATATCTTCTCCATAGCGCTCACAATTTCGTAAATAAGCGGAATAGGGATCACCTTTTTGTTTGATTCAGCCCTCACTTAAATAAAATGTGGCAGGGACCTTGGAGAACTCTTTATCATACCTTTCTCGGGAACCCAAAAGCAAACTGATGCAGTCATGGACGCGCGGAATGACCAGACGATGTCGAGGGGAAGAAATCCCCAACACACTGTTGGAGCATAAACCGTATCCCATAAGAATCGTATTGTGGTCATGATCGGCGGCAAAGGCTTCGCACAACTTCTGTTTCAAAATCTCCGGCGTATCGTGGAGCGCGTAATCGAGGAATTCATAATCCATTTCCTCGGGGATCACAGATAAAAGTTCGTCCTCCAACGTGCGGCAAGCGATCAACTTGCAATGCTTCATATTTTTCAAAATATTTCCCTCCAAATCTCATAACAACAAAGCGGCCATGAAACACTTCACGACCGCTTTTCTTCACAAGCTTAAAGCTCAATCACACCGGAAAAATCCATTTTCGCATCGCCGGTCATGGTCACACCGTCGTCACTATAATGGATCACCAGGTCACCGCCTTTTAATTTCACGGTAATATCGCTGTCTTTTTTGCAATAACCGTTTAAGACTGCAGCCACCGCTGCGGCGCAAGCGCCGCTGCCACAAGACCAGGTTTCTCCGGTACCACGCTCCCAAACGCGCATCCGCAACGTATTGGGGCCTAGAACCGTTACAAATTCCGTGTTAACCCTTTGGGGGAAGATATCGGCCCGTTCAAATTTAGGGCCAATCTTCTCCAGATCCAAATTATAAATATTGTCCATAAACACTACGCAATGAGGATTTCCCATAGAAAGGCAGGTTACTTGATAAGTATCTCCTCCAATCTCTACCGGACGGTCAACCACAGTATCCCCTTCCAACAAAACAGGGATTTTCATCGGCGCAAGTTCCGCTTTCCCCATATCCACCGTAACACTGTTAACCTCGCCATCTCGGGGATAAAGATGAGCTTTTCGCACGCCGCTGGCAGTTTCCACCAACATTTCTTCTTTTTTGACGATTCCCTGTTCATAGAGGTATTTAGCGACGCAGCGTAAAGCGTTGCCACAAATATTGCCTTCGGTGCCGTCGGCATTATACATGACCATTTTGGCGTCGGCAATTTCAGATTTCTCCATAAGAATGATACCATCGCTGCCAATGCCGGTATGTCGGTTAGACAGTGCCACGGCAATGGAACCGGGGGCCGCGATTTCTTGATCAAAGCAATCGAAATAAATGTAGTCGTTATTGGTACTGCGCATTTTTACAAAGGGCAAACGCAGCTTCTCCGAACGAAGTTGGTTAATATCGACCAATTCCATGCTCTGCTGAGAATAGCGGCTGTTTAAGCTGTCGATCAAAGCATTGGCGGTGTCCATCGAAGTCAAGCAGGGAATGGCCCGTTCCACCGCCTTTCTGCGAATTTTAACGCTATCACGAGCGGGAATGCGGCCTTTTTTCGAGGTGGAAATCACATAATTAATCTTTCCGCTTTCCAAAAGTTCCAAAAGACCAGGGCCCTCTGCAATTTTCGGCACGGTAGTCACGTCCATGCCGGCGTCAAATATTGCCTTGGCGGTGCCGCCGGTGGCGTAAAGAGAGAAGCCACTTTCATAGAATTTCCGTGCCACATCTACCATATCGGCTTTGTCGCTATCGCGAACCGTAAGGAATACGCCGCCGCCTTTTTCCATACGGTAACCTGCTGCCACCAACCCCTTATAAAGGGCTTCATTCAAAGAACGTCCGATGCCCAAAACTTCGCCGGTGGATTTCATTTCAGGCCCCAACTGAGTGTCAAGATCCGCCAGTTTTTCAAAAGAGAACACGGGAACTTTCACTGCGTAATAAGGAGCGGAGCGGTAAAGTCCCGTACCGTATCCCATATCCTTCAGAGATTCTCCCAGCATGGCGCGGGTGGCGATATCCACTACCGGGAGTTCTGTCACTTTGGAAATATAAGGTACTGTTCTGGAAGAACGGGGATTAGCCTCGATCACATAAATTTCATTGGCATAGATCACAAACTGGATATTAAGCAAACCTTTGGTCTGGAGTCCCAAGGCGATACGTTTCGAAGCTTCTATCAGTTTTTCAATGATAGCTCCGTTCAAATTGAAGGCAGGATACACTGCAATGGAGTCTCCGGAATGAACCCCGGCCCGTTCAATATGTTCCATGATCCCGGGAACGAGGATGTCTTTTCCGTCACAAATGATATCAACTTCCACTTCAATGCCCATGAGATAAGCATCGATAAGCACGGGATTTTCAATCCCCTGTTCCAAAATGATTCCCATGTATTCTTCGATATCGGCATCATTAAAGGCAATAATCATATTTTGGCCACCCAAAACATAAGAGGGGCGGAGCAACACAGGATACCCCAAACGCTTGGCAGCTTCCAACGCTTCCTCGGTCGTGGTCACCGTTTCCCCTTTGGGACGTTTTAAGTGGTACTGTTCTAAGATCTCATCAAACCGTTCACGGTCTTCTGCAATGTCAATGCTATCGGCTTGAGTACCTAAGATCGGCACACCTTTGGCCTGCAACGATTTCGTTAATTTAATGGCAGTTTGACCCCCAAAAGCCACAACAACGCCGTAAGGTTGTTCCGTTTCTAAAATATCGAAGGCATCCTCCGGGGTCAAAGCCTCAAAGTAAAGACGATCTGCCGTATTAAAGTCCGTAGAAACTGTTTCCGGGTTATTATTGACGAGGACCACTTCATAACCGGCTTCTTTCAACGTCCATACACAGTGAACCGAAGCGTAATCGAACTCAATACCCTGACCGATGCGGATAGGACCTGAACCAAAGACAACAACGCGTTTTTTATCAGTTCCATGTTCCTCCAAGAACTGTTGGGCTTCATTTTCATCGTCGTAAGTTGCGTAAAAATAAGGAGTTTCCGCGGCAAATTCCCCGGCACAGGTATCCACCATTTTATAAACGGCATGACGCGGATTTTGAATGGTCTGCCCGCTAAGTTCTTCGATCACTTTATCAAGGAATCCCATTTTTTTCGCGGAAAGATACAATTCATCCGTTAACGTTTCCGTTTGGAGACGTTGCTCCATACTATGGATATTTACCAATTTTTCCAGGAACCATTCGTCAATCATAGTCCATTCATGGATCTCTGCCACTGTCACACCGCGGCGAATGGATTCATAGATGGCAAAAAGTCGTTCATCCGTGGCAATGGTAGCTTTCTCCTGTAATTCCTCATCACTCAACTCCTGCATTTTGTGCATCTGCAAAGAATTGAGGCCAATTTCAGCACCGCGTACGGATTTCATCAACGCCTGTTCAAATGTAGGAGCAATGGCCATAACTTCACCGGTGGCTTTCATCTGAGTTCCTAAGGTGCGTTTGGCATAAACGAACTTATCAAAAGGCCAACGAGGCATCTTGACGACAACATAGTCGATGGCGGGCTCAAAGGAAGCGTAGGTTTTGCCGGTAATTTCATTTTTGATTTCATCGAGATTGTAGCCAATGGCCACTAATGCCGCAGTTTTGGCAATGGGATACCCTGTAGCTTTACTGGCCAAAGCCGAAGATCGAGATACACGGGGATTGACCTCGATGACCGCATACTCAAAAGAATCGGGGTTCAAAGCGAACTGACAATTGCAGCCACCTTCTACTTTCAAGGCATTGATAATATTCAATGCAGCACTGCGGAGCATCTGATATTCCTTGTCGGACAAGGTAACAGCGGGAGCGATGACAATACTGTCGCCGGTATGAACGCCTACAGGATCGAGATTTTCCATGCTGCAGATAGCGATGACGTTGCCAGCGCCATCCCGCATGACCTCAAACTCAATTTCCTTCCACCCTGCCACGGATTTTTCGATCAAAACCTGATGGATCGGGGAAGTGCGGAGACCATTTTCCGCAATCTCATGAAGTTCTTCGGGGGTGGCTGCCATACCGCCGCCGCTACCGCCCAAGGTAAAAGCAGGACGAACGATCACTGGATAGCCGATTTCCTCGGCAAAATTCAAAGCAGCGTCAACATCATTGACAACGAGAGAAGGAATGACCGGTTCGCCGATCTCTTCCATAACGTCTTTAAAGATTTGACGATCCTCAGCTTTTTCGATGGTGTCAAGGCTGGCTCCTAAAAGCTGAACGTTTTCCTTCTCAAAAAATCCCTCTTTAGCCAGCTGCATCCCTAAAGTGAGACCGCTTTGCCCCCCCAGGGTCGAAAGGAAGCCCTGGGGTTTTTCTTTTTTGATGATGCGTTTTACCACTTCCGTGGTGAGTGGCTCAATATAAATTTTATCGGCAATCACGTTATCCGTCATGATAGTGGCGGGATTGGGATTGATCAAAACGACTTCCACGCCTTTTTCCTTCAAAGCGCGACAAGCCTGGGTGCCAGCATAGTCAAATTCCGCCGCCTGGCCAATGACGATGGGGCCGGAACCGATAACCAAAACTTTTTTAATATCATTTTTTTGCGGCATCGCTGTTACCTCCCATCATGGCAATAAAACGGTCGAATAAAAATGTGGTGTCCAAAGGGCCGCCGGCAGCTTCGGGATGAAACTGCACCGAAAATGCCGGATACCCTTGGTATGTGAGCCCCTCACAAGTGCCGTCGTTAACATTTTCAAAAAGAGGACTTATATAAGGAGGCAATTCCTTGGTAGAAACGGCATAACCGTGGTTTTGACTGGTGATAAACACCTTACCCGTGGGCAGTTCCCGTACGGGCTGATTGGCGCCGCGATGACCGTATTTTAATTTTTCAGTTTTGATCCCCTGTGACAAGGCCATCAACTGATGGCCAAGGCAGATGCCGAGGGTCGGCATTTTGCGTTCCAACCAACGGCCGACCTCGACAACGACTTCAGGGTTATCCGCCGGGTCTCCTGGGCCGTTGGATAGCAGGACACCGTCTACGTTTAAGGCGACAATATCCTCGGCTTTGGCATGGCAATCGACTCTCACTACATCGCAACCGCGATCCAATAGCTGCCGTTCAATATAGGCTTTGGCACCAAAGTCCCAAAGGGCAACTTTATATTTCTTCTTACTCGGCTCTGACCCAACGGACTCTTGGGGAGAAACCGACGGCACAGCGTCGACGACGCGGAAGTTTTTCAAAGTATCCAGAAGTTCATCGGTGATTTTATCCTTGGACGCAACAATCGCCCCGTTCATCACCCCATGAGAGCGTAAACGGCGCGTTAACGAACGAGTGTCAATATCATAGAGACCGACGATATTTCTTTCCTTCAAAAAAGCATCAAGGGTGCCTTCGGCGCGAAAATTAGAGGGTGTTTCGCACCATTCCCGAACAATGTAACCTTTCAAATGGGGACCTTTACTTTCAAAATCAGAAGGAATGACCCCATAATTTCCGATCAAAGGGAAAGTCTGCACGACGATTTGACCGTAATAACTAGGGTCTGTCAGGGTCTCCAAATAACCGGTCATCCCCGTGGTAAAAACCACCTCTCCCATGGTCTCCGCTACAGCGCCGAAGGATTTTCCCGTATAAACGGTACCGTCGGCCAGAACAAGGTAGATTTCTTTCTTATCCATGCTTTGCTTATCTCCATTCCATGTTTTGCTGACAAAACAAGTCGTTTTTCAACCATTTAGATATTACTAATTATTATACGAAATATTCTTCGATACTGTCAAGGCAAACCCCGAAAAACCTGACGTTTTAGCAATAAAAATTGAGGATTAAAGAATATTTGATAAAAAGATCGAGCGTTTCAGGAGAAATGTCAATTGGTAGAAAATGATTCCCAACAATTCAGCCAAACAACGAGTTTACTTTGATAGACTCCTTTGGCGCGTTGCCCAAAATTTCCAGGAGTTTATTGGGACATTTCTTTGGAAGAATCTGCTTCCGGAATAACATAAGCATAATAATTTTCATCGAGAATTTTAGCAGAATAGTCAAACATCGCATTGACCTTTGTCATCATGTTTTGCGCATAGGACGCATCGACTTCTTCTCCGTCAGCCGGGATAAATTCATCGGCGGAAGCATTATAGCGCCCTTTTTCTGTCAGCCAGCTATGATCGGAGAAAACTACCAGACCTTCGCTGTCTGAAAGAATATCCCGGCCCATCAAAAGACGGGAATCATATTCCACGCCAAATAAATTGGATAACGTGGGTAAAATATCCAAAGAGCAGCACGGTTTGTTAATTTCAACGGGTTCTTCCATTGCGCTATTCCAAATGATGAGCGTCGAGTGATACAGCTCAAAGTTTTCTTCCACCGTTTCTCCGGCCAATTCGTCAATTTCACTTTTCTCCAAACCGTAGGGATAATGGTCACCGGAAATAACAATGACAGTGTCATCAAGGATGCCAGCGGCATCTAGCTGCTCAATCAAGTATTGCACCGCCTGATCAAATTCCATTTGGCAGGCAATGTACGCTCTGGCGGCTTCAGAATAATCCAGATCCGCAACATCCTCCTGATGCTTTGCCGCCATGCGGTTGCCGCTGAAATTGTATTCCAGGTGACCGCTGACCGTCATATAATAAGTATGGAATTTTGCATCATTGATGTATTCGGGAATGGTCAATTCCATCATCTCTACATCACTTTCAGGCCATGTCTTTGTAACATTGAGTCCGTTGCCATAGCCCTTGTAGTCATACCCCATATTGGGGTGGCTGACATCCCTGCGGTAATAATCATAAGTATGATTATGATACGCCCTGGTGGAATATCCCATAGCTCCTAGTTGATTTCCCAAACAGAAGGGCATTGCATTGGAACCGCTGCGGTAAAAACTCCAAACTCCAGTTTTGGGAATTAGAGAAGTGCAGGTAGTATACTCGCCGTCACTGGTGCTTACCCCCCAAATAGGATTATAAAAATTTTGAAATACGAATCCCTCTTGAGACATTTTTGACAAAGTCGGCGTTTTCGCCTCATCCAACGCCCAGGAAGAAAATCCCTCGGCACAAATCCAAATTAGATTTTTTCCCTCAAACATACCGGAATACTCATTTTTCTTTGTTGGTGTCACCGCACTGAAATATTGGTGCATCTCTTTTACGGTATCACTGGGCGCCGACGCCATGAGAGATTCGAAATCAATGTCCATTACCTGGTCTTCATAGAAGGTTTCCCCTTCGTCACCGCCGGTTTCCTCAAATTCTCCGGTCGCCGCAGCAACCGATTGCCCTGTACCAAAAAGAAGATTTTTGGCATCGAGTCTGGCGGTGGTGAGTAAACCAAAATTTTGAACGGAAAGATCGGGCACAAAAGTTTTGGAATAAAGATAGCTACGGGACATCACACCGCTGTTGTCGGCCATCACGACTTGCGCAATCCCCGTTTGCAGCAACATTACCACGGAGACAATCACCAAAGCACCCCGAAGCCCCAGATGACCTTTGAGGCAGAGACGGCGACCGAAAATCACCCACAAGACAAAGGGAATTACCAGCAAAATCAGGGGAAGAAGGGACTCTGAAATTCCACTGATACCAGTACGCCAAAATTCCATTACCTTGGCTGCGCCACTCATGGAATAAAGAGCCATAAATGTATCAAAAATAGTAAAATAAACTATTTGTATCATATAATATAAGGTAATTGCTCCCAAAAGGATTGAAGATGCAATTTGATTGCCACGAATTCCCCATAAAGAAGAGAAAAAAACAAAAAGAAGACAAAGAGGAATCGATAACAAAACCGTAAAAAGCAACCCCGTATCGAAAACACTTCCTACCGTTTTTGCCTTAAGAACAATCTCCATATAAATCACGGAAATATAAAAAAACGCAAAATGCTGCGCCAAACGTTCAATTCTTTTTCTTTGTTCCATGCCTCGGAAGCTCCTTACTTTATAACCAGTCTCGCAATATTAGAAATTATAGCAAACCAAGTCGAAAAATGCAATTCGAAAGAATCAATACTTGCTTCTTACCAAAAAATTCATTATGATAATAAAAACTCTTGATGATAAATACACAATCATATAAAAGCTTTTCCCGCAGAAAGGAGCATCCATGGAACCAAATCTTATCCTGGATTATATGCAACGATATTTTTACAGCGATATCACCCGGGACTGCCGTTTTCGTTGGACCCATCTGATCGAGTTGCAAAAAGCCATCCGTCATTTTGAACCAGAAATTATTGAATCACTTCGAGCAGACCTGGGAAAAGCTCCCCAGGAGAGCTATATGACAGAAATTGGCATGGTATTAAAAGAAATCGACTTTGCCGTAAAACATGTCAACAAATGGTTTCGCCTCAAACGAAAACCAACACCGTTATCAATCTTTCCCGCAACAAGCCGCGTCATTCAGGAACCCTACGGCTCTGTACTCATCATGTCCCCGTGGAATTATCCCTTTCAGCTGGCAATGATTCCTCTCATTGGTGCCGTAGCTGCAGGAAATTGCGTCGTATTAAAACCTTCGGAGTTGGCGCCCCATACGGCAAATATCATTGAAACAATTATAAAAGAAGTGTTTCCCCCCCAATATGTCAGTGTTGTCCAAGGCGATGCATCTGTGGGCGAAGCCCTTCTAAACTGTAATTTCGATATGATTTTTTTTACGGGAAGTCCTAAAGTTGGACGCATTGTCATGGAACACGCCGCCAAAAACTTGACCCCCGTAGTTTTGGAATTGGGTGGGAAAAGTCCCTGCATCGTCCATAAAAGCGCCGACATGGAGATGGCGGCACAACGTATTACGTTTGGAAAATTCCTCAACGCAGGACAGACGTGCGTAGCTCCGGACTATGTCGTTGTGAATTCTGAAAGTAAAGAACAGTTCATCAAATATCTACAGATAGCCATTGAAAAGGCTTTCGGCAAAAAACCATTGTACAACGAAGAATTGCCGAGGATCATATCGGATCATCACTTCACCCGACTGCTCCGGTTAATGAAAGGAGAAAAAATTGCAGTCGGTGGAGAGTTTGACCGAGCAAAGAAAAAAATTGCTCCCACAATTCTTGATGACATCACATGGGAATCCCCTGTGATGCAAGAAGAAATTTTTGGCCCAATTCTTCCTGTGATTAGTTATGATAATTATGACCGGCTTTTAAGCCGACTAAAACGGGCTCCCTCTCCGTTGGCCTTTTATATTTTCTCCGAAGACGAATCGGCCATCAAAGACGCCATCCATACGGTTCCTTTTGGCGGAGGGTGCGTCAATGATACTGTCATGCATTTAGTCAACAGTCATCTGCCTTTTGGTGGGATTGGTAATAGTGGCATGGGAAAATATCACGGAAAATACTCTTTTGATACTTTCAGTCATTCCAAAAGCATCGTACGAAAACTCCACTACTTCGATTTGCGCTTACGCTACCACCCTTATGATGAAAAAAAATATAAGATCATCCGAAAATTCATGAAATAGTGACAACCTCTATCATAACGGACCCCAAATAGCTCCATGCATAAAACAAAAAGATCTCGCAAATTTAAAAGACCATTCGATGAATGGTCTTTTAAATTCCATATAATTTTAATCCAAAGATAGTTTTATACGATCGTCTTTCCGAAAGCATATGCTTTTTCCAGCCCATCGGTGTTTTGGATATCGTTTTTATCGTGTACACCGCCGACCAAAATTTTTCCCCGGTCTTTCCATCCCATAAAGTTGACAACAGTATAATCAAAATAATCCATAGAAGTCTGAAAAGAAGTAGGAACAGGACCGCCGGCAGTCATCAAAAGCATGGTCTCTTTTTTGGGAAAAGCATGGTATTGATGATACATACAATAAAATCGGTCAATAAACATTTTCATTTGTGCTGTAAGATTGCTGAAATAAACAGGGCAAGCAAAAACGATGAGGTCAGCTTGTTCTACATCTTTTAAAATATCGTTCATATCATCTTTCTGAACGCAAGGCGTCCCATTGCGAAAGCATTGTTCACAGCCGAGGCAGGGATTTACTTTGACCTTTGCCAAGTGAATTTTTTTAACGCTATGATTGTTCTCGCGCAATCCTCTCATAAAAGCATCGGCTAATTGGTCAGTATTACCACCGACACGGGGGCTCCCAACTACCACTAATATCTTCTGACTCATAAGTTTCCTCCCTGATCATTGATAAATCTATTATAAATCCTTTTTGGTGTCTTGTAAACAATGGAAGTATTTTATTCTTTGTGACAATATTGATCGGGAATCGGCATTTTATTTTGTGTTTCTCAGAAACATATTGGTTTTTTATCTTATAAAAACCGGAAAAATTTCAGGGAATCCATTGACAAACCACCGTTTCTGTGGTATATTTTTTGATGTTGCTAACGGTTCGGGTGATTAGCTCAGCTGGGAGAGCGCTTGCCTTACAAGCAAGATGTCGGCAGTTCGATCCTGTCATCGCCCACCAATGCGGCGC
>CAJFVQ010000028.1 GCA_904420535.1 Candidatus Cryptoclostridium obscurum
GCCAAAGGAACGCAGGATCAATACGCCGAAAGTGACGAATATAATAATCATCCAACGGAGCCATTGAAAACTCTCCGTCAGCTTTTCCTTATCCTGGCTGGAAAAAACGCGTCGCCCAATCCCACGACGATTAGGATTCTTTGCCATGATGTTCCTCCCGCTCGTAAGCGTTGATAATTTTTTGCACCAAAGGATGGCGCACCACATCTAACTGACTTAAATAAGAAAACTCGATGCCTTCCACATTTTTCAATACTTTTTGGGCATGAATCAAACCGGAAAACTCCCCGGCAGCCAAATCCACCTGAGTAACGTCGCCGGTAATCACAGCCCGAGAGCCGAAACCAATGCGGGTCAAAAACATTTTCATTTGAGGCGGTGTCGTATTTTGGGCCTCGTCCAAAATAATGAAAGCATCATCCAGGGTACGTCCCCGCATATAAGCCAAGGGAGCAACTTCAATTACGCCTTTTTCCATCAGTTTGGACGCGGCTTCACCCCCCATAACATCATAAAGGCCGTCATAAAGGGGACGTAGATACGGATCAACTTTATCCTGTAAATCTCCAGGCAAAAACCCGAGTTTTTCTCCTGCTTCTACCGCGGGACGAGTGAGAATAATACGGCGCACGTTTTTCTGTTTCAAAGCCAAAACCGCCATCACCACAGCTAAGTAGGTTTTTCCTGTTCCCGCCGGACCAATGGCAAAAACGATATCATGATGACGCAAAGCATCCACATATTTTTTCTGCCCCAAAGTACGGGCTTTGATTTGTTTTCCCCGAGGTGTCACATAAATATTTCCCGTAAGTTCTTTGGCCACACCTTCTTTACCTTCGGTGGCACTGGCCAAAGCATAATTGATCACGTTTGTATTAATTTCCACATTGGCGGCGGCCAATGTTTTTAGATGTTCAAAAACGCGGCGGGCATGTTCCCGCTCTTCCTCTGTACCACGGATATGAACTTCATTGCCGCGTACCATAATTTTGGACGGAAGCGCTTTTTCAATCAGAAGTAAATTTGCATCTCGCTGGCCTAAAATAGCAGCGGACTCTGCTTCATCGCCCAAAGATAAGACCAACTCATTCATAACAGTTGTTTTCATCGCCTCCAGAATGATATAGTAATTCAAAGATATTATACCCCCATTTTTTTAATTACTCAACAAAAAAATAGAGAAAGTCAAAAAACTCTGTATTTTTCACAAGAAATCCCGATCTTATCCATATTTCTTCCATTTTCCGTACGGATCAATGGTTGGGAAACCGCTGTTTCGTTCTGTTCCTGTTACTAAAAACAGACAGGAGGCGTACCGTAACCGGTACGCCTCCCTAAGCATCATTTTTTTACTCTGAAGTGACCTCCTGAAATGTCCCTAAATCTTCTCTGGTTTCAATGGTAATCTCTACACCGACAGCACCGTTTTCTTCTCCCAAATAACGAAAACTTTCATGGACAACCTCAGCGTCATCGGGGACCTGTTTCATAGCATTTTCACGGGCAATCTCTTCCGCGCGAGTCATGGCTTCATCAGAAGAGATTTCCTTCTGACGGCTTTTCATCTCCCGCACGGTTTTCCAGGAGAACAACGGAGTTTCCTGCCATGGCAGCGTCATCTGTCCTTCTTCTGCTTCGTATTCCGCAAAGTCAAATCGTCTTGTACCCCAAAGCAAATACTCTCTACCCATAAAGTTCAAAGAAAAACTTTCTACCGTATCTCCCGTAGGTTCCGTATCTGCTACGGTGAGGCCGGCGTATCCTTTTCCCGTATACCATGAAGTACCGCGAACAATACCTTTGGCATGAACCAAATTTGCAGGAGAAGTCTCATTTCCCGATTCATCTTCATAAGTAACATAACCGGAAATGATGATATCGCCTGCCTTTACGGCCTTACCCGTTTCAATACATTGTTTCCCCTGAAGAACCAAAATTTCTTCTACCACTCCATCTTTATCCGCAACAATATGCCCTGGCACTGTCGTAAGATCTTCTACAGTATCACGGGGAACCACGCGAATTTTTATGGTGACACCTTCCTTTTGAAACCCCACCCAGGAGAGATCCGGACAGCGCCGTAAAATCTCTTCGCTTACAGATTCCCAGTCCATGTCACCGAAAAAAAGCTTGGGCTTGACGCCTTGTTCCGCCGCAATGGACAGAACTTCTTGTTCCACTCCACTGGGAAGCGTTTCATCGGATACAACATTGACTCCTAAAATGGAATGTGCGTAAACCACTAAGGCAAAAACAATGGCAACAGCAGCAGCAACCAGTAAAAAGTGCCGGCGCAACTTTCGAGCGATGGCCGGAATGCCTTTCTTTTCTTTCACAATAATATAGGATTCCGTAAGATGACCAATCTGTCGCAGCGAGCGGAGACTTTTCAATGCGACTTTGGCTTCCCAACGTTGAGGACCGATGACCGTAATATCCCAAAGCATAATATTTCGTTCCATGGCCAAATTGGAAAAACGCTCAATGGAGCCGCCGTTGATTTCAATAATACAATAGCCGGGAAGTTCGTGGCTCAGGGACATGGTGCTCCTCCTTAACTGCGAATAAAACGTAACGTGACAATGGTACCCTCCACCGCCAACATTTCGGGCTTCAAAATCGGCAAAGTGAGATCTTCACCGGTGATTTCTAAAATTCCACCGCGATATGCCACACGGATAGAAGTATCGTCATAATGTAATATACCGCCATGATTTTCCAATAACATTTCGCTATCGCCTGACAATACAATGCGAGGTAAGTGACACGTTAAATCTGTAGGCAAATCCAACACATCGGCAACGCAACGACGCATTTTTTCTTTTTTATCCATATGCTCTTGTTTTGTTCTTTTCTGAGTCAAAGGGTTTGGTTGTTTCGCCATAACATTCCCTCCCCTATATCATATTCTCTTCAAAGGAAAAATATGAAAAAGCCCCTGCCTTCCGGGCAGGGGCTTTGATCCTTTGGTGTACTTCGATTTCGGGTCACTCGGCAGCGACTTCAAATCGGCACGTCAAATCATCCATTTTTTCTTTTAAAACAAAGGTATAAGGATTATCAGTAGACAGGGATTCCATTCCTTGATCCCAACTAAGGAAGGTACTTCCTTCATCAGGGGTTGCTGTTAAGGTAACTTCATCTCCCCAGAGATACAGTCCTTCGCCGGCTACGGTTCCTTCTCCTTCTATCGTTACTTTCACTTCGCCATAACAACGGAACATCATCGTCGCGGCTTCCGCTCTAGTCAATGCATTGCCGGGGCCGAAATTACCGTTGGGATATCCCTCTACAATGCCGGCCTGTTGCACGGCATCCACAGATTCTTTGGCCCAATCGCCAATGGCAGAGGAATCTCCAAAGGTTTGGGGTTCCTTGAACTTAGGCAATTCCAATCCCATGACATCAAAATACCGATCAATAAATGTTGCCATCTGCTCCCTTGTCATTTTAAGATCAGGACCAAATTCGGTTTCAGATATCCCTATAGTAATCCCTTTTTCATAGGCCCAGTTAATGGCGGAGCAGAACCACTGTTCCTTTGAGACATCTTGGAAAGCGGAATCCTTCTCATAATCGGTAAGATCTGCTTGAGCCATACGGGCCAGAACAGTGACCATCATACCTCGGGTCATAGAATTATCCGGCGCAAAGGTTACGGCGTCAATTCCCTTCATTAGTTCCAGTTCATGGCATCCGACAATATAGGGATAGAACCATTGTGTGGACGCAACGTCATAAAAAAGATCGTCGCCGAACATGGCAACCAAGTTGCGATCCCGCGTTACGGTAAAGCGATAGCTTGCATCAGTGGAAACAAGGTTATCTCCTTCGTACCAACCGCGGAAAGACACGCCGTTCTTGGGTTGAGCCGTTACAGTGCAAGTGCTGTCAATATCATAACGGGCACCACCTTGAACCGTACCGTTTTCACTGGCGCTGACTGTGATATCAGCTCTCACCTGTTTCCCGTGAGAAGTCACGGGAATAAAGGAAGCGTCGCGATCGGCGTTTTCTTTTGTATTCCAGTTAAAGCGACTGTCATCGGAATGACTCAGGCAGAAGTATTTATAAGGAATCGTTCCGTTACCATCATTGGAAGCGCGGTATTCCTGTTGGGGATCAAAAATGTACATCGTACCGTTGATGGGAATTTCCACCCAGGCATGAACCGTACTGTAAGTGGGACTCCAAACGAAAGTACCGGTATGAACATAAGCGTTGATGCCAATGTTCCTTGCCATAATCGCAAAAGCCGAAGCATAATTGTAACAGACACCTTCACCATAAAACATGGCGTAGTATCCTCGGTCAATGACGGAATTAGGAATGGGACAAGCATATTTCCCCACAAAATCATTATAATGATACGGTTTTGCAAAACCGTACCAATTTTGTTCATTATAGGCGCTCCAAGTGAAATCTACATTGCGTACCAACCAATCGTAAGCAGCTTTCAATTTGGTGTAAGTATCGCTGTTGGCATAGGGAGCTAAGATGGCATCGACTTTTGCGTCAATTGACTCATATCCCGTCTCCTGAGGATATACTTTCAAGGAATTGATTAGAGTCTTCGCAGTAGTCAACGGAGTTTTGCTCGTTTCGGCATAATCAAAATATACCACATCCTCTTCGCTGGCAGGCTGTTCAAACACATCGCCGGCGCTGTAGGAATAAACGACATCACTTTCATTTTCTTCCGCCATGACGCCCCAAGAAAAGCTCAGGCACATCGCGAGACAAAGGGCCAATAGCCAAAACCCTTTCCATGTGTTTCTATGTTTCATGTTTCCTCCTTATGACGCATCATTACTTATTGAATAGGTACTATGATGCAAATTTATTGTAATAGTTATCTATATCATATCATTATTGAAAAATATTGTCTAGAAATATTTGACTTCCCCCATTACAAAGTTCCCATTTTTTCTATCGACAAAAACCAAGGAACTCTGCTATAATAATGCTATAATAAAAATATACAAAATTTTCAGAAAAAGATGATTCGAGGTAATGCTATGAAACAGTTAATGACCGGTAATGAAGCCATCGCCCGAGGCGCTTGGGAAGCCGGCGTTCATGTCGTTGCGGCCTATCCGGGCACTCCCAGTACAGAGATTACGGAAAACGCCGCCAAATACGAAGAAATCTACGCCGAATGGGCGCCCAACGAAAAAGTTGCCATGGAAGTGGGCATTGGTGCCGCCATCGGCGGCGGCCGCGCCATGGTTTGCATGAAGCACGTTGGGGTGAATGTCGCCATGGACCCATTGATGACCGTTGCTTTCAGCGGCATAAACGGCGGCTTGGTATTGGTGTCCGCCGATGATCCGGGAATGCACAGCTCACAAAACGAGCAAGACAACCGTAAATTGGGTGAATTTGCCAAAATTCCTGTTTTGGAACCCTCCAATTCCCAGGAATGTCTTGATTTTGCCAAAATCGCTTTTACAATCAGCGAAACCTTTGATACCCCGGTGATGCTTCGTCTCACGACACGGGTTGCCCATTCCCAATCGCTGGTAGAAAAAGGAGAGAGGGAAGCAAAGGAACCAAAACCTTATGAAAAGAACCCACAAAAATACGTCATGGTCCCGGCCAATGCCCGTCCCCGTCACGTAGAAGCCGAGGCTCGTTTGGAAAAGTTAGAGGCCTACGCCGAAACGTCTCCCCTCAATGTGGAAGAGATCAACGATACCTCCATGGGCATTATTGCCTCGGGGATCGTTTATGAATATGTCAAAGAAGCCGTACCCAACGCTTCCGTTTTCAAACTCGGTATTTCCAATCCCCTGCCTCGGCAGCGCCTTAAAGACTTCGCCGCAAAGGTCGATAAAGTTTATGTTATTGAAGAATTGGATCCCATCATCGAAGATAAATGCCGCGCCATGGGTCTGGATATCACAGGGAAAGAAATCTTTTCCCGCTGTGGAGAGATCTTTCCGGAAACCATTGCCGATAGGCTCTTGGGTAAAAAACAGGAAATTCCCTACAACTATCCTAATTCCCTTCCCATGCGGCCGCCGGTGCTGTGCGCAGGCTGCCCCCATAGAGGAACTTTTCACGCTTTGAAAAGGGTAAAGGCCAACGTCATCGGTGATATCGGCTGCTATACCTTAGGGTGTATGCCGCCGCTCCAAAGTGTTGACACCACAATCTGCATGGGCGCCGGTATTGGCATGACCATCGGTATGGAAAAAGTGCGCGGAAAAGAATTTGCCAAAAAAACAGTTTCCGTCATCGGAGATTCCACATTTATCCATTCCGGCATCACCGGTCTCGTGGATATGGTTTATAACAAAGCCATTGGCACCTGCGTGATTCTAGACAATCGAATCACTGCCATGACGGGGCATCAGCAAAATCCTCTAACAGGCCTTACCGTCAAAGGTGAACCCACCAAAGCCATTAATCTGGAAGCTCTGGTTCACGGTGCCGGTATCGAACGCGTCACGGTAGTAGATCCCTTTGACGTTGACCGCATGGTAGAAGTCTTAAAGGAAGAAATGGCTGCCGAAGAGCCTTCCGTCATCATTGCGCGCCGTCCCTGCGAATTATTACTAAAAGAAACCCGTCCCTCGCTTTATATCGAGGCTGATCGTTGCTTAAAATGCAAACGCTGTTTAAAGATCGGTTGCCCCGCTATTGAAAATACCGGTGACGTTCCCATCATTCATGCAGATCAATGTGTCGGCTGCGGCCTTTGTCTCAACATCTGTCCTCATGGTGTCATCAGAAAGGAGGGAGAATAAAATGAGTGAAGTCAAAAACATTCTCATTGCCGGTGTCGGCGGGCAAGGTACCATTCTCGCCGCGCGCATTTTATCTCGATTGCTCATCAGCAAGGGCTACGATATCAAAGTTTCTGAGATTCACGGTATGTCCCAAAGGGGCGGCAGTGTCATTACTCAAGTGCGCTTCGGGGAAAAGGTGCATTCTCCCATCATTGCTCCGGGAACCGCCGATTATATTTTAGCTTTTGAAAAATTAGAAGCCGTGCGTGCCCTGCCCTACCTAAAAAAGGGAGGCCACGCCATTATCAATGAAATGGAAATCAACCCTATGCCTGTTACCATGGGAGCGGCAGAGTATCCCTCTGATTTGGAGCAATATCTAAACTCTATCGATGCTGATATCTCCCTGTTCCCGGCCTACGCCATGGCTCAAGCGGCAGGGAATCCCAAATGCTTGAATATGGTTCTTTTAGGAGCATGGGCCAAAGCCTTTGGCCTCGATGAAAAAGAGTGCTTAGATGTAATTCGTGACAATATTCCGGCAAAATTCTTGGAAGTGAATGAAAAGGGATTCCGTAAAGGTTATGAAGCGGTCCAATAAGGATAAAAAAATCCATCCCGCATACCAGGATGGCATCCATCTCCTCTGTTCCCGCTGTTTTGGATCACTGGGAAAAATTATCAAATACGGTCACGACAACCAAGGTTATTGGTTTATCGCCCCCTGTAAGGAGTGTGGGACTAAAATGAAATGGTACCGTACCGCTGACGGAAAAACAAAAACCGACGCAATTCCCACAGAAGACGGAACATTCGGTCTCACCCTGATGGATGGTGAATTGACCATGGTTTGGACCAATGAGGGAGAAAAACAAGACTCTTAAAAATACACTTGCGCTTTTTCTCCAATTCCGTTATACTGTTATGTTGTCAAACTAAAAGACAGAAACAGAAGAACGGTTGATTGAAAATGAAACAACTCATAAAAAACATATGGAAACACCAAAAGGACCTGATACTATACATGTTTTTCGGTGTTTTTACCACATTGGTAAACTGGGGAACGTATTTTATTTTCACCCGTTTCCTGGGGGTATCAATTTATTGGTCCAATATATGGGCTTGGTTTTTTGCGGTTCTTTTTGCTTACCTCACAAACCGTAGTTGGGTTTTTCACAGTAAAACCACAGGAACTTTAGCCATTACCAGGGAACTTCTGGCCTTTTACGGTTCGCGGGCGTTTTCCGGCGGTGTCGATTTGTTTTTGCTATTTGTGATGGTCCATTTGCTCTCCATTCACGATTTTGTGGCAAAAATTTTAATTGGTGTTATCGTTGTAATACTCAACTACGTTCTCAGCAAGTTGGTATTTCGTTATCATCAGGGAAAAAATGATCCAAAATAATTGTGAGGCAGCTGCAATGTGTTGCAGCTGCCTCTTTTCTTTATTTTTCACAATACATACGTTTTAATTCTAATATTGAACTCGACCTTATGCCACATCGTCCAAGTTACAAATATAACTTTGAGGAATTTATATGCTCAACAGATGAACCAAACGTTGTTTTAAGGAAATCATTACACATTGATATAGTCAAAAATATTCATGGTAGCTTCACGAATTTCATCCTCATGGGACTCGATCCATTTCAGTACTCTAATTTCGTGCTGCATATAGTAAAGATACTCATAGGGATTCAGAGAAATATCTTTATAGCAAGCTTCCGATGCCCAGCGGACAAGATACAAAGTTCCCATTAAAAGGGCCTCGAAGAAATACTTCTTTTCAAGATCCGTAAAAGTAGTAAGACCGTTCAACTCTGCCAAACGATTGTTATAGACCGTCATGAAATTAATGATATCGTTAAGTTTCAGATCACCATCACTCTCAAAATTCCAGGAGGAAAAACAGTAAGTCATCCCTAAGCCCAGTTCGAAAATGCGTACATCCATTTTTGCCCAGTCGAAGTCGAAGATACCGGTTACGATGCCATCCTCATCATATTTCACATTGGCCGGATGAAAATCGCATTGCAAGGGACAGATCGGAAGCTGATTAAAATCATCGGCAGGAATGATCGCTTTTTGGCACATTTCCTTAATATAGCCCTGCTGTTCTTCAAAAAACTGCGAAAAGCAGTTATTGTAACCGCGTTCTTCATACGAAGTTAAATATCTTCTGAAATCCACAGGGAACTCGGTCATCAAAACATTGCAGCTGCCCTCGGCTCTCGCATAAGGTCCGGGATCCAAATCACGCACTGCGTTATGCAGTTCCGCATATAAAACAGCGATGCTTTCATAGGTCTTTGCGGGCAGGTCATTGTTAATCCAGTCATAGGTGTCATAACCTTTGATGAATTCATAAACGGCGAAATACCATGTTTCATAAAAACCATCTTCCATTTTTTGTTCTGTGGCATAATAGGTGCTACCATCGCGGCCGGGGATGGGAGCCGCCCCTTTTGTGAACCCATTGGCTCTGGCATGAAGTAGCAGTTTATGTTCCATCATCAGCTCATTCAAATCCTTATGCCGCATATACTTGCGGAAAAACCAAGTATGGCGTTCTCCGTCTTTCACAGTATAAACTCCAAAGCTTTTATTAATGTAACCACCAAAAATTTCGTAAATTTCTTCGACTTTTCCCAGATCATAATTGTCTTCAATCATCGACTTGATTTGAGCATAAAGAAAGCTTTCTTCCGCCACTGTTTTCATTTTACCCGCATTCTGTTCCATCTCAGCCAATTGGTAATATGTATCCAATGTTGCGTTTGCGTCCAGTTCATGATATTGTTTCATGTCTTCAGTATGCATTTTATAAAATGTCATGTTTTTTTCTCCTTCATTGAAACGATATATAGATCAAGTAGTAGTTATCATTTAATATTTTCTTCTGCGTCGGCGATGGCTTCTTCAAACAGCGCATCGGTTCCCTGGGGCAACGGATCCGGTTGATGGTTTTCCAAAATGTATTTGGCCTTTTCTCGGGCACGTTCCAAAAGGTCCTTTCCACCAGCCGCTTCCCATGTTTCGCGCATTTGCCGATTAAACAATCGCGAATCAAACTGATGCTGCTTAAAGTTTTCAAAGGTGTGCATATGGCTTACAAATTCTCCGCCAATGCCGACATCGCGAATCACATCAATGGCCATATTGGCTTCGCTGACAGGGATGCCTTTTACGGCATACTTCACCGCTTCAGCAATTTCATTGTCGATGACCAGCTGGGCAAAATCAAAGGTAATCCCTAATTCCAGCATTCCCAAGCCGTAGATCACATTGGCGCCTGCCAATGCCGGCAATAGGGAGGTAATCGTTTTTTCATGAGAAGCTTGAGCATCCGGCAATTTACTGTCACCCTAGCCGCCCGCAACCCAACTGGGCAAATTATAGAACTGCGCCATTTTTGCAACGGCGGCATTGATCATCCCCAGTTCGGGGCAACCCACAGGAGAGGTCGTATTTTTCAGATCCATGATAGTGGTAGAGCTGCCATAAACAAAGGGCGCGCCCTTGACGGTGGCTTGATGTAAAACCAAAGAAGCCAAAACTTCGGCATTGTGGGTTACCAAAGTCCCTACTAATGTTACGGGAGTCGTGCCGCCGGCTAAAGCCATGGAAATGATTGTAATGGGGATCCCGAGGCGGGCCGACTCTTTGATCATCATGCTACTGTCCGGCGCCAGCTGCAAGGGACTGATGGGACAAGTGTTGGTACTGAAAATCGGGCGCGCCCGGAAGTTTTCTTCTGAACCTGCGATATGACACATCACCTTATAGATACGCCGCAGATTGCTGGGATCTCCGCAACCTTGGCAAATATGCTTTGAAGTATTGGTAATGCATGCCTGGACTTCATGAATCGGCGCGCTGGACTCCGGTTTATCCTGTGCGGCTACGGAGCGCTCATGAATATCAATACCGTTTAAATAATCCACCATTTTGGCGGCATTACCGGTATCGGCCTTCACGGTTTTACGATATTCTCCGGTATATAGGTCATTGATCATCAACCCTTCACCAAAATTAGTGAACCCAACGCGGTTTTCCCGTAAAACGTAATCATTTTTAGGATTGCGACCGGCAAACATCACAGAGTGGGGTGCAGTGCGAATGGCATCTTCCACAACGTACTGAGGAATGCGTACCGCATTCTTATCTTTATCAACAAAACATCCGATAGACGCCAAAATTTCCTGGGACTCTTCATCCCGTATCCCAACGCCAATGGTGTCAAGCACTTCAAGGGTTGCCAGTTGCATTGAATAAAGCTCGTCATCGGAAAAAATATTCAGTCCGAAGCCGGAGTGGCTGTTATAACCAGCACGCAACATTTCTCTCATCGCTTTGATTCTCCTTTACTTTTTTTGTAAGCTGTACATCTCACGTATAAAACTATAACGTATGTTTCAACTTCACAGTCAAGTAGTTTTTTTTTGGAGAACAAAACACCACTATAGCGTCTTTTATACACTTTGCTTAGTTGGTTCCTGGTTCATATATTTTGTTCAAGAACAAAATATATGAAAACATAAAAATTTGACACAATGAATGTTAATCATTTGTTTTAAGAAGATTGAAATTCAAATCATTTTTTTGCCTTCCGCAGTTTTGGCGCAGCATGAAACGGCAAATAGATCTCATAATAATAGATCTTTTTACCGTTCTCCCGAAGTTCCGTGAGATAGCTTAAATAATAAGGAGGCTTAATGGTAATATGCTGTGATTCTGCCCAGGCAATACATTCATCCAACAATTCCGCGCTCTCTATATCTTTTGTGCTTTTTAACACTGTAAACACACACTTCAGATCTTTTCTCTCATTGCTGTTTTCCATATCTTCTTTCGATACCAGATAAGCATCGCTTTTGTGAACGATTGAAATAAGTGAATCATAGACCAACCTATCATTTTTGTGAACAAAAACAGAAGAGACGAATCCCACATCAATCACGGAAGTTTTAGAGTTCAACGCATAAAACTCCGGGAAAATATAAAAAAACATCAATGTCCACGATGCTGAATTTTCCCAGGTGATTCTTAATACGCACTAACATTCTTTCGTAGATCTGCAATAAATCAATGCTGCGGCGAATACTGGCAAGCTGTTCAAAAAGTTTATTTTCTTGTTGGTAAAGTAATTTATGATAATCCTCCAAGGATTCCAATTCTGTGCGAGATCTCGATGACACAAGGCCAAGTTCAAGACGATTGCGGCCGACAATGAGATGGGAAATATTTCTTAAATCTTTTTTCGTGTAGTAATAATATCCATTAGTATCCTCTTTATCTACTGATAAAAGGCCCTCTTTGATGTAGTAACGAATGGCAGAACGAGGAACGCCAAGTAATTTTTCAACTTCTCCTATACGATATTTTGTTTTCATCGTATCCCTCCTTTGCTTATGTTCAAGATATCTGTTCTTTGCCATAAAGTCAATTATTTTTCCCAAAATTACTTAAATAATTTGCACAAACCATGAACCTGATTCATTGTCAAAAATCCAAAGAAAACGCCCTGAACTGGAAAAACAAAAAATTAAACTTGCCACTTGACAATTAAGTTGAATCATAGGCTATACTTTTTTTGTCAAATTCTTTGCAAAGAAAAAACAAAGAAAGTTGAGGTGTTTTCGATGGTAAAATCGAAAAAAACCACAGGATTGATCATGGCGTGCACCGCAGCATTGGCATGGAGTACTTTTGGAACGTTTTCCACACTTCTCAGCGGTTACGGACTTAGCGAAGGAACCATCTCTTTGATTTCTCCTCTTTTCCTGCTGGTTGGGTTCACCATTGTCGCTATTATTTCCAGCGGGATCGGCAGCATGAAGATCCCCCGCAAAGCCCTTGTGTTTCTGTTTCTTGACGGAGGTTGCTCCGCCCTCTATAATTATGCCTGCGTACAGGCATATGCCAACCTGCCTATTGGCATTGTTTCCACGGTAATCTATTGCAATCTTTTCGCTTTAATTTTTATTTGCCGTATCGTTTTCAAAGATCCCATTACAAGGCAAAAACTGCTTGCTGTTGGCATGGCACTTATCGGTGTAATGATGGTAGTTAATGTTTTTGGCGCCGGAAGTGAAGGAAGTATTACCGCAAAGGGCTTGATCTGGGCATTTTTAGCAATGCTCGCATGGGCCGGATTGATGACCAACGAAAATTGGTCATGGACAGAGGCGGCGATCCCAATGCCGTATGCGCTTACGAGGGATTATTCTCAGTCATCATCATCGGCATCGCAAGCTCCCCTGTGGCGGTGGCGCACAATCTCAGCGATGTTTTTATCAGCAGTGGTGGCATGGTACTTTTGCCGATTCTCGGCTTCGGTCTCATCAGCACAATGACTGCTTACTTCTTCTACATGCACGCTTTGGATCGGGTGGTCCCCACCTATGTACAGATCTGTTACACTTTGGATCCTGCAGTGTCATGTTTGCTTGGTCTCATAATTTTTGGCCAGGTTTTAGCGCCCATTCAAATTGTAGGGATTATCGTTGTC
This sequence comes from Candidatus Cryptoclostridium obscurum, assembly GCA_904420535.1. Classification (GTDB taxonomy): domain Bacteria; phylum Bacillota; class Dehalobacteriia; order UBA7702; family UBA7702; genus Cryptoclostridium; species Cryptoclostridium obscurum. Next base: position 13,246 of record CAJFVQ010000028.1, read on the forward strand.
CTGGTAACCGTTATTTGGCTGCAAATTTATGAAAACAAACGAGAATCCCAAATCGCCAAGGCAAAGGCTGCGGAATAAAATCAAGTTCAACACTAATTCAAAACATGCGCAAAAAGAAAGGAGAACACTATGAAATTTTTTGAATATCTGGACAAAGAAGATCTTGACAAAATCCATGAATCTACATTGACTTTATTGGAGAAAACAGGGATTCGATGCAGATCGGAACGTTTTTTAAATAAAGCCAAAGAGCTAGGGCTCAAGGTTGAATCCGTTGGCAATGAAAATGTGATCTTTTTCCCCAGAGATAAAGTGGAAAAAGCGCTTGCTACTGCACCTTCTAAATTTACAACTTATGGACGCGACCCCAAATATCAGATCAAATGGGGGGAAAGAAAAGCTTACAACCGCACATGCGTAGGAACACCCTTTATCAAGGATGTAGAAACCAATGAAAAACATATTGTTACCAAAGAAGATATGGAAAACCACATTCGTGTGGCAGATGGTCTGGACTCTACTGATATTATTTCCTGCATCGTATCCCAGGAAATTCCTCAGCATGCTGCTTTAACGATCCAAGCTGCGGCGATGGTAAAAAATACGACCAAACCTTTGCGCATCTGCATCGACTCCGCCCATGAAGTAAATTTTGTCATTGACGTTTTGGCCGTTGCCGTTGGAGGACGCGACAAATTGAAAGAGCAACCCATTGCTTATTTGGAAGTATCCCCGATTAGTCCATTGGATTATGCAGACGGCCCTGCTGACGCCCTCCTTGATATCATAGAATCAGGTCTGCCTTTGGGCATTGTTCCCGCTCCTATGATGGGTGCAACCGGCCCCATGACCCTGATCGGATCTGTCACAATGCATAATGCTGAAATTTTGGCAGGAATCGTCGTTGCCCAACTGATCCACCCCGGTTATCCTTGCATTATGTCTCCTCATGTTACCTTTATGGAAATGGCCACTGCTATGACCGGCTGGGGAGCTCCCGAAATGGGGTTGGCAGCTGCCGCCTCTGCGCAACTAGGGAGATATTATAACCTTCCCACTGCTGGTGGTGGGAAATCCTGCAGTGCAAAAATTAGTGATGAACAAATGGGGTATGAATCCATGTTCAATTCACTGCTACCGGCGTTGTCCGGTATGGATGTCATCGGTGGAGCCGGTGCAGTAGATAATGCCCTTGTAGCTTGCTATCGAAAATTAGCCATTGATAATGAAGTCTCTTCATTGACCCAGTTTGCTTTACAAGAACGTGTTGTCGATGAAGATACGATGGCAGTTGATGCGATTCATGAAGTTGTCAATGGAGAGAAAAATTTCCTTGGCAGTCCCCATACATTAAAGCACTTACGTACTGAATTATGGAAACCGGGAATTACAGAGCGCCTCACCTATGATGACTTTATTGCAGATGGTCGCAACTGTGGTGAACGCGCCAGAGATCTCATTCTTGATTTGTTAAAAAATCACAAAGTCACACCTCTTAGTGACGCACAAATCGCAGAAATAGATACAATCGTAGAAAAAGCTCTTCAGCAATAATCTTTATATTTTTGGAACGATACTTTATGTTTCGATCAACCAAATGGTAAAATTAGGTTTAAAGCAAACGTATATGCGCAGTACAGTAGTGGGTTCTTGAAAACTTTATAAAGCTTAAAACAGCCCGCTTTTCGAAACATCAAATCAAGTAATGCTTTATTCCCTGAGAGGATGCCCCAAAACTTATGAGGTAATGATTTCTCAGTTTTTAATCCCAATAGCATTCTGATAACCGATAGAAAAAACTGCGCTAAAAAATAGAAATAAAAAGGTCCGCTCCTTAGGCAGCGTCCCATAAGGAAGTAAAAAAAATTTGGTAGGAACCGGCGTGTTAAGTCACGCCGGTTCCGATTCGTTTAAGGACTCCCTTCCAATCTTCAAAGGGATGCGGATTTGCCCCACATAGGTGAAATACAGGTCAATTCGCACCTGCTTCCTTCCGTTCTCCCTTACCGGACTGTGTACCACGATCCTGCTCACAAGCTCATTGAGGATGGC
>CAJFVQ010000029.1 GCA_904420535.1 Candidatus Cryptoclostridium obscurum
CGAAGGCACGAAGGCACGAAGGCACGAAGGCACGAAGGCACGAAGGCACGAGATACCTCCTTTTATGATCCCCTTTTTCCCCTTCGCAATTCAAAAAACCCCTTTTCCGGAAGGGGGTTTTTATGCAAAGACACATTGTACCAACACCATGTAGAGAACGGTGCCGCCGGCGATACTCAACAAATTGTTCCGTTTCCAAAGATGCACCAAAACCACAGCAAGGACAGCAATCGCTTCGGGCAAACCATAGGGATAGGAAAGCACTGTCGTTTTCTGCAAGCAGTAAACGATGAGCAAAGCAATGATGGCAAAGGGAAGCACTTTCCCCAAATATATGAAATACGGCGGCGTGGTTCTCCCACCAAAAAGCACAAAAGGGACAGCCCTGGTAAAAAAAACCGTAGCGGCAATGGCCAAAACCACCAAGAGCATTTCTCCATTGCTTAACATGGTTCATCCCCCTTTCCTCCGTCGGCCCGGGGTTCGATGAAAGAACGCCCCGCAGTCAAAGCAATCAAGATCACCAAAAGGGCGGGGATCAAAAAGTTGTCGATTCCAAAGACCAACAAACATATCATAGAACCGATCAAACCAATTACAGCGGGGATATGGAATTTTGCCTCTTTCCACTGATCCAGAAAAATAACGATGAACAACGCCGTCATGACAAAATCAACGCCGGTGGTATCAAAGGGAAATAAAGATCCCACCATGGCCCCGAAAGTACAGCCAATGATCCAATAGCAATGATCCAAAAGGGCGATGAGGAAATAAAATTTTTTTTCGGAGATCCCCTCCGGCGCCTTGGCAGAGCAGAGAAGGGAATAGGTTTCATCAGTCAAAGCAAAAATCATATAAATCTTTTTCCAACCCATACCTTTGAACTTGTCCAAAAGGGATAACCCGTAAAAAATATGTCGTGCGTTGACCATCAGCTGCATAATCACGGTATTGAGCAGACCAAATCCCGGCACCAGCATGTTGATGGCCACAAATTGTCCCGTACCCGCAAAAATGGTCAAAGCCATAAAAAATGCCCAAAAAAAAGAATATCCCTTGCTGCTCAACAGAATACCAAAAGCCATCCCCATAAAGACATAGCCCAGCAATACGGGGATAGTATGGGGAAATGCAGCTTTTAACGTTTGACCGCTGGTCGCGGCGATCTTTTCGGTAGTCAACGTATTTCTTCCCTTCCTGTTTGATCGCATTGCTTTCTGAAACGCTTTGTTAGCAATTTGTTATTATATCAAAGATTTTCCATGGAAGCAATAAAAATCTCTTTTTGCCTATGGATCCAAAACACGAAGAACCCCCGCCGCGATACGGCGGGGGTTCTTCCAAGAAAGGATGAAACAATGAAAAAGTTTTGCTCTTCTGGGTACAATGATAATATACCCCTTTTTCATGTCCCCTATTCATCATATTGAAGAAAAATTTCGTACGCTATTGTGTCATTTTAATGACAGCGGCATCAAACAATCTCATATTTTATATTGTGGCGGTTGCCGTCGCGGCAAAGAAGGAAAAAGCAAAAAGCAGTCAAAATCATCCCTAGGAATCCCATAAGTCGCTTCATATCGCCGACCTCCCTTTCTTATTTTCCTTTAGGATGCCACAATCTTGGTGATATGATACCCTTTGATTTCTCCCGTTAGCGCTTCTGCTTCAAAAGGTCTTTCGCAGACATCACGATGGATCTTCGGAGATTTCTTTCATGACTTTGGGCGACTTTTTCTTGATATGCTGGCCCAAAATTTCCGCGATATCGGTCACGGTGACAAAAGCCGAATAATCGGCATTTTGAATGATCTCCTTGGCGTCGGACAGTTCCAACCGCGTGACCACACAATAGAGTACGTCTTTGTCACCGCTAACAAGCCCTTCGCCCTCCATTAGCGTACAGGTGCGGCCCATTTTGCGGTAGATTTCCTCTGCCAATTCCCGTCCGTTTTCCGTAATAATCATTAGAGATTTTCCCTGATCCATCCCGGCTTCCACCATATCAATGACTTTAAAGGTGATAAAATAGGTCAGAAGGCTGTAGAGGGCCCGATCCCAGCCAAAAAGGATGCCCGCCACAGCATAAATAACGACGTTAATCATGAGAATCACCTGGCCCACCGACGCATTAGTCTTTTTGCTGACCAGCAGAGCCACAATCTCCGTACCATCAAGACAGCCGCCATAACGCAATACCAGACCGACGCCGGCGCCTAACAGAACACCGCCGAAAACCACGGCCAGTAATTCTTCGTGGGTCACTGCTTCCACATGGTGGAACACTGCCAGCATCACGGAGAATAGCGCCATGCCGAAAATACCCCGCACCAAAAACCGTTTGCCCATTTGTTTAAAGCCGATAATGAGGAAAGGAATGTTCAAAACAAAAACAAAAGCACTTAAAGAAATACCTGTTAACTGATTTAAAATAATACTGATCCCGGTAACGCCACCATCTAAAATAGTACAGGGCACCAAAAGGGCCTCTAAGGCGAAGGCCGCTACCACCGCGCCAATGGCGATCATCAAATATGAAATAATAATAGATCGCAAAGTTCTTTCTTTTGTTTCCACAACACCAACTCCTTTTCTCTTTGTCTCAGGTAAACCATGGCCCGCATCTTATCCATAAAAAACAAAAACGCTCTCCGTTCAGAGCGCAAAAAACAGAAATCGTCGAACTTCAAATCATCGGAAGCTCGGGAAACAGGATGGCCCATCGTGGAAATTCCAACAAACACCGAAAGCGTTTTATTTTTTATTGTATGCAATGACCATGTCCTTTCAATGCGATATCTTTGTCCATCTCGTGTCCAACCCCTCTCAAAAGGAAGCTACAAAAACCGAAAGAACATAACCAAAATTTAACAATGGGGTCAGGGGAAGTACCGCCTTCATCCCGGCCATACGGGTTTCCGCCCGAAATTCCATGGTCATCACGGCTTTGAATTTTTTTAGAGACAAAAGCGCCACAATGGGAAAAACCCAACAGCCCTTGGGGAAAGAGATGATCAGGATCGCTTCGATGATCACCGCCGCCACCACATATCCCCCTTTCAGTAGCAATGTGGCTTTTTTCCGCCCGATGAGAATGGGCATAGTGCGGCGGCCTGCTTCAATATCTTTTTCAATGTCGCAAACATTGTTCAACAACAAAATACAGCCGATGGTGATGATGGGCGGCAAAGCATAGAGAAGCACCACCCAGTCGAGACTGGCGGTCATGGAATAATAGGCGGCAAAGGTAATAACTCCCCCCATGGTAAATCCAGCAGCCAATTCCCCAAAGGGCGTATGGGTAATGGGCAAGGGACCTCCGGCATAGCAGACCACCACCGCTGCGCCGAAAACGCCCATAAACAACAGGGGCCACCCCACCTGTAATAATAAATAAAGAGAGAGTGCCAAAGCCATGAACAAATAAAAGACGGCCAGCGCCGCGACAGTACGGGGATGCAGGTTGTGATAAACCATGGGCGCATCATGAGGATCAAGACAGTTTTCCAGGTTATCGGTATCCTTTAAAAAGTCGAACAAATGGTTCAAAGCATTGACGGCACAGTGCATAAACACTGCGCAAAAAAGAAGTAAAATCAACCGCAACAGGGAAAAATCACCTTTTAATCCGTAGGCCAAGACCGAACCCAAAAGCACAGGGAGAATGGAAGCGCCCCAAGTATTGGGTGTGGCCAATTCCAGCCAAGCCCGAAAGGTCATAGGCCGATAGTTTTGGCTCATCTTTTCCTGCCAGTTTTCTTTCCAATTTATTTCCATGATGTAATTTTCCTTTCAATGGCGTCAAAGATACAAAAAAGGGCGAACCCCAGAAGTGCCAGAATCAAAACTCCGGTATAAAGGTCCAAATAATCCATCTTCTGCCAGCTATTCATGATAAAATACCCCATGCCTTGGGTAGTGCCGTAATTCTCGGCAAAAAATAAAACAGAAAGGGCAATTCCCGTAGTTACTTTGAGAGAATTTAAAATCGTGGGCCACAGTCCCGGAAGAATCACCCGACGGCAAATGGCTCCCCCCGAAAGGCCAAAGGAACGCATCACATCAAAGATCTCCCGATCCATACCGCGAACAGCAGCAGTGACGTCCATCACCACGGGGAAAAAGATAATCATGAAAATCATCAGCACTTTAGAGGTCTCCCCCAAACCAAAGAGGAGCATCAAAACAGGCAAAAGGGCCAGCTTTGGCACGGGATATGAAAAATAAATGAACGGTGAGAGGATTTGGCTCACCGATTGTTTGTAGCCGACAGCGATGCCCAAAGGAACTCCCAAAATCAAAGCGAGAAGAGAAGAAATGAGGATCCGCCAACCACTGGCAACAATATTGCCCAACATACCGTGACGGAATACATCAGCAAGATTGACGATAACATTCCAGGGAGCAGGAACGGTGGGAGCGTCCCAGACCAGGGCAAAGACAGCCCAGACCAATAACGTGAATACCAATACTCCCAGAGCTTTGAAAAGTTGTTTCATAATTTTTCTTTGATCTCCTTTGTCAAAATGGGAATATCGGCAGGCGAAGCCGAGGGATTTTTCATCGTCTCTACAATGCGCCCCTCCCGAAAAATCAAGAGATATCGTGCCAACGTCAGTGCTTCCGCAATATCATGGGTCACCATTAACGTTGTCACGGGATGGCGGCGAAAAGCGCGAAGAAAAACCCGATGCACCTCTTCTCGGGTAATGGCGTCCAAAGCGCCGAAGGCCTCGTCCAACAACAGAACATGGGGATTGATTAAAAAAGCCCTTGCCATAGCGACACGCTGGCGTTCACCACCGCTGATATGGTGCGGATATTCCTTGAATAAATGGTTGATGCCCAATTCGGCGCAAAGCTCCGCCATGGCATTTTCATCCCATTCCCCTCGCAGCATAGAAGGAAGCGCGATATTTTCCGCCACGGTTTTCCAAGGGATCAAACCGTTGGTTTGGGGGACCAGGGCAATGCGATGGGTTTTCGGAGTCAGAAGTTCTCCGTTCCAAAGTACCCGACCTTGGTGGGGCACTATGGAGGCCACTGCTTTCATTAACGTACTTTTGCCGCTGCCGCTTTTGCCCACAACGGCATAGACAGCCTCTTCATTAAAATCATAGGAAAGGCCACTGATGATATTTTTTGCTCCGTAAGAAACGGAAAGGTTGTCCAGATGCAGCAAGGGCTTACCCCCTTTTCGGCGATTTATTCATATTATAACAGAGTTTTCGCAAAAACCGCAAGGCCTTGGCGATTGTAACCATTCCCCTTCTATGGTATAATATACCATATTAAAACAAAAAACAGAAAACATCACAGTTGAAAAGCATCTGCCAAAATGAAAGGGAAACACTCCATGAAAAGAATTACATTTTTATTGCTTTGCTGTTTTATAGCCTGCTTTGTCACAGCCTGCGGCGGCGGAGAGCAGGAAGAGACTTCTGTACAAGAAACTATGACGATAGCCGCCATGCCCTCCATCGACAAAGTACCCATCATCGTCGGCATGGAACAGGGATATTTTGAGGATCACGGTCTCACAGTAACCTTAGAAAATTTCCAAAGTCCCACCGATCGCAACGCCGCTTTACAGGCAGGGGAGGTGGACGGCGTCATGTCTGACATGGTAGCCGATGTGCTGTATCTGGCTGCGGGAATGGATATGAAAATGACCTCGCTGATCCAAACAGATTTTGCAATCATCGCTTCGACAAATTCAGGTATTACATCCCTTGATGACATCACAGGAAACCATACCAACGGCATTGCCTTAAATTGTTTGATGGAGTATATTGCCGATGAGGCTGGAGAGGCTCAAAAAGTAATGGTTCCCGACGTAATGACCCGCATTGAACAAGTACTCAGCGGCGATCTTGATTTAGCCGTCGTACCGGAACCCTACGGCGCTATGGCCGAAGCCCGAGGGGCAGTGCGCATCGGAAGTTCCAACGACCTAGGAATTTACGCTGCTGTGATGCTTTTCCCTGAGGAATATATCGAAAATCATGGGGAAGCGGTCTCGGCTTTTTACCGAGGATATGCCGACGCCGTAGAATATTTGCAAAATAACGGCATCGACGATGTCCTTGACGCCGTGATTGAAGTGGGAGAGTTCTCAGAAGACGCTGCCAACGCTTTGAAGGCCACGGAGTTTGTGCCCTTGGAAGTGCCGGAAGAAAGTCAATTTACGGATATTATCGCCTGGATGGATCAACATCCTGAGTTTGATGGCCCCTATGATTATTTGCAATTTGAAGACATTACGGATTTCTCTTTCCTTGAAGAAATTTCCTGATTTGCGCCAATAAAAAAGCCTTCCGCGATGTATCGCGGAAGGCTTTTTTATTGACTGTTTTACGACATGGCCCGGAGCAGCGATTCCGCCGCTTCTTTGGCTTGGGGGATAGAAATATCCAGCTCCTGACCTAAAAGGCCGGCTTGCTGCAGGGCGGCGTTTTCCGGGATTTCCCCAAGAATGGCATCGCGATTGGCGATGGCCTTTCGCATGGCCTCCCCATTGGCTTCCGTCACTTTATTCAAAATGAAAAACACTGGTTTTCCTATACTTTTCCCCAACTCGCTGACTTTTGAAGAAAGCCGAAGAGATTCATAGGATGGATCAATCATCATCAGGATGACGTCGATATGGTTGTCGATACCGCGCCCAAAATGTTCAATCCCCGCCTCCATATCCATGATAGCGATTTCATCATCGGAAAGCTGAAGGTTGGCGATGAATTGGGAGATCACGGTTCCCA
>CAJFVQ010000030.1 GCA_904420535.1 Candidatus Cryptoclostridium obscurum
AAAATCACCATCACCGGCACGGTGCTTCCCACCACCGTATCGACGGAAAGAAAAATGCGGTAGAGAATAAAGCCTACCACCCACAAAACGGCGTTATCCCAACGGAAGGCAACGTCAATAGATCGGCTGCCGTAGACGAAATATTCCATCAGTAAGAGGGTGACCATGGGTACAAAAAAGGAGCCGATGAGATAGAGAAAGCTCTCGTACTGATCCATAGGGAAAAAGATGGCCAAAACCGTGGCAACGGCGCAAACCAGCAAAGCAAAGGCTTTTTCTCCTTTGCCTTCGGTGAGGTTGGCAAAGCTGACCCCGGCGGAATAAGCGTCGAGAAAGGTTGTAGTGACGGTGGAAAATAAAGCGATAAATAGAGCCGCCGCGCCGAGACCTGCCGCGGCCAACACCACACCGATGTCGCTTTCTCCTGCGTAAAGAGCAAGGCCCATGCCGATGACATACATCCACACACTACCAAAGAAATAAGTAACGGCGCTGACAGCGGCGGTACGCTTTGGATGCTGACTTTCCCTGGTATAGTCGCCGATCAAGGGTAGCCAAGATAAGGGCATGGCAATACTCAATTCCACGGCGGCGCCGAAAGTAAGGGAGCCTTCCACCGGCTGTATCTCGCCTTTGAATACAACAAAGCTCAAAACAATGGTGAGGATCAATAATCCCCCTACGGCAAAAATATTGATCTTGCCGACATTTTTGAAGCCAACAGCCACCCAAACTGCTACCAAGGCGCCGATAAGAATCGTCCACAAGACGCTATTTTCATACCCAGTAAGCAAATAAACTGTTTGCCTGAGAACGGCACTGCCCCCAATGATCATAATGGCAGTCCATCCCAAAAGCTGGATGATATTGAAAACAGAAAAGGCATAGGAACCATAACGGCCAAAGGCGATGCGTCCCGATCTTACAGTAGGCATTTTTGTTTCAGCGCCGATGAGGCCGGTGAAATACAGCAGCAAACAGCCAATGGCATGGCCCAAAATAACAGCGCCGAGACCTTTGCTCCAGCCCAGGGGAGCAAAGAGAGTACCTGTCATCATCTCCGCCAAGGAAACGGCGGCACCAAACCACAAAAGACCGTGGTTCAAAGTTTCCGGTAATTTCATTTTTCCTCCTTTTTTCCATTCCGTTGATATGGGATCAATGGAAAATCAAACCATTTGCGACAACGGAAGTCAAGAAACGAACCAAAGAAAAACAAAATAAAAAAAGTATACCCGATGGTATACCTGCCGAATATTAACTGCTGTATCAGCTTCCTACGGTGGCATTATCCACATCAGGTCAAAGGGTCGAAGCTCCTTTTCGCTTCCTCTCAGCCTGATGGATCAAGCTCCCCTGTCTCTCTTTTGTTTATTTATTATAGCATGACCTATATTTCTTGGCAAGATAAAAATTTCGATCCGATGGGAAAAGTCCGCAGCCTCTCTCGCAAAAAAAGACATGAAAACGCTGTGCTTACCAATCCTCTACAAAGACGTTTCCATGTCGGCAATATCTTCAAGTGCGACTCCGATATTCACTTTGAATGATCTCATACATCTCTTCAGGAGATTCCAAACAACCTTTGGCAAGCCATTTTTTAATTACAGCATTCAAACCGCATTTGAAAAACTCAATATGGTAATCAATATATTGGTTATCAAAATGGCGTTCTGCTTGGTGAGTATCGTAAAGCTTGATACGGTAATTATTATCATATCCTAGTTTAAAATAAGTACGATAAAATAATTGATTTTCTTTGATATGACGAAACAATTTTAAATAGTCGTTGCTATTGAAACCTTTGGCAACTTCCTCTTCAAAGAGACGGTTCACTTCTTCCTCAAGGTGCTCTTTCATTTTATCGGCGAGATCATAAATATCGATATAATTGGCGTAAAAAGTACTGCGATTCAACCCCGCCTCTTTACAAATTTTAGCCACGGTAATTTCATGCAATTCTTGTTTTTGTAATAATGTAATAAACACCCTTTGAATTTTATCGATGGACTCTTTGCGGCGTTTATTGTTTTTTGTGTTCATGGGAGCCTCTCAATTTTTTTATTATTCCAACACTAGATGTGATATTGTTGATTGATTTTATTCTTCTCAGTAATTATACTAAAATTACAATAAAACATCAACTGTTGTTTTAAAATCAATCTTACAATAAAATGGAGGTCAATTTTATGAAGAAAAGCAGTTTTATCGCGTTGCTGTTAGGAACTGTCAGTGGAGTTTTGTTTGCTCTTGGGATGTGTATGGCATTGATTCCTCAATGGAATGCCTTTCAACCTGGAATTGTTTTCGGCTGCATTGGACTGATTCTGGGTCTGATTACTATTACGATTTGGCGTAAAATGGAAGGCAAAGCCCCTATTAAAATCTCGGGAAAAACAATCTTTACTGTTTTTATCGGGGTGATTGGTGCTTTATCCCTCGGCGTCGGTATGTGTTTTTCCATGGTATGGAGCCATTTGGTTCTCGGCATCGTCATCGGTTTGCTGGGGGTCATATTGTTGATCTCTTTGATTCCCCTCTGCAAAGGATTGCGGTAAACGAAGCGTACCAATGGACGAGGGAAAATCCATTGCGATACTGAAAAACGATACTGTTTTGGAATCGGCATCATACGAAAACAATATTCATGATAAGGAGGAAAAGAAATATGACAAAATCAAAGATCATAAAGGCCAATGAAAAAATCGCGGAAAACGTCACCAATGGGTTTCAAAAGATCCAAGATACCGTTGTCAGCCGTTATGCGAAAATAGAAGATCGGTTTATAGAAAATTATCTCACCAGAGACGGCGAAACCATTGAAGAAGCAAAAAAACGTCTCAAAAAAGAACAAAAAGTCCGGGAATCCCAAAGAACCATTTAAAATTAAGTCTTTCACTAAAAAACGAGACCTTCACTAAAAAAGTGAAGGTCTTTTTAGTGTAAAATTTTCATCCAAATATAAATTTTTATGAATAAAAAATGAAAATATTTTGTTTTCCTTTAGAAAATTTTTCAATTATTTCATCTTTTAACACCTGCTTATCATGGTTTTCTCACCGCTTTCACAAAAAATAACGGGTATATTGATACCACTGATTTTTTAATTTTTATGGAGGCGAGACTTATGTATCTTCTGAAAAATGCCTTCCGCAACGTGATGCGCTCCAAAGGCAGAAACATCCTGATCGGACTCATTATTTTTATTATCGCTATCTCACTTTGTATCGGGCTTTCCATTCGTCAGGCAGCAGAAAATGCCAGAGAAAATACACTGGAAGGATTGTCTATTACAGCGGAGATCACCGTTGATCGCAATGCTATGATGGAAAATTCTATGGCGAACCAAAACGGAGAGGGAGAGCCCCCCCTCCTTTGAACCGTCGGACTTCGAGGGCTTTTCCGAAAGCCTCTCCGTCGATGAGCTGAGCCAATACGCCGAGGCTTCCACCGTGGAGGATTTTTACTATACCATTTCCTCCTCCCTCAACGCTACGGGAGACTGACCCCTATCACCGATTCCGGAACTTCAGAAGACAGCTCCGATGAAAGCAGTAATCCCTTCGGCGATATGGGGCAAATGTTCGGCGGCGACATGGGAACGATGACTGCCGGCGATTTTTCCCTCATTGGATATTCCGGCGATAACGCCATGAGGGATTTTCTCGACGGCACCTCCGCCATCACCGAGGGCTCCGTATTTGAAGAGGGAACGGAAAATTACGACTGCATCATCTCCCAAGAGCTC
>CAJFVQ010000031.1 GCA_904420535.1 Candidatus Cryptoclostridium obscurum
CGTTTAGGGTCCTCGGGCAATAAATGGTTCAACTCATAGCATGTTTTCTTTACTTGAGATTGAAATTCCATGATTTCTTTGTCAAGACTATTGTATGACTTTCCCTTCAATGCTTTTTCCAATTCAGTCATTTTTTCCTCCTCTTTTCGCTCCTATTTTGAAAGTAAAATGATATCACTTGGCTTCATTGAACTTTCCTTTTCGGATTTTTGCAATGGTTTTATCTTAGGCCCCAGTTATTTTTAAAATGATGACGTTATGTTAACAAATGATTAAAAATCCAAATAATGACTGCCTGTTGGAATCCGCATAATGCTGAAAGAATGCCCGTTGTCTCTCAAAAACTATTTTGTGTCTCTTCCGCTCTCTCAGTAAAATCATCTTCCGGAATTGGGATAAAGCTTGGTTAAGTACAGTTCTGCCATAAAAAAGAAATACCTCGGTTGCGTTAAAGCACCCGAGGTATTTCTTTTGTCGATTCTGTCTCGAACATCCCTTGAAAAGCGATTGTAATTTGTTTTTCATATTGCAGTTTTCTAATAGTATGCAAAGTTATTTATCAAGATTATGTTTCTCTGTGATGGCAGCGATCATGTGTTCTGCAATGGATTTTAACGCGTAAGACATCGTGGCGACAGACAGCATTGCAATAAAAAAATCCTTTTCATTCTCCAAATCTAAATGAATTTCGCTGAGTTCTTTCGTAAGACATTTTTGAATGGTTTCTTTTTCAAAACCTCTCAATTCCATAAAACGATCAAAGGAATCGGCAAGAACTTCTTCGTTATAATCTTCCCACTGAGTCATAGCAGTAAATGCCGTTTTAATATCGCTGATCTTCAATGTATTTTTTAATTGATAAATCAAAAGCATCTGTAAAATATGCTCTTTGGAATATTTTTTCCCCTGAATAGGTTTTAACAAACCTTCTTTACTGTAATTATGAATCATTGTTTTGGTCAAACGTTTTTCATCATTGGTATCCGATGAAAAACCGTCATTGATAAGGGTCATGACTTGATCCATATAAAGATCGATATTTGGTATATTTTTGCTGCGGAAATCGGAACTCATGATCGAATCATCGATTAATTGGTTCAATTCATCAAAATTCATAGATATCACCTATTATGATCATATCATAAAATAGAAATCATTTCAATATTATATTCTCAAAAAAATATAACACAACATCATTAATAATTTTAATATGGTTTTTAAAACCATATCTAACCTTTAGTTCCGTTGATGAATGGCGAACAAATCTAGATTCGTGAAAAATTAGGAAGAATTCTCGAAGTCAATCAGAACCGACGTAAAAAGATACGCCGGTTCCTAATCCAAAATTTATTTGGCTTATATGGATTTAGATAAAACACATGACAAAATAGTATTCTTTTGTCGAAACCTCACGAGACTGAGACAACCGTTGTTTGAGAGATGGTTGTACCACCAAAGGTCTGATGCAATACATCCTCAAAAGTATCAACAGGAACAATTTCAGCCGCAAATTCCATATAATGGTCCTGCCAGTTATCCCGGGGAATTAATACTTTTTGCGCCCCGGCACGGACTGCAGCTTCAATTTTCTCAGTGACACCACCCACTGGAAGTACGTCACCGCACAAAGATAATTCTCCGGTCATAGCTATATGATTGTCAGGAAGCTTCTCTTCCACAGCAGAGTAAAGTGCTGTTGCCATGGTAATTCCTGCTGAAGGGCCGTCCACAGGAATGCCTCCGGGAAAGCTCAAATGGAAATCAAGTTTACTCCAGTCCGCATTGGTACAGCGACGAAGTACGGAAATGACATTTTCCGCTGAATTCTTGGCCATACTGCGGCGACGGATTTTGTGACCTTGTCCACCCATTTCTTCCTCCTCTACAATCCCGGAGATCACGTAATTTCCACAGCCTGGAAAGACAGCTGCATCCAGAGGTAAAATACTCCCTTCTCCACCCTGCCCTACACAAAGACCTGTGACATGACCAACTCGAGGAGTTTTGGGCATCTGGCGCTCCGGATGAGGGGTATAATGCCCTTGCTGAATTACACGATCCAAATCTCTGCGAGAAATGGTGTTGCGGCTGCTTTGCTGCGCCATTCCAGCGGCCAACTGAATCATATTGACGATTTCACGTCCATTGGATGCGTAAGAAGCTACGACCGAAGCTTCGGACGGATCCAGATGGAAACCGGATCGCTCGGCGCTATTGATTGCAATTTGTTCCAACTCGTGACTGTGGAGAGAGCGGAAAAAAATTTCTACACAACGGGAACGCAATGCCGGAGGAAGTTCGTGAGGACTGCGAGTCGTCGCGGCAATCAAGCGAAAATCCGCTGGAAGACCATTCTGAAAAATATCATGAATGTGCTTGGGGATCTCGGGATTTTCCTCCTGATAATAAGAACTTTCCAACATGACCTTGCGGTCTTCCAATACTTTCAGTAATTTGTTTAACTGGATAGGATGAAGTTCGCCGATCTCATCAATAAACAGAACACCACCATGGGCCTTACTGACAGCCCCCTCCTTCGGCTGAGGAACGCCAGCCTGACCGTAAGCGCCCGCTCCTTGATAGATGGGGTCGTGAACACTTCCCAACAGAGGATCGGCGATGCCGCGTTCATCAAAACGGGAAGTGGCCCCATCGACCTCTATCATTTTGGCATCGGGAAGAAAGGGAGTTCCGGGGCTCTTTTTTGCTTTTTCTAAGGCAAGACGGGCGGCAGCGGTTTTGCCAACACCAGGCGGACCGTAAATGATCACATGCTGTGGGTTGGGACCGCATAAGGCAGCTTCTAACGTTTCCAGGCCGCCCTCTTGACCAATAATTTCGGAAAAATCCTTTGGCCGTGTTTTTTCTGCCAACGGTACATTGAGGGATACCTTTCGCAGAGATTCCAGACGTGCAATCTCTTTACTACTGTGTTTTGACATATAATTGCATTGTCTACCCTCTTTGGAAACGGTAGGACTACGACGCTGCGAAAAAAGAAAAAACAATGTAATTACGGAAATTCCTATCATAATGCTCAAAAGAACATTGGTCAACATATGCATTCTCCTTTACTCAGTTTTTCTTAGGATTCCCCAAAATGGGGAAAAAATGGGGCAAAGAGAAAATATCGACCATTCAATTTTTGCCATTACAAAACAGTGTATTTTGTCTAAAAATATGACTCCATAAAACCATAACTTATGATCAAAATCTCTCGGAAGTGATTGCTCATTTTTTATTGCAACAATGAATCGTCCAAAATCATTCTTGATGCATACAGCTATCAGCCACTAAATTCACGATAGATTCTAAAAAAAGAACGGTATGTAATTCACACACCGTTCTTTCAATCTTAGATTCAGACTATAAAATTTAACAACTACGGATCCGTATTTACGCAGAGGTGTTGCTATCGCCGACGATATGAACGGCGGCGTGATTGGCCTGCTCCGCCAGATCTTTTATTTCCTGGGGATCGCGCAAAATAAGCACAGGCTCTCCGCTTCCCGAGGTAAATGCTTTATTAATGATGACTTTTTTCACGTCGCTACGAGAAGGCAAATCAAACATCAGATCGCCCATGAAGTCTTCCATAATAGCACGAAGACCACGAGCGCCGGTATTCCGTTTCATAGCAGTCTCCGCAATATCTTCCAAAGCACTGTCTTCAAACTCCAGTTCAATATGATCCATGGCAAAAAGACTTTGATACTGTTTCACTAACGAATTCTTTGGTTCCTTCAAAATGCGAACCAAAGCATCTCGATTCAATGGCATCAATTTACCGATGACAGGGAGACGGCCGACAAATTCCGGGATTAAACCGAATTTTAACAGATCCTCCGGCATAATATTGGCCAAAAGTTCGCCAATGTCTTCTTTTTTCTCTTTGATATCGGCACCAAATCCCATAACACCACTGCCCATGCGCTTTTGCACGATCTTATCGAGACCGTCGAAAGCACCGCCACAAATGAAAAGAATATTGGTCGTATCAAGCTGGATGAATTCTTGATGGGGATGTTTCCGCCCGCCTTGCGGTGGCACACTGGCAACAGTTCCCTCAAGGATTTTCAGTAGAGCCTGCTGAACCCCTTCCCCGCTTACATCTCTGGTGATAGAGGGGTTTTCGCTCTTACGGGTAATTTTATCAATCTCGTCAATGTAGATAATTCCGTGGGACGCCGCATCTACATCAAAGTCAGCAGCTTGGAGCAGCTTTAATAAGATGTTCTCCACATCTTCCCCCACATAACCGGCTTCGGTAAGGGTTGTCGCATCGGCCACGGCAAAAGGAACATGGAGAAATCTGGCTAAGGTTTGGGCCAGTAATGTTTTCCCTGTTCCGGTAGGACCGACCAACAGAATATTAGACTTCTGCAATTCCACATCATCGTTGCTGACGGGAGCGCCAATTCGCTTATAATGATTATAAACTGCAACAGCCAGAACTTTTTTGGCATCATCCTGACCAATGACGTAATCATCAAGACATCTAGCCAATTCCCGCGGTTTCGGCAGTTCGGAAAAATCCATTTCCCCTTCTTCTTCGGCAATGGCATTATCGATGATCTCCATGCAAAGGGTGACGCATTCATCACAAATGTTGACGCCGGGGCCAGCAACAAGTTTTTTTACTTGATCTTGGGATTTCCCGCAAAATGCGCAACGGGCGCCATCATGACTGTCCATTTGACTCATAGCCCCTCCTTATTTTGCCTCAATGACTCGGTCGATGAGACCATAAGCCTGGGCTTCATATGCAGTCATAAAATTATCGCGTTCTGTATCCGCCTGGATTCGTTCCAGCGATTGCCCGGTTTGCTGGGCCATAAGGCGACACATGGTTTCTTTTGTTCTTAAAATATGTCTTGCATGGATCTCAATATCCGTTGCCTGGCCCTGGGCTCCGCCCAAGGGTTGATGAATCATTACTTCGCTATTGGGCAAAGCAAGGCGTTTTCCCGGCGTGCCCGCAGAGAGTAAGAAAGCTCCCATGCTGGCGGCCATTCCCACGCAGATCGTAGAAACGTCACATTTAATATAGTTCATGGTGTCATAAATGGCCATGCCTGAGGTAATGGAGCCGCCGGGGCTATTGATATAAAAACTGATGTCTTTTTTCGGGTCGTCCGCTTCCAGAAAGAGCATCTGCGCCACAATAATATTGGCGACATTATCATCAATGGCATCACCAAGAAAGATGATGCGATCTTTCAACAAACGGGAAAAAATATCGTAGGAGCGTTCGCCACGGCTGGTTTGCTCAATAACATATGGGATGCTGTAATTATAGGGCATTCTGTTCCTCCTTCAATCTATACGCAATCTATGCGAATGTTTCCCCGAAAAGAACATTATCATACTTGTTTATTCTTTGTCTTCCGCTTGTTCAGCATCTTCTTTATAAGGTACAATCTTAGCGTTGTCCACCAAGAAATCAATGGCCTTTTTCACTAAAATCGTGAAGACAAGAACACTGTATTGACCGGTTTTCATCAGACGGTCTTTAATAACATCCAATTCGGTGTTGGTCATCATAGCCACTTTGGTGCATTCAGCGTCAATATCAACTTCGGTGGCTTCAAGGTTTTCTCTTTTAGCAACTTCCATCAGGGCCACTTCGGTCTTTACGGCGCGTTCCGCATTGGGACGGCTCTCTTCTCGAAGATCCTTCATGGTTTTGCCAGTGAATTCCACATACCGTTCCAAGCTTAAGCCTTGCTGAGAAAGGCGAGAATTCATATCTTCCATAAAACTGTCAATCTTATCATTAATCATGATTTCGGGAATTTCCACATCGGTGATGTCGAGCAGCGCATCTACCGCCTGATTTCTCAAATCATCGTCAATCTGGCGAGCTGTGGACTCTTCCAAACGTTGTTTGGTCGTTTCCCTGAAATCGGCAATATTCTCGGCACTGGAAACCATTTTGACAAAATCATCGGTGAGTTCAGGCAGCTCTTTCCTGCGAACTTCGGAAATATGAACATCAAATTTGGCATCTTTTCCCTGCAAGTTTTCGGCATGATAATCTTCGGGGAAGGTCACATTGACCTCCACGTCTTCACCGGCTTTATGTCCTTTCAATTGATCTTCAAAACCTGGAATAAAAGTATTGCTGCCAATACCAAGGGAATATTTCTCAGCGCTGCCGCCTTCAAAGGCTTCTCCGTCGACATATCCTTTATAAGAGATCTGAACCATATCTTCATCCTGAACACCATCGTCCACAACTACCATTTTGGCATGACGATCAAGAATCCGATTAATTTCATTTTCGACATCTTCATCGGTTAAAGTGACTTCGCGTTTTTTCAACTCGAGGCCTTTATATTCCCCCAATTCAGGTTCGGGGCGCAAGGTAACGGTGGCCTTAAAAATAAAGTCTTCTTCTTCACCAATGGAAACGATTTCCACTTCGGGACGATCCACTGGTTCGAGTCCTTCGGTGGTAATAGCTTCGGCATAGGCGGGAGACATCATAATTTCAGCAGCCTCTTCAATGATAGGGGCTTTACCAATTTTTTGTTCCAAAACGAAACGAGGGGCTTTTCCTTTTCTGAATCCGGGAATGGTCACTTCTTTGACCAATTTCAAATACGCCTGGTTCATGGATTTTAAAACGGTTTCTTTCTCAACAGTGATAGTGAGTTCCGCTTGGTTTTTGCCTTCTCTCTTAACTTCGTAGTTCATTTTTCTTTCACTGCTCCTCTGATTTCTAAATTCAAATTCGTAACGATTTTTCCCGGAAAACCGGATTTGGTGCGGGTGAAGGGACTTGAACCCCCACGGTTACCCGCCAGATCCTAAGTCTGGTGCGTCTGCCATTCCGCCACACCCGCATAATCAATAAGGAATTATACCACAACTCCAAATAGAATGCAAGCAAAACTTGTTTAGCAGGCGGTTTAGTTTATAGGATTTTATCAAAATTTTCCATATTGTAAAACATATAAATTGCATAATCAAAGCTTTCTCCGTCAGTTCTACGCTAAAAATTTTAAAAAATTTTTAATTACAAGAAACGACCAGCATAATCAGTGAGTTTGTTTTACACTTTCGTCAGGGAAACGGTAAAACGCAATGAATACTATGCATAAATATATCATCCAACCCTATACTTTGCGCATTTCCACCTGTTGCCATGGACTTATCTGACATTTCTATGTGACCGTATATTTTATCGGTCGTCGCATAACTACTATGCCCCAAAGATTCTTTAACTATTTTCAGATGTACGCCATTTTTAATCATAGCCAACGCACATGACAGACTCAAAGCATGGAATTTGATATGGGGCATATTATTTTGTTTTAATAAGTATAAGATAGAAAATAAGATAGAAAAATGTTGTGTTATATAATGGGGTTTACGTAAATGTCCTAACTTATCAACATAAACATAATCGCTGTCGCCGTCATAATAACATCCCCGCACAAAATTCTTTGCTTATTTTGAGATTCTTTTAGTTCCAAAAATTTAAAAATATTACGAAAATTTTTGTAATATAAATACTTTGTCATGAAAGATATATATTGACAAAATGTTAAATATGTGTAAAATTTAAACTGTAAAATGACAACCTGTTGTTAATATTGTTTACATTTAATGAATTTTCAAAAATTTTACACAGAATTACGCTTCCCGAGTTATTGGAAAGGAGGAAAACGGGAGATATTTTAATATTTTATAAGGAAGAAAACGAGATATATTTTTTACAAAATAGTCATGCTCTATGAATCACTAATCAAAGGTTGTATTTTGCAAAAATATTCAGGAGGGAAAATAACAATGAGATCTTCTAAGTTTTTCACCGTTCTCGTCTTGACTATGATCCTTATGATGGGACTAAGTTTCGGTGCCATGGCAGATGATACCGAATATACCTTTGTTCAGGACGATCCGAACCTTGC